>DASXKD010000039.1:0-12653 GCA_036497045.1 Streptosporangiaceae bacterium | reverse complement strand
TGGATCGCGCCGGAGATGCCGACCGCCAGGTAAAGCTGCGGCGACACGGTCTTGCCGGTCTGGCCCACCTGGAACTGGTGCGGGTACCAGCCCGCGTCGGTGGCCGCGCGGGACGCACCGACCGCCGCACCCAGCCGGTCCGCCAGCCCCTCGATCAGCGCGAAGTTCTCCGCGTTGCCGACCCCGCGGCCGCCGGACACGACGATGGACGCCTCGGTCAGTTCCGGGCGCTCGCTGCGCTCGGCGGTGACCCGCTCGGTGATAAGCGCGCCCTTGGCCGCGCCGCTCAGTTCCACGGTGACCGGTTCCAGTGCCGCCTCGCCCGGCGCTGCCTCGGGCGGTACCGCGTTCGGCCGCACCGCCACGATCGGGATGCCGGAACTGACCCGCGACTTCACGATGATCGCGCCGCCGAAGATGGACTGCTCCGCGACCGGGGCGCCGCCGTCATCGGCGGGGGCGAGGTCGACCGCGTCGGTGAGCACACCGGAGCCGATCTTGACCGCGAGCCGGCCGGCCACCTCCTTGCCCTCGGCCGTGGACGGCACCAGCACGGCCGCGGGGGAAGCCTGCGCGACGAGCGCCGCCAGCACCTCGGCGGCTGGCCCGGCCACATAGTCCGTCATGTCGTCGCCGCCGGCGACGTAGACCTTGGTGGCGCCGAATTCGGCGAGCCGCTCCCGGGCACCGTCAGCCCCGGAACCGAGCCAGACCGCGGCGGGTTCGCCGAACCTGCGGGCCAGGGTCAGCAGTTCGAGCGTGACCTTCTTGACCGACTCACCGTCGTGCGCGGCGAGGACGAGGATCTCAGACATACGGTTTGGCGGCCTTTCCGGTCAGATGAACTTCTGCGCGGCGAGGAACTCGGCCGCCTTGACGCCGCCGTCGCCCTCGTCCTTGACGATCGTGCCGGCCTCGCGGGGCGGGCGCTTGCTGAAGCTGACCACCTCGGTCGCGGCGGCGCCCAGGCCGACCTGCGCGGGGTCGATCCCGGCGTCGGCGACGCTCAGCACCTCGACCGGCTTCTTCTTGGCCGCCATGATCCCCTTGAAGGACGGGTACCGCGGCTCGTTGATCTTCTCCACCACGCTGACCACGGCCGGCAGGGTGGCTTCGACCTTGTCGTAGCCGTAGTCCGCCTGGCGGTGGATGGTGATGGCGGTCCCGTCGACCTCGACCTTGCTGGCCAGGCTGAGCTGAGGGCAGCCGAGCCGCTCGGCCAGCATCGCAGCGAGCAGGCCGGTCCGCGCGTCGGTCGACTCCGAGCCCAGGATGACCAGGTCGAACCCGGTGCGCTGCAGCACGGTGGCCAGCGCCAGCGAAGTGGCGAGCGCGTCGGACCCCTCCAGCGCGCCGTCCACCAGGTGGACCGCCTTGTCGGCGCCCATGGACAGCGCCTTGCGGATCGACTCGCTAGCCTTCTCCGGGCCCATGGACAGGATGGTCACCTCGCCTCCGTGCGCCTCGGCCAGGCGGAGCCCTTCCTCGATCGCGTACTCATCGAGTTCGTTGATGACCCCGTCGACGGACGCACGGTCGAGCCGCGAATCCTCCGGCCGCAGCGTGCGCTCCGCCCACGTGTCGGGGACCTGCTTGACGCAGACGACGATGTTCATGACCGGTGGCCGACCTCCTGCCCCTGTCCGCGTGATCGCCCGGCGTTGCCCCGGGCTGGGTCAAGACTGCCAAACGCGGCCGTCCAGGCCCGATGCGGGGTGCCTGTCCCGCGGCGGCACTGTTATGTTACTTGCTAGTAGCTTTCTGGTCGAATCGCGTGCTCCGCGGCCTCGACCACGTTCGTGAGCAGCATGGCCCTGGTCATCGGCCCGACACCGCCCGGCATCGGCGCCAGGTAACCGGCCACCTCGGCGACCCCGGGCGCGACGTCCCCGGTCAGCCCGGCCTCGGTCCTGGTGATGCCCACGTCAAGCACGGCGGCGCCCGGCTTGACCATGTCCGCGGTGAGCAGGCCCGGCCGGCCGGCCGCGACCACCACGATGTCGGCGCCGCGGGTGTGCGCGGCCAGGTCCCTGGTCCCGGTGTGGCACAGGGTGACGGTCGCGTTCTCGCTGCGCCGAGTCAGCAGCAGGCCGAGCGAGCGGCCCACGGTGATGCCGCGCCCGATCACGGTGACGTCCGCTCCGGCGATCGGGACGCCGTAGCGCCGCAGCAACTCCACGATGCCCCTTGGTGTGCAGGGCAGCGGTCCCGCCTCCCCGAGCACCAGCTTGCCCAGGTTGACCGGGTGCAGGCCGTCGGCATCCTTGGCCGGGTCCACCCGGTGCAGGATGGCGAGGGCGTCCAGGCCCGCGGGCAGCGGAAGCTGGACCAGGTAGCCGGTGCACTCCTGGTTGGCGTTCAGCTCGTCGACGACCGCCTCGACCTGCTGCTGGCTGGCGTCGGCGGGCAGGTCACGGCGGATGCTGGCAATGCCGACTTCCACGCTGTCGCGGTGCTTGCCGTTGACGTAGGTGCGGCTGCCCGGGTCGTCACCGACCAGCACCGTGCCCAGCCCGGGTGTCCGGCCCACCGCGGCCAGGTCGGCCACCCGTTTCCTGAGGTCCTCTTTGATCGCGGCGGCGGTGGCGCGGCCGTCGAGAATGCGCGCGCTCATCGCGTACTCCCGGTTTTGCTGCTGAACGAAATGCTCATGGTGCCCTCTCGGCTTCGGGGATGGGGCCCGGGGCTTGTCAGTGGAAGAAATGTCTGGTCCCAGTGAAGTAGAGGCTGACCCCGGCGGACTGGGCGGCGGCGATAACCTCCCCGTCGCGTATCGAGCCGCCGGGTTCGACGATGGCACGGGCCCCGGCGTCGGCCAGGACCCGCAGGCCGTCCGCGAACGGAAAGTAGGCGTCGCTGGCGGCGACCGCACCCCGGCACCGCTGCCCGCTGCGAGCAATAGCGATCCGGGCCGCGTCAACCCGGTTGACCTGGCCCATGCCCACCCCGACCGTGGCACCGCCAGCGGCGAGCACGATGGCGTTGGACTTGGCCGCGCGGCAGGCCCGCCAGGCGAAGGCCAGGTCGGCGAGGGTTTCGGCGGACGCGGCGCGCCCCGCCTTGAGCTCCCAGGTGGCCGGGTCGTCCCCGGGCGTATCGAGCCGGTCGGCCGTCTGCAGGAGCACGCCCCCGTCCACCGGCCGCCACTCCACCTGCGGACCGCCCGGCCCGGGCGGGGCGCTGGGGCCGGGCGGGGCGCTGGGGCCGGGCGGGGCACCGGGGGCGGGCGGGGCACCGGGGGCGGGGCATTGCAGCAGCCGCAGGTTCTTCTTGGCCTTGAGCGTCTCCAGCGCGGCGTCCTCGAAGCCGGGTGCGACGAGCACCTCGGTGAAGATGTCCGCGACCTGGGCCGCCATCGCCGCCGTGACGACGCCGTTGGCCGCGATCACCCCGCCGTAGGCCGACCCCGGGTCGCATGCGTGGGCCTTGCGGTGCGCTTCGGCCAGGTCGGCGCCGATAGCGATGCCGCACGGGTTCGCGTGCTTGATGATCGCGACGCATGGCTCGGCGAAGTCGAACGCGGTCCGCCACGCCGCGGCGGCGTCACCATAGTTGTTGTAGGACATCGCCTTGCCGTGCAGCTGGGTGGCCGTGGCCAGGCCGGGCGGTGCGCCGGGGCGCACATAGAGTGCGGCGCGCTGGTGCGGGTTCTCCCCGTAACGCAGCACTTCGCGGCGGGTCCACACGGCGGACACCAGGTCCGGCCAGCCGGTCTCGCGGGCGATGTCGTCGGGCGCGTACGTGGCGGCGAACCAGGACGCGACCGCGGCGTCGTAGCGGGCGGTGGCCGCGTATGCCGCGGCGGCCAGCCGCTGCCGCTGCGCACGGGTGAAGCCGCCGGCGCCGGCTGCCTCGGCGGCCGCCTGGTACTGCGCCGGGTCGGTGATCACGGCCACCCGGGCGTGGTTCTTCGCGGCCGCCCGGACCATGGCGGGGCCGCCGATATCGATCTGCTCGACGCACTCGGCCGCCGGGGCGCCGCTGGCGACCGTGGCCTCGAACGGGTACAGGTTGGACACCAGCAGCTCGAACGTGTCGATGCCCAGATCGGCGAGCTGCTCGGCGTGCCCGGGCCGGCCGGGATCGGCGAGCAGCCCGGCGTGGACGGCGGGATGCAGTGTCTTCACCCGGCCTTCCAGGCATTCGGGAAACCCGGTCACGTCCTCCACACCGGTCACCGGCACGCCCGCCGCAGCAATGGCCGCCGCGGTGCTGCCGGTGCTGACGATCTGCACACCGGCGGCCGCCAGGGCGCCGGCCAGCCCGGCCAGCCCGGTCTTGTCGTAGACGCTGACCAGCGCCCGCTTGATGGGAACCTTCGTCACTTCGGAGACCCTCTTCATCCCTGGCGGGCCTGGTTCGCCGCCGCTGCTTCGTGGTGACCGACCAGCACGGTCCTGCCCTGCACCGTCCATCCGTCCCGGACCATCCTGCCGACCGTATCGACCAGCAGGGCGCGCTCGGTCATCTTGATCCGCTCGTGCAGCGAGGCGACGTCGTCATCCTCGCTGACCGGCACCGCCGCCTGGGCGATCACAGGGCCGGTGTCGGTGCCCGCGTCCACGAGGAACACCGTGCAGCCGGTCACCTTCACCCCGTAGGCGAGCGCATCCCTGACCGCGTGCATGCCGGCGAAGGCGGGCAGCAGGGAGGGGTGGGTGTTGACAAAGCGCCCGGCGAATCGGTCGAGGAAGTCCTGGCCGGCCAGCTTCATGAACCCGGCCGAGATGACCAGGTCCGGCTGGTAATGCGCGCAGGACTGGGCCAGGGCACGGTCCCACGCGGCCCGGGAAGCGTGGTCGCGGACCTGGTGGGTGAAGACCGGTATCCCCGCCCGCTGCGCCCGCGCGAGCCCTTCGATCCCGGAGCGGTCCGCGCCGACCGCCACGACGGCCGCGCCGTAGGAACCGTGCGCGCAGGCGTCAAGCAGCGCCTGGAGGTTGGTGCCCGCCCCGGAGACGAGGACCACGAGGCGTGCCGCCATGCGAGCCACCTTAACGGCCCCGTGCGGGCGAGCGGCTCGCGCCGCGGCCCGTGGTGACACGTGCCACATAGCCGAAGCGCACAGGTCAGCGGCCGTCGCCGGGCACAATAGGTGAGCGATGCCCCCCTTCGACCAGCGCACGGACAAACCCCAGGCCATGGTGCCCGCCGAGCCGGCCGCGCAGCAGCGCGCGGTGGCGGGCCTGCTCGTGGCGCTTTTGAGCCTGACCGGCGTGCTGGCGCTCGGCGACCCGCAGCGCGGGGTCTACCTGGTGGCCTACGCACTGCTCGCCGGCGTCGTCGCGATGTGGCTGGCGGTGAGTTCGCTGGCGCGGGCCAGGCGGGGCCGGACAGCCCGGCCGCACGGGTCGACCGCCGCGACCGTGATCGCCTGCATCGGCATCCTGCTGAGCTCGGCCCTGCTGCTTGCCTTCATCGTGCTCGGACGGCAGATGTCGATGTACGGCCAGTGCCTGAGCGGGGCGGGCACGACCACCGCCCAGCAGTCCTGCCAGGCCCAGTTCACCCATGCGGTGAACAGGGAGATCTCCTCGCTGCGCGCCGCGGAACGGGGCTAGGCACTCCCGGAGCGTTTCCCGCGGGTCAGGCCCGCGGGTCACGCCTGCGGGTCAGGGGAGCATGGCAGGGCCCAGCGGAGGGTGGTCATCGGGCGGCCCGTCCTGCTCCCCGGCCCACGGGTCCACGTAGATCCGGTGCCCGCTGTCCTCGGATCCGTCCGGCGACATGCCCGCCGGCATGGCTGGCAGGGGCGACGGGGCCGCGGCGCGGCGAGCCCGCGCGGCAGCGAGTTCCGGGTCCCTGCGCACCCTCAGCCAGTTGGCGATGCCGGTGGCCACGGCCGCCGAGACGCCGATCTCCAGAACGGCTACCACGGCCGCCTGCCAGCCCGAAGGGCCGACCGCGGCGAGCCGGCCGCTGCCCAGCGGCCCGCCGGAGAACGCCGCGAGCACGCCGACTATGCACCCGGTCGCCACCCCGCAGGCGAACCCCCACAGCGGGGCCAGCTCGGCCGCTGGCGTGGGCGCGGCACGTGCCACCAGGATGCCGCCCACCACCCCGGCCAGGTAGGGCAGGGCGAGCACGCCGACCGAAACCCAGCCGGGGACTGCGCCGGTGCCGGTGGGCAGCGCGGCGAGCATCGGGAACAGCGGCAGCGGCCCGAGCGCCGCCCCGGTGGGGGCTATCACGGTCGAGGTCCCGAACGCGAATCCAGGACCCAGCGAGTAGCAGATCGCCCAGCACACGGCGTTGGGCACGTAGGCGAGCTGAACGAGGAGGAGCAGCGCCCCGCCGACGACCCCCGGTGCGAGCGAGGCGTCCATTGCCCGGTACTCCCCCAGGTGCGCGGCAAGCGAACCGCCCGCGAGCAGTGCCCCGCCCGCGGCCAGCACGGCGAGCGCCCCAGCGGTGCCCAGAACGACCGAACGGGACCTGGGCGGCATGAGCCGGAACAGCCGGGGCCACGGCGCCAGCGCCCGCGCGCCACCGAGGCCGCCCGCGCACAGGGCGAGCAGGAACCCGGCGATGACCGCGTCAAACAGGGACGGCGCCGCCAGCCGGGAGCGGCTGGCGAGCGCGAGCGCCCCGCACAGCGCGGCGTAGGGAGCGGCGAGCGCGAGCGCCGCGTACCCGAGATCGCTGAGCTTGGTCAGCTCGCCGGTACGGACCATCCAGCGCCCGGCCCGCCACAGCAGCGCGCCGGGGATCAGGACCAGGCCGAGCGGGAGCATGCCGATCCGGCCCGCGCCGGACAGGGTGATCTCCACGTGGTGGGCGGCCAGCCACAGGCAGGTCGCCGTGCGCACCACCCCGGGCAGGCCCAGGCCGGAATGCGGGGCGGCGATCCACCCGGCCAGCACCAGGGGCGTGAGAATGACCAGCCCGGTGACCGTGACCACGGAAGCCGCGAGCGCGCCGGAGACCACCAGGGGCCGGGTCCCGCCGCGCACCGGTGGCGGTGCGGGGTGGCCCGGCCGGGTCCCGGCCTCGGGGCGGGTAGGGGCGGTCACGTTTCCATCCTGGCAACCGCGCCGTGGTTCACCTGATCCGCCACGCCGGCCCGGCGGGAGCAACCGGGACCGGGGCTGCCCCGGTCCCGGTTTGCCCGCGGCAGCCGTGAGCAGGTGGTGTTGGACGTCTTCAGATAGCCCTTGTAGGATTACAGGCCGTTCTGCTGGGTGGACGCTGGCGCGGGAGAACCACGACAGGCCGGCGATAGCGCTCGGATGGTAGGTGACCGTGCCGACCTTGATGGTGTACCAGGGCTTGGGCATCGCCTCTACCGGGTCACCGACCTCCAGCAGGCTGTTGAAGCTGGCCAGTGTTCAGTGGGCGGGCACGACCTCGCGGACAAGGCGCGCCGTCTCGCTGGGCGTGCGGCCCACCCGGACGCCGACCTTCTCCAGGGCTTCCTTCTTGGCCTGGGCCGTGCCTGATGAACCCGACACGATGGCCCCGGCGTGGCCCATCGTCTTGCCCTCGGGCGCGGTGAACCCCGCCACGTAGGCGACCACCGGCTTAGCGACGTTCTGCTCGATGAAGGCGGCGGCCCGTTCCTCCGCGTCCCCGCCGATCTCGCCGATCATCACGATCGCGTCGGTTTCCGGGTCGTCGGCGAAGGCGCGCAGGCAGTCGATGTGGGTGGTCCCGATCACCGGGTCACCGCCGATGCCGACGCAGGTCGAGAAGCCGATGTCACGCAGCTCGTACATCATCTGGTAGGTCAGCGTGCCCGACTTGGACACCAGCCCGATCCGGCCTTCGGAGGTGATGTCCGCCGGGATGATGCCCGCGTTGGACTTGCCGGGTGAGGCGATGCCCGGGCAGTTCGGCCCGACGATGCGGGTCACGTTGCCCTTCGCCCCGGCGTACGCCCAGAACTCGGTCGAGTCGTGCACCGGGATGCCCTCGGTGATCACGACGACCAGCGGGATCCCGGCGTCGATCGCCTCCATCACGGCACTCTTGGCACCGGCCGGCGGTACGAACACCACCGAGACGTCCGCACCGGTCGCCGCCATGGTCTCGGCCACCGTGGCGAACACAGGCACGGCGCTGCCACCGAGGTCCACGGTCTGGCCGGCCTTGCGGGGGTTGGTCCCGCCGACCAGCGTGGTGCCCGCCGCGAGCATCCTCCGGCCGTGCTTGGTGCCCTCGGACCCGGTGATGCCCTGGATCATGATCCGGTTCGCGCCGGTAAGGAAGATCGCCATGTCATGCTCCCGTGGGGTTCGCGCCGGTTGCCGGGCTGGCAGCTAGTTCTGCGGCGCGGCGGGCGGCACCGTCCATGGTGTCGTTCCGCTCGACCACCGCCAGCCCCGCCCCGTCCAGGATCGCCCGCCCCTCAGCGGCGTTGTTGCCGTCCAGCCGGACCACGATCGGGCGGGTCACCTGCTCGCCGCGCGCACCGAGCATGCCCAGCGCCGACACGATGCCGTTCGCCACCTCGTCACACGAGGTGATGCCGCCGAACACGTTGACGAGCACGCTGCGCACGCTGGGGTCCGACAGCACGATTTCCAGGCCGTCGGCCATCACCTCGGCTGAGGCACCGCCGCCGATGTCGAGGAAGTTCGCGGGCCGGATACCGCCGAAGGCCTCGCCCGCCTGCGCGACCACGTCCAGGGTGGACATCACCAGGCCCGCGCCGTTGCCGATGATGCCGACCTCGCCCTCGAGCTTGACGTAGTTGAGGTGCTTCGCCCTGGCCCTGGCCTCGATCGGATCCGCGTCTCCCGGGTCGGCGAAGCGCTCGTGATCCTGCCGGAAGGCCGCGTTGTCGTCGAGGGTGACCTTCCCGTCCAGGGCGACGACCCGGCCGTCGTTGGTCATGATCAGCGGGTTGACCTCGACCAGCGTCGCGTCCTCATCGGCGAACACCGCCCACAGCCGCTCGGCGGCCGCAGCGGCGCCCGCCACGGCCTCGGCCGGCAGGCCACCCGCGGACACGATCTCGGCGGCCCTCGCCCCGTCGACCCCGGT
This sequence comes from Streptosporangiaceae bacterium, assembly GCA_036497045.1. GTDB lineage: Bacteria > Actinomycetota > Actinomycetes > Streptosporangiales > Streptosporangiaceae > DASXKD01. Next base: position 3,668 of record DASXKD010000039.1, on the reverse strand, counting down.
GAGCGGATCCACTACCACCTGGGCGACCGCGGCAGGGCTGGTGTGGGCCACCTCCTCGATCTCTACGCCGCCCTGCACCGAGCAGATCGAGGTGAAGGTGCGTGCGGCCCGGTCCACGAGGAAGGACAGGTAGAACTCCCGGGCGATGTCGCTGGCCTCTTCGACGAGAACCGCGTGCACCGTGTGGCCCTTGATGTCCATGCCGAGGATTTCTTGCGCCCTGGCCTGCGCCTCGTCCGGGCCTTCGGCCAGCTTGACCCCGCCCGCCTTGCCCCGCCCACCGGTCTTGACCTGGGCTTTCACCACCACACGCGGGGTACCGGCGGTCGCGAAGTCCGCGGCGATCGCGCGGGCCTCCTCAGGCGTGCGAGCGACGCGTCCCTGCGGCACGGGAACGCCGTACTCCCCGAATAGTTCCTTCGCCTGAAACTCAAACAGGTCCACTGTTATCCGTCCTCGGTCCGGCTGGATTCCGCACGGAAGCCTATCTGCTCACTCTTCCAGCCCGCGCACCACCAACCCCTCCCCCGCCACCAACGCCGCCGCCCCACGAACCACAGACCCGCCAACGCGCCCCGCCCCACCAAAATCCGTTCGTGATCATGAGGATTTGGCTGCCATGGCCCCGCGGGAGGGCCATATCCCCATGATCATCAACAGGCGTGGGGTGCGGCTGGGCCGCGAGACGTCCCGCGGCGCGCGGCGCGGGACTACGCGGCCGGGGCTGCTGGGCGGCCGGGGCGGTGTGGGATGCGTCAGGCGGGGTGGGGCTGGCCCAGGGAGGACTTGACCCAGCCGACGATCTCGTGGGTGGCGGCGCCCGGAGTGAAGATCTTCGCCACGCCCATCCGCTCCAGTTCGGCGATGTCGGCATCGGGGATGATGCCGCCGCCGAATACCGTGATGTCCGTGGCATCACGCTCGGCCAGCAGCTCCAGCACCTTGCCGAACTGGGTCATGTGCGCACCGGACAGGATCGACAGGCCGATCGCGTCGGCGTCCTCCTGGAGGGCGGTGGCCACGATCTGCTCCGGGGTCTGGTGCAGGCCGGTGTAGATCACCTCGACCCCCGCGTCGCGGAGCGCCCTGGCCACGACCTTGGCACCGCGGTCGTGCCCATCCAGGCCCGGCTTGGCGATGACCACCCGGATGGTTCCCATGATTGCCTCCCGACGGGCTGCGCGGCTGGATGGCCACCACCCGCAACGTACCCATGCTACGAAGGCCCGCCGTGGCCGGGAGGCGGTGGCGGGACCCGGCAGCACCAGGCCCGGCCATGCAGCCGGGGGAACCATACGTCACCAACCGCGATCTGTCGGCCTGGCTGACAGCGGCCAAGGCCACCCAAGAGCGGGCGTGGCTAACCGAGGTGTCCTCGGTGGTGCTCCAACAGGCATTAGCCGACCTGAATGCCTCATACCGGAACTTCTTCGCCTCTATCAACGGCACCCGCAAGGGCCCGAAGGTGGGTAGGCCAAGGTTCCGGTCCCGCAAGGATCACCGGCAGGCCATCCGGTTCACCGCAAACGCCCGCTTCCGCGTGCTCCCCAACGGGAAGCTGCGGCTGCCGAAGATCGGGGACGTGCCGGTCCGCTGGTCCCGGCCCCTCCCGTCCGAGCCCTCCAGCGTTACCATCGTCAAGGACGCCGGGTGGGCGTCGTTCGTGGGCATGCTGGAGTACAAGGCCCGGCTGCACGGGCGCAACTTCATCAAGATCGGTCGGTTCCAGCCGACCTCGCAAACCTGCTCACTTTGCGGGGTGAAAGACGGTCCCAAGCCACTGCACGTTCGCACATGGCGATGCCGGGGGTGCGAGGTGTGGCTGGACCGGGACGTCAACGCGGCGGTCAACGTCGCCAAGGCCGCCGGGCTGGCGGTGACAGCCTGCAGAGCGCAGGTAAGACCAGGGCTGGCCCTGGCGCAGCGCGGCGAAGCAGGAACCCACCCGAAGTCACCCCGAACCCCGGCGTGACAGACGGGAAACCCCGGCCTTCGGGCCGGGGTTTGGAGGTCAAAGCTTTTCGATGGGCGCGTACCGCAGCACCAGGTGCTTGATGCCATAGTCGCCGCCGAAGTCGATCTTCGCCTCGGGGTCGTCACCGGAGCCCTGCACCGAGACGACCGTGCCAAGACCGTAGGCGTCGTGGGTGACCTTGTCGCCCGGGGACAGGGATGGCACGCGCCGGTTACCGGGCGAGCGCACGCCCGGCCGCCGCGCCAGGCGCTGCGAGGCGGGCGCGGCTGCGGTGCTCTCGTCACGGCGCCACTCGATCAGGTGCGCCGGGATCTCACCGAGAAACCGGGACTGCGCGTGGTACTCCGGCCGCCCCCACCAGGCCCGGGTCAGTGCCCTGGTCAGGTAGAGCCGCTGCTCGGCCCGGGTGATCCCAACATAGGCCAGCCGCCGTTCCTCCTGAAGTTCCTTGTCGTCGCCCATCGAGCGCTGGTGCGGGAAGACGTTCTCCTCCATGCCGGTGAGGAACACCACGGGGAACTCAAGCCCCTTGGCGGTGTGCAGGGTCATCAGCGTGACCACGCCGCCGTGGTCCTCCCCCTCGGGAATCTGGTCGGCGTCCGCGACCAGTGACACCCGCTCAAGGAAGTCCGCGAGGGTGCCAGGCCGTGGGCCGGTGCCGTCCGCATCGTCCGGGTCGGCCAGGCCCGCCTGGACGCCCGTCGCGTCGAAGTCGCGCGCCACGGAGACCAGTTCGTTCAGGTTCTCGATGCGCCCGGCGTCCTGGAGATCCTCCGAAACCTGCAGTTCGGCCAGATACCCCGAGCGGTCAAGCACCATCTCGGCCAGGTCGGCGACCGGGATCCCGGCGGCTTCGGCGGCACGGAAGCCCGCGATCAGTTCGTTGAACGCCTCGATCGCCTTCGCTGACCTTGTGGCCAGCCCCGGCACGTCGGCCGGCCGGGCCAGGGCGGCGGCGAAGCTCTGCCGGTCCCGCTGCGCCAGCGCTGCCACGCTCGCCTCGGCCCGATCGCCGATTCCGCGCCGCGGCACGTTCAGAATCCGCCGCAGCGACACCTCATCGCCGGGGTTGGCGATGAGCCGCAGGTAGGCGAGCAGGTCACGGACCTCGCGGCGCTCGTAGAAGCGCACGCCGCCGACCACCTTGTACGGCAGCCCGGCCCGGATGAACACCTCTTCAAAGACCCGGGACTGTGCGTTCATCCGGTAGAACACGGCCACCTGGCCGGGCGTGGCTTCGCCCTCGTCGGTGAGCCGGTCCACCTCCTCGGCCACGAACGCCGCCTCGTCGTGCTCGCTGTCCGCGACATAACCCACGATCGGCGGTCCGTCACCCGCGTCGGACCACAGCCGCTTCGGGGTCCGCCCGGCGTTCCTGGAGACCACGGCGTTCGCCGCGGCCAGGATGTTCTGCGTGGACCGGTAGTTCTGCTCGAGCAGGATGACCGTGGCGCCGGGGAAATCGCGGGAGAACTCCTCGATATTGCGAATGGTCGCGCCGCGGAAAGCGTAGATGGACTGGTCGGCGTCCCCCACGACGGCGAGTTCCCCGGGGAGCAGACCGCTGCCCGGCTCGGTGGTGACCAGTTCTCGCACCAGCACGTACTGCGCATGGTTGGTGTCTTGGTATTCGTCGACGAGCACGTGCCGGAACCGTCGCCGCCAGGCCTGCGCCACGTCGGGGAAGGCCTGC
>DASXKD010000038.1:0-5823 GCA_036497045.1 Streptosporangiaceae bacterium | reverse complement strand
TTGGCGGCGGCTGGGTCTATGCCGGCCGCAGTGATCAGGTGGCCAGCCCGGGCGACATGCGCGCCGAGTCGCTCGGCACGGGCGGCGTCCTGCTGACCCGCGCCGAGGACGGGGTTCTCCGCGCGTTCGCCAACACCTGCCGTCACCGGGGCCATGAACTGCTCCCGTGCGGGGCGTCCGCGCAGCACAAGGTGATCATCTGCCCCTATCACGCCTGGACGTACGGGCTGAACGGCGGCCTGCGGGCGGCGGCGGGCTTCAAGAACCGGCCGGGATTCGCGGCCGCCGAGTGGGGCCTGCACGAGTTGCCGGTCACCGAGTGGCACGGCCTGGTGTTCGTGGACGAGTCGGGCAAGGCCGGCCCGCTCGCGGACTGCCTGGGCAGCCTCGAGGAACACGTCGCGCCGTACGAGATGGAGCGGCTGGTGGTGGCCGGGCAGCACGACTACGACTCGGCCGCCAACTGGAAGATCCTGACCGAGAATTACCACGAGTGCTACCACTGCCCGTCGATCCACCCGCAGTTGTGCACGGTGAGCCCGCCCAAGAGCGGGGAGAACTATTCCGCGCCGGGGATCTGGGTCGGCGGCTGGATGGACCTGCGTGACGGCATGGCGACCATGTCCCTGGACGGGACGAGTTCCGGGGTACCGCTGCGCGGGCTGGACGCGACCGGGCTGAGGACGGTCATCTACGTGGGCGTCTTCCCCAACCTGTTGCTCAGCCTGCATCCGGACTACGTGATGATGCACAAGATGATCCCGCTGGCGCCCAACCGGACCAAGATCGAGTGCACCTGGGCCTTCGCTCCCGAGTCGCTGGCCCAGCCCGGGTTCGACCCCGGGTATGCGATCGAGTTCTGGGACATCACCAACCGGCAGGACTGGCAGGCGTGCGAGTCGGTGCAGCGCGGGCTCAGCTCCCCGCACGCCGTGCCCGGGCCGCTGTCACCCGACGAGGACGCGGTCTACCAGTTCGTCACGATGGTCGCCCGCGGCTACCAGGGTGAGCGCGCCTGGACCCTGGGCATCCCCGAGCGCGGGCTCAGGCCAAAGACAACGGCCCGCGCTTGACCATCTGGCTGGCGATGATCGCGCGCTGGACCTCGCTGGTGCCCTCCCAGATCCGCTCCACCCGCAGCTCGCGGTAGAACCGCTCGGCCACGTTCTCCCGCATGTAGCCGCGCCCGCCGAACACCTGGACGGCCCGGTCGGCGACCCGGCCGGCCATCTCGGAGCAGTACAGCTTGGCCATGGAGCACTGCGCGTGCGAGACCTTCACGTCCACGCCCGCATCGATGCCCCTGGCCGTCTCGTAGAGCAGCGCACGGGCCGCGAACAGTTCCGTCATGCTGTCCGCGAGCATCCCCCCGACCAGGCCGTACTCACTGATCGGCCGGCCGCCGGCCCGCCGCTCGCGGGCGAACGCGGTCATCTCCTCGGTCAGCCGGCCTGCGGCGCCCAGGCACCGGGCCGCCACCATCAGCCGCTCGAACCGGAACCACTCGTAGGCGAAGGACATGCCGTCCCCCTCCGCGCCGATCAGGTTGGCGGCGGGGACCCGCACGTCGGTGAACGCGACGATCGGGTGGTGATGGCTGATCGTGTGCGTATAAGCCGGTGTTCGCACCACGCTGACACCGGGGCTGGGCAGGTCCACCAGGAACATCGCATGCTCGCCATGGTGCGCGCCGCCGTCCAGCTTGGCCTGGAAGAAGGCGAAGTCGGCGGTGTTGTAGGAGGTGACGTGCCACTTAGTGCCGTTCAGCAGGTAACCGTCACCGTCTCGGCGGGCGGTCGCCTCGATCGCAGCCACGTCCGAGCCTGCGCCCTCCTCGGTGATCGCGTAGCACTCCTCCCGCTCGCCCCGCACGGCAGGGCGCACATACCGCTCGATCTGGTCCTCGGTGGCCACGGCCGGCAGCCAGGACGGGGGAGTGGCGGCCACCCAACCCAGGGCGTTGGTGACCCGCCCGGCCTGCTCCTGTACCAGCACCTGCTGTAGTGCGGTGCACCCGCCGCCGCCGAGCTCGGCGGGCATGTTGGTGGCGCAGAGCCCCAGCTCGCGGGCGCGCGCGGCGTGCGCGGCGGTCACCTCGGGGGGCAGCTCGCCGTCGGCCAGCTCGGCGGTGACCTCGAACGGGATCAGCTCGTCCGCGAACGCCGCGGCCCGCTTCTGAAGGTCAAGGTCAGACTCGGTCAGCCCGTACATGCGATCGTTCCTCCGGTGCGTGAGGGCGCCTCGACGGGCGCTGTTGGTCCGGGGGGACCCCCGGAACCACCGCTGGCCTGCGGTCCCGTTCCTTCGTCACGCGGCCTTGGCCCGTTGGCCCGGGGGCGCGACCCCGGACCCCCCGGTGGCCTGCGGTCCCGTTCCTCCGTCACGCGGCCTCGGCCTTCCGCCAGTCTTGACTGAATGTTCAGTTTATGCCAGCATCGTGCTCGTGCCAATGCCTTCACCTGCCCTTCCGGATACCGCGGACGCGGTCGTGGTCGGCGGCGGGACGGTCGGCGCGTGGTGCGCCTACTTCCTGCGCACGGCGGGCCTGGAGCGCGTCGTACTGATCGAGAAGGGCGTGCTCGGCCAGGGCGCCAGCAGCCGCGCCGCGGGCGTGGTCCGGATGCAGGGGGGCACCCCGGAGGCGGTGCGCCTGGGCATCTGGTCTCGCCGCTTCTACCTCGGGCAGCAGGCGGAGCTCGGCACCGACTCGGGTTTCGTCAGCCAGGGCTACCTGCTGCCGTGCTTCACCACAGCCGAAGTCGAGGCAGCCAGGCAGCGGCTGGCCATGCAAGCGCAGTTCGGGATCGGCGCGGTCTGGCTGGACCCGGACGAGGTGGACGCGGTCAACCCGGCACTGGCCCCCGGGCAGACACTGGGCGGCACGTTCTGCGCCGACGACGGGTTCATCAGCCCGCCGCGCAACGTGGCCGCCTACACCGTGGCTCTGCTGCGGAGCGGAGTCACGGTCGCCGAGCGAGTGGCCTTCCGCGGCCTGCTGACCGACGGCGGCGCAGTACACGGGGTGACGACCAGCGACGGCGGTATCCGCGCGCCCCTGGTCGTGCTCACCGGCGGCCCCAAGCTGGCGCAGGTGGGCGCGCTGGCGGGGATCCGGATCCCGGCCGGCGGGGTCAGGCACCAGGTCGCGGTCACCGAGCAGCACCCCGACCTGCACCGGTCCCGGGTGCCCATGGTCTTCGACCTGCACGCCGGGCTGTACTGGCGGCCCGAAGAGGGCGGCCTGCTGTTCGGGATGAGCAACCCGCAGGAGCCGCCGGGGGAGAACCGGAGCGTGGACTACGACTACCTGGCCAGGATGCGCGCCAGGCTGGAGGAGCTCGTGCCGGTCACCGCGGGCCTCGGGCTGCGCCGCGTCTGGGCGGCCACCATTGACTACACCCCCGACCACCTGCCGATCATCGGGCCGGCGCTCGGCCCGGACGGCCCGGTCGCCGGGGTCACCGTGGCCAGCGCGGGCGGCGCCGGGATGATGTGGGGCCCCGCGGTGGCCCGCACCGCCGCCGACATCGCCCTGACCGGCACCAGCGACGTGGTGGACACCACCAATCTCGGCCTGGACCGGTTCGACGAGCGGGGGCGCAGCAGGCTCGCCGCCGACCCGGTCGCCCTGCCGTTCCCCGAGATGGCGCCGGGCCAGGCGCCAGGCAAGCTCACCGTCACCTGACCGGCCCGCATACCTTCCCCGCCCCGCGCACCGTTACCAAGAGAGGAACACCCGACCATGACACAAGCCCTTCCCGGCACGCCGTTCCTGGCCGCCGCCGCGATCGCCGGTGACCTGGAGGACTGGGGACCGCTGGCCGAGGCGACCCCGGCCGGAGAAGACGCAGCGCCTATGCAGACCTCGGGCGTGACGCTGTGGTCCGACGGCGACCAGGAGGTCGGGGTCTGGGAGTGCACCCCGGGGCCGTCGCACTGGACCCTGGAGACGCACGAGGCCGTGTACATCCTGGCGGGCCGGATGACGGTCACCCCGGACGGCGGCGCGCCACAGGAGGTCGGTACCGGCGACTGTGCGGTCTTCCCGCGCGGCTGGAGCGGCACGTGGCAGATCCACGAGACGATCCGCAAGCTGTACGTCCTTTATTGACCTTTCCGTTAAGCTCTCCGGCGGCGCCGATCCCACAGGGTCCCTTTGGGGGACCGGTCATGGGCATCGACGATGTGATCGAACGGATGACCGTCCTGGCGGAGGAACTCCGCCGGGACGGCGATGCCCGGCTGGCCTTCCACGCGACCTACCTGCGCACCACCGAGGCGGTGGCGCAGGCGCTGCGCGACGGGGCCTTCGCCGACCCCGGGTGGGTGGACCGCTGGGACGTCGCCTTCGCCCGGCTGTACCTGGACGCCCTGGACTCCGGCCGGCGCGGCGAGCCGGTGCCCGAGCCGTGGGCAGTGGCCTTCGGCGTGGCCGCGGCCACGCCGGACCTGCCGGCGGTCCGGCACGTCCTGCTCGGCATGAACGCCCACATCAACTACGACCTGCCCCAGGCGCTGCTCGCGGTGATCAGCGACGCGGAGTTCGGCGACCCGCAGGTGCGTGCCCTCCGGGAGGCGGACCACCGCAGGATCGACGAGGTGCTGGCCGTCCGGGTCGGCGCGGAAGACGCTGAACTCCAGCGGCTCGACCCGGCCGCGACCTGGCAGGACCGGGTGCTGCAGCCGCTGAACCGGGTGGCCACCCGGCGCTTCCTGCGCGAGTCCCGCGCCAAGGTGTGGGCCAATGCCCTGGAACTGTCCAAGGCGCGCACAGCCGGCCCGGACAGCTACGCGGGCCGCCTCGCCGAGCTCGAGAAGCTGTGCGGCCGGCGGGTGGCCGACCTGGAACGGCCCGGCCCGGTGCTGCTCCGGCTGGCGGCCGGCGGCTTCGGGGTCCGGCTGGCCGGCGGCGCCCACCGGCCGGCCCTGGTGGGTCACTGGCCAGCCCAGGAGGGTCACCGGCCGGCCCAGGAGGGCCACCGGCCGGCCCGCGAAGGTCACCGGCCGGCCCGCGGCGGCCGCACGGCGGGCGGCCTTCTCCCGCACGGCCCGCTGGCGCGCCGCCCCGGCGCGAGCGCGCTGTTGTCCTTCGACCCGGTCGAGGTCGGCAGCCTGGAGACCGACCTGTGGGTCACCTACTACCGCAGGCAGTGGGCCCGGTTCCTGGTGTCCTCGCTACGGGTGGTGCACGGCACGTTCGGCATGGACTGGCTGCGCACCTGCCACGGGGCCTGGCTGGTGCTGCGGGCCAACCAGCTCTGGGCACCCAACCCCGGGGATCCGGACGGTGCCCGCCGGTGCATGGCCCGGTTTTACGCACTGCTGCTGCTCACCCACGGCGTGCCCGCCGACCCAGCCCGCGCGGCCAGGCTGGAGGTGGACTGGTGGGCGGCCCACCGGGAGCACCAGTACGAGCGGGGCAGCGACGACGGGCCCCTGGTCACCGCGCTGGCCCGGCTGTACGCCTACGTGTACGACACTGGCGAGGAGGCGGTCCGCTCCGCCGCGCAGCACCGGGCGCGGGCGATGGACTTCTCCGACCGGTGGGTCGCCGCGGGGCGTGACCCGGACAGCCCGCTCATCGCCGGGGAACGTGCCGAACTGGTCCACTGCTACGCCGCCCTGCTAGCCGCCGTGCACCGCTGACCCGTCGACCATGACCGCGTGAGTCTGTTCATCGTATTGATGGACAAACTCACGTGATCATGAAGATCGCGGCTCCACGAGCACGTCCACGGCGACCGCGCCGGCCGGGCCGCAGATCAGCGGGTTGACGTCCAGGGCGGCCAGTTCGCCGCCCAGCTCGCCGGCGATCGCGGACAC
>DASXKD010000037.1:0-3783 GCA_036497045.1 Streptosporangiaceae bacterium | reverse complement strand
CGATCAGCTTGGCGTGGCCCACGATCTCCGGCATCGTGCCCGCGCACTCCTCCAGGTTGGTGGCGACCCGGCCCAGCAGCGACCCGACCCAGAACAGGTAGAACGCCAGCCCGGCGATCAGCAGGACGATGTCGACGACCGTGAAGACGACCAGCCCGGTCATGACTTGACCTTTCCGAGCACGCGGCCGAGGAACAAATGGTGCTTGAGGCCCTCCGCGAGCACCAACTCCACGCCGTCGGCGACCTGCGGGATCAGCGCGGCGTCCGCGGTGTTGGCCGCCGCGGCCTTGAGCGTGTCCCGCACCTGCACCACCCGGCTGTCGATTCTCCGCACCAGCCAGATGAGCAGGCTGAGCAGGGCGGCGACCGCGACCACCACGACGAGGCCGAGGATGTTGGCGGTCAGCCAGAGGTTGTGCTCGGTCGAGGACATGGCCAGGTCATGCATTGTCATCACCCAGCCTCGCGCGGCCGCGCTGCAGGCCGCCGATGATGGTCACCGCGTAGTCGATCGTGGTGCGCAGTGCGCCCAGCGGCGCGGTGTTGTGCACCGCCTCGGTCAGCGCGTCGTTGACCTTCGGGGCTTCGTTGCCGATCGCCCGGGCCAGCAGCAGGATCGGCACGACCAGCGCCACCACGACCAGGACGACGACGATGCCGATCGTGTAGCCCACCACCCAGCCGGTGGTCGAGGTCCCGGCGGCAAGGACAGCATGTGGTTGCATCAAGGGCTCCCTATCCCCGGCCTCAGACCGTTTCGCAGAAGTCGCGCACCGGCTTCAGGCTCGCGTTGACCGAGGTGAGCCGGTCCGGCACGGTGCTGGTGAGCTGTGCGACCGCCTGCACGCCGCCGGTGGTCGCGACGAGCGTCTTGCGGATCGCCCGCAGGTGGAAGATGACCCGGAGCAGGCCCACCGCGGTGATCGCGATGATCAGCGCGGAGATGACGATTGTTGCCCAGGCGGCTGCTGGCATGGCGCGTCTCCCTTTCAGCCGAGAAGCTTGGCGACGGAGCCCGCGTACCGGACCGCCCCGACGGATACCTGATGGACGGTGCTGTCGGTGACGGCCAGCCCGTCGGGGACGACGGTCAGCTCACCGACGAGTTCCACCCCGCCGGCGAGGACGTCGTCGGTCGCGGCGCGGATCCGCTCCACCGCGGCGAGCACGCGGTTGAGCAGGAAGATGACCACAGGAAACACGACAAGCAACAGGATGGCGTTGCCGATCCACCACAAGACCATGGCTCTTCTCTCCTCAGCTCGCTGCCTGGTAGGGGACGAAGAAACGGCGGAACACCCGGCGCAGCGCCATCACCGCGGCGCGCATGCCCAGCGTGAAACCGCTCGCCGGGCTGGCAGCGGTGGCCGGTCCGGTGACCGCCTCACCGCGCTGCGCCCGGTCGATCCGGTCGGCGAGGTTGACCGAGAAGTCCCGCATGAGCACGGCGGTGACGTCGGAGATCATCCCCCGCCCGTACTGCGCCGCGGCGCCGGAGAGCTGCAGGTCCTGGGCGACGCTGACCTTGGTGCCGCGGCCGGCCGATGCCAACGTCGCGGTGACCACCATGCTGGCCTGGCCGCGGCCCTTTTCCTCGGCGCCGGTCGCATTCACCACGATGCGCTTGGCCGCCTCGTTCCGCTCGGTGATGTCGGCCTTCCCGGCGAACAGAAGCCGGACCGGGCCCATCCGGACGGCCACCCGGCCCTCGTACTTATCGCCGCCGAGGTCGTCGGTCAATTCGGTGCCCGGCAGGCAGGCGGCGACCTGCGGGATGTCGCCGAAGAACTGCCAGACCTTGTCGACGGGCGCCGCTACCTGGAACTCGTTCTTGATCAGCATCGGGTTTCCCTTGTCACATAGGCAGCCGGATCCAGCTCGAACTTCCGCCGGCAGCCGGTGCAGCAGAAGTAGTAGGTCACGCTGTGGTGGGCCAGCGGGTGGCTGGCGGCCGTGGCGGCCACGGTCATCCCGCAGACCGGGTCGACCGCCTCGGCCGGCGCCCGCCCGGCCGTGGCGACAGCGGGCGGCGCGGCGTTGCCGGCGGGAGCCGCCGAGGCTTTCCTGGCGGGGGCTGCCCCGGCCGCCCCCGCCAGGGCTCCGGATGCGCGGAGCTGGACAAGCTCCGCGATGATCGCGACGGCGATCTCCTGATGGGTGATGTGACCCAGGTCCAGCCCGGCCGGGACGTGCACCCGGTCGAGCTGGTCGGCGGGCAGGCCCCGGTCGGCGAGATACCCGAGCACCGCGGCACCACGGCGGCGCGAGCCGACCAGGCCGAGGTAGGCGGGGCGGGCGGCGGTCGCTTGCTCGACGGCCTCTTCGTCGCCGTGTCCCTGCGTGGCCACGATGACCATCGACTGCTCGTGGGCATCGGCAGCGGTGAAATCCTCGCCCGCGACCAGTTCGGTGCGCCAGTTCAGCGCGCGGGCCAGGTCGGCCAGGGTGTGCGCCATCGGTGAGCGGCCCACGATGACCAGGTGCGGCGCGGGCACCACCGGTTCGATGTAGACCTCGAGCGCGCCCTCGCTCTGGCAGGAGATGGGCACCACGGTGATCCCGTCGGGGACCGCCGCGCCGAACTGGTCCGGGCTGCCGAGCAGCAGCAGCCGGGGCGTGGCGTCCGCGATCACCCGCTGGGCCTCGCGGATCACCGTCGGTTCCGCGCACGCCCCGCCGATCCAGCCGTGCAGTTCGCCCTCGGCCGTGATGATCGCGCGGGCACCCTGCTGGCTGGACGAGGGGCCCTGCCGCCAGACCACCGTGGCCAGCGCGAATTCCTGCCCGCGCCGTTCCAGCTCAGCGGCCTGTTTCAGGATCTCCCAACCGTCCATGTCCGCCTCTCCCTCGCGGGCGCTCCCGCTCAATCGCCCGAGCGGACCGGCGGGGCACCGGACACGTCGCGCTGGTAGGTCAGGGCCTCCCAGACCCGGTCGGGCAGCAGCGGCATGTCGATGTTGCGCACCCCGGTGCCGGAGATCGCGTCCATCACCGCGTTGACGAAGGCCGCCGGGCCGCCGACGGCCGCGCACTCGCCGATGCCCTTGGCCCCGATCGGGTGGTGCGGGCACGGCGTGACAACCTCGCTGTGCAGTTCGAAGCCGGGAGTCTCCCACGCGGTCGGCAGCAGGTAGTCCATGTAGTTCGAGCCGACGCAGTTGCCTTCCGCGTCGAACGTGATGAACTGCATGTTCGCCATGGCGTAGGCCTCGGTCAGGCCGCCCATGATCTGGCCCTCGACGATCATCGGGTTGATGCGCACGCCGCAGTCGTCGACCGCGACCATGTTCAGCACGTCCCAGACGCCGGTCTCCGGGTCCACCTCGACCGTGACGATGTACACGGCGAACGGCCAGGTGAGGTTGGGCGGATCGTAGAAGGCGGTGTTCTCCAGGCCGGGCTCCATGCCGTCGGGCATGTTGCTGTAGGCGGCGATCGCGCATTCCTGGATCGTCACGCCCCGGCTGGGCGCGCTGCGCACGTAGAACCGGCCAAGCTCCCACTCGACGTCCTCCTCGGAGACCTCGAGCAGGTGCGCGGCGAGCTTGCGGGCCTTGGCCCGGATCTTGCGGGACACCATCGCGACCGCGGCCCCGGCGACGGGCGTGCTGCGTGAGGCGTAGGTGCCCATGCCGAACGGGGCGGTGTCGGTGTCGCCCTCCTCGACCACGATGTCCTCGGCCGGTATGCCGAGTTCGTGGCTGACGATCTGCGCCCAGGTCGTCTCGTGCCCCTGCCCCTGGGTCTTGGCTCCGGTCCGGACGATGGCCTTGCCGGTCAT
>DASXKD010000036.1:0-9436 GCA_036497045.1 Streptosporangiaceae bacterium | reverse complement strand
CCGAAGCTGACCGTCGCGGCGGCGGTGAACCCGGTCCCGGTGATGGTGACCACGGTCCCCCCGGCCGCCGGGACAGACGCGGGCGACACCCCGGTGACCGTCGGCTCGGCGCGGTATTTGAACTGGTCCGCCGCCGAGAGGGCGCTGGTGCCGCCGGCCGTGGTCACCGTGACGTCGACCGTGCCGGCGGTGCCCGCCGGGCTGGTCGCCTTGAGAACGGTCGAAGACACAAACGTCACGACGGTGGCAGGAGTGCCACCGAACTTGACCGTCGCGGCTGCGGTGAACCCGGTCCCGGTGATGGTGACCGCGGTCCCGCCAGCTGTTGGGCCAGACGCCGGCGACACCCCGGTGACCGTCGGCGCGGTCGAGGTGCTGTAGTTGTACTTGTCCAGCGCCGAGATGGCGCTGATGCCGCCGGTCGTGGTAACCAAGACGTCGACCGTGCCGGTGCCCGCGGGGCTGGTCGCCTTGAGGACGGTCGAGGACACGAACTGCACGTTGGTGGCAGCATGACCGGTCGCGAAGGCGACCGTCGCGGTGCTGGTGAAGCCGGTCCCGGTGATGGTGACCACGGTCCCGCCAGCTGTTGGGCCGGATGCGGGCGACACCCCGGTGACCGTCGGCTCGGCGCGGTATTTGAACTGGTCCGCCGCCGAGAGGGCGCTGGTGCCGCCGGCCGTGGTCACCGTGACGTCGACCGTGCCGACGGTGCCCGCCGGGCTGGTCGCCTTGAGAACGGTCGAGGACACAAACGTCACGGGGGTGGCGGCGGTGCCGCCGAACTTGACCGTCGCGGCGGCGGTGAAGCCGGTCCCGGTGATGGTGACCACGGTCCCGCCGGCCGCCGGGCCAGACGCGGGCGACACCCCCGTGACCGTCGGCCCGGTATAGCTGAACTGGTCGAGCGCGGAGGTGGCACTGGTGCCGCCAGCCGTGGTCACCGTGACGTCGACCTTGCCGACGGCCGCCGCCGCCGGGCTGGTCGCCTTGAGGACAGTCGAGGACACAAACTGCACGTTAGTGGCGGCGTTGGCGCCGAAGTCGACCGTCGCACCGGCGGTGAAGACGGTCCCGGTGATGGTGACCGTAGTCCCGCCGATGGTCGGGCCAGACGCGGGTGACACCCCGGTGACCGTCGGCACGGTGCGCAACACCATCGGCTGGGCCGCCGCGGGTGCGACCGCGACGCCGCCTAGCAAGCCCACAATCGCAGCGCCCGCCGCGAGAACGGTCGCAACACCTCGCGCATGCAACCTTCCGGCCATCACTGTCTCCCCCCACCGGCGGTCAGCCGCCTAGATGGCGCGGGTAACCGTTGCTAAGGCGTGCAGCAGCGGGGAGCGTTGCACGGAAGGTCGAAGTACCCGCACTTGTGAGCAGCGATATTGACACAGGCATCACGCCACCGTCAATCAGAACATGCCGCCGAGCTCGACCGGCCCACCCTGCAACGCCTCCTAGCCCTGCCAGGCGACCTCTGGCTCGACGCCTGCGGCGATAGAACCCGCGTCTAATAGCCCAGGCCCAACCCCTCACCCGTCGTGCAGGTCACGAAAGTCCGGCCGCACGGCCGCCTCGCGACCAAAGATCGCTAGCCGGATCCCTCGGCGGGCTCCTTCTCGGCGTGCGCCGCCCAGTCGCTGACGAGGTGGTCGAGCACCGGTGCTAGGTTGCGCAGTTCATCGAGGTGCGCGGGGCCGAGGCGGCTCAGCCGTGCCTCACCGTCGGGGGTGAGCGCCACCCGGGTCAGCCGGCCGTCCTCGGTGTCCCTGGACCGCTCGACCACCCCCGCGGCGGCAGCCCGGTCGACGAGTTCCACCACGCTGTGGTGGCGCAACAGCAGGTACTCGGCAAGGTCCGAGATGGTCGGGTCCTGGTTACCCGGATGGCCCTTGATCGCCACGAGAAGCTGGTGCTGGGCGGGAGTGAGGCCCACCGCACGCGCCTGGGTCTGGCTCCAGTGCAGGAAGCGGCGCAGGCTGGTGCGGAACGTCAGCAGGTTCTGGAAGTCGCCAGCAGACATCTCGGGCACCCCCTCACCGTAGCGCCAGGTAGGCGCCACCCTCACCCGCCCCATCCCGTCCTTGCGCCACATGTTCCGCACCCCACAGCAACCCTGGACCCGCATCCGGGCCGGCTATATATATCGTGCTACGATTTAGTTCGGTCGCCAACCGCCTGGCTTGCAGTGATGGACACCTCCGATGACGGCAACAACCGCAGTGCGCGTGCGCCGCGTCTATGACCCGCCCGATCCGGCCGATGGGCATCGGGTGCTTGTCGACCGGCTGTGGCCCAGGGGCCTGGCCAAGAGCGCCGCCGCCGTGGATGAGTGGCTCCGGGCCGTCGCTCCGTCCGACGAACTGCGCCGTTGGTACGGTCACGAGGTGGGCAAGTTCGCGGAGTTCCGTGACCGCTACGTGGCGGAACTTGGCAAACCGGAGCGGGCTGAGGCCCTGGCGCACTTGCGCGAGCTGGCCGATTCCGGGCCACTGACCCTGCTCACCGCGACCAGAGACGTCGAGCACAGCCAGGCCGCCGTCCTGGCCGGATGCCTGCGGAGGGCCCGATGAGCGGCGACGAGGAAGGACGCGCCGCCGCGGAGTTGCGGCGGGCAGCCCGGCCATGGCGGCTCGATCCGGACGACCGGCCCGGCGATCCGGCCTGCCTGCTGCCAAAGGTCTGCCAGGCCTGCGGCGCCGTGGCCGAGTCCGAGCCGCCGACCACCTGCACGCAATGCGGCAGTGAGATCCCCGGAGCCTGAGCCGCCGCGGACCTGAGCCGCAGTGGTCAGCCTCGCCCGGCGAGCACCGCCTGGGTCTGGGTCACCTGCGCCACCCGCCGCCCAGCGTCGTCGGTCAGGTCTGTCTGCACCACGATCACCGTCCGGCCCACGTGCAGCGGCCGGGTGACCGCGGTCACCGCGCCCGACCGGACCGCACGGGTGAACACCGTGGCCGAACTCGTGGTTGCGGTCAGCGCGCCAGGCGGCAGGTTCAGGAAGGCGCAGATCCCGCCGAGGCTGTCGGCCAGGGCCATCAGCACGCCGCCGTGCAGGATGCCGCCGGATGTGCACCGCTCCGGGGCCCAGGCCATCCGGCCCCGTACCTCGCCCGGCACGGCCGCGTCCAGGACGATGCCGAGACCAGCCGCGAACGGCATCATGGCCACCAGGCCGTCAAGCTCGCCGCGGCTCTCGCCAGCCTCAGGGTGCCCGGTTCCGGGTTCCGCTTGACCGGCCGCCGCCTGGTCAGGCACCTGTTCCCGGGTCCCGTCCGCCTGACGCTCGCGCACCTGCTCCTCCTGCCTGTCGTCCGTCTGCCCGGCCGGGGCGCCCTGCCCGGCGTGCGCCGCCCGCAGCAGCGCGACCACCTCCTCGTCCGAGGTCTGTGAGAAGTCTTCATACCATTCGCCGATCGCCAGGAAACGGTCCGGCATCTCCAGGCAGATCACCTCGTCGGCATCGCCCCGCAGCGCCTGGTCGGTCGACGGCGGAGCCACCGGGACCGCGAGCACCACCGCAGCCGCGCCGAGTGCCCGCGCCACCTGGCACGCGGCACGGGCCGTCGAGCCGGTCGCGATGCCGTCGTCCACGATGACGGCGGTCCGCCCGGCCAGCGGCTCTATCGGCGCATCCCCGCGGAAGCGCTGCGCGCGCCGCTGCAGTTCGGCCCGTTCCTGCTGTTCGACCTGAGCGATCTGCTCCTCGCTGACGTGGGCGTAACGCACGACATCCGGGTTGATGACGCGCGCCCCCGATTCCCCGATCGCGCCCAGGCCGAGTTCTGGCTGGGCCGGCACGCCGAGCTTGCGCACCAGGATCACGTCCAGCGGCGCGCCCAGCGCGCGGGCCACCTCCGCCGCGACCGGCACCCCGCCCCGGGGCAGCCCAAGGACCACCACGTCCTCGCCTCGCAGGAACTGCAGACGGCTGGCTAGCCTCCGCCCGGCGTCGGATCGGTTGCGGAACCGCATGGTGATCCCCTTCCGCCGGTCTGGGGAAGGTGTACCCAGCCAGGGCCATCCATGCGATCCACGAGCGCCCGAATGCACCATAACTACTCAAAACCCGTCCCTGCGACATGCGTGATCACGACTTTGCTGTTGCCCAGCGGGGTGATTGACCGGCGAGATCACCGCGCCGGCTGACGGCGCCGTCACCGACACGGGCACCCCTGTGAGCCAGCCACCGCGCGTAACGACCGGCGCGGTGCGAGCGTTCCGGATACCGGGCCGTGGGCGCTGTTGGTGTTTGTTCCGGTGTGGCCGGATCAAGCACCGCGGGAGGATGCCGGATACGAGGTGACTCGATCACGCCGCGCACGAGCCCAGTCATCGGGGAGGATACGTGATCATGAGGCGCTTGTTCCGTGGGGCGGGCAGGGCGAAGCTCGCGACAGGGGTGGCATTGGGTGTCCTGACGTGCGCGAGCGGGCTGGCCGCTCCTGGCGTTACGCAGGCCCAGGTGACCCCGATCCGGCATGTTGTGGTGATCTACCTGGAGAACCACTCGTTCGACAACCTCCTTGGCTTCTGGTGTGACGGCCGCCCCGGCCGTTGCCCCGACGGGGGAATGCCGCCCTCGGTACGGCTGTCCAACGGGGCGGTGGTGACGCCGGGCACGGACCCGGACACGGTGCCGAACGTGAACCACAGCGTCGCCGCGCAGGTCGCGGCGATCGACGGCGGGAGGATGGACGGCTGGGAGAACATCCCCGGCGGTACTTGCGCCGCCGCCACCGGCTACCGGTGCATCAGCGGGTACCAGCCGGCGCAGATCCGCAACATCACCGCCCTGGCGCAGGACTTCGCGATCAGCGACCACACCTTCTCCTCCGGGGACTCCGCGTCCTGGGCCGGGCACATGGACATCGTCGCAGCGTCCGCGGATCACTTCCTCGGCGACAACCCGGTCCCGGCCAAGGGCGTCACCCCCGGGCCCGGATGGGGCTGCGACAGCAACCGGGTGACCCCGTGGACTGGCCCGAGCGGCCGGTCTGAGCTGCTGCCCAGTTGCGTTCCCGCGCATCTGCCGGGGCTGCGGTTCGGCGGGGCGTTCGAGCAGACCGCGGTGAAAACCATCCCGACGATCATGGACCGCCTCGGCGCGGCGGGCCTGACCTGGAAGCTGTATGGGGCCAGCAGCACCCAGGGCGGCTACATCTGGTCGATCTGCCCCACCTTCGCCGAGTGCCTGGACACCAGCCAGCACGCCAACCTGGTTCCCGACGCCCAGTTCCTGACCGCCGCCGCCGCGGGCACGCTGCCCAGCTTCTCCGTGGTTACCCCCGGCGGCCCGGATTTGGCCAACAGCTGTCACAACGGGGTGAGCATCACCGCCTGCGACAATTGGGTCGGGCAGCTGGTCGGCGCGGTCGAGCACGGCCCGGATTGGACCTCGACCGCCATCTTCCTCACCTGGGACGACTGCGGGTGCTTTTATGACCAGGTGCCGCCGGGGACCAACCCGGACGGCACCGCCCAAGGCCCCCGGGTACCGCTGATCATCGTCAGCCCGTACGCCAAGCCCGGTTACACCGACACCACCGCCACCACTTTCGCCGGCATCCTCGCCTACACCGAGCACACCTTCGGGCTGTCCCCGCTCGGCGCCAACGACACCGCCGCCTACCCGTTCACCAACGCCTTCAACTACGCCCAAGCCCCACTGCAACCGGCCCGCATGGTGCACCGCAAGCTCCCGGCGTCCGCCCAGCGCATCCGGCTGACCCCGGCCCTGGAAAACGACCCGACCTAGCAAGACCGCCACAACCTTGGAAGATGTGTTGATGTCAGTTACGCCGGCGCTGTGATCGGCGCGGAATTCGAAAGCGTGCTGGCTGCGGCGCAAGAGGGCAGCGAGGCGGCGTTCTCACGGCTGTGGCGGGACGGCAACCCGGCCCTGCTGCGCTACCTGCGTGTCACCGCGCCGCAGGCCGCGGAGGACGTGGCGGCCGAGACATGGCTGCAGGTGGTGCGGGGCCTGGCTGGGTTCTGCGGGGATGAGCACGGGTGGCGGGCCTGGCTGTTCACCACGGCACGGCGGCGCGCGATCGACGAGGCCCGCCGCCGGTCCCGGCGGCCGGCGAAGGCGCTGGAGGAGACGCTGCCGGATCGCCTGCCGACCGCACCGGATACCGCCGACCTGGCGCTTGAGCACATCGACACCCGGTCGGCACTGTCCTTGGTGGCGCAGCTGCCGCCTCACCAGGCGGAAGTGATCCTGCTGCGGGTGGTGGCCGGGCTGGACAACGAGATGGTCGCCCAGATGCTAGGGCGCAGCCCCGGCGCGGTCAGGGTGGCCGCCCACCGGGGCCTACGGGCGATGGCCGGGATTCTTGCCGAAGCGGATGTAACACTGTGACCGGCCGCGACGTTCCAGACCGTGACATGCCGAACATCCTTTGGCCAGGCCACCGGGACGTGCCGATCGGGGACACGTCCCTGGCCGCCCTGCTCGCAGGCACGGAGTTGCCGCCCGGCCCGGCACCGGAGCTTCGCCCCCTGGCGGAGGCCCTGGCCGAGCTGCGAGCCCAGCCCGCCAGCGACGAACTGGAGGGCGAGGCCAAGACCCTGGCCGCGTTCCGGAACCAATTCGGCGTGCCGCGCATGGCGCACCGGCCACCGGCCCGCACGCCACCACCGCGGCGGCGGCTCCTTCCGGTCAAGGCCGCGGCGGCGGCCACGGTCCTGAGCCTTGGTGGCATCGCCACCGCCGCCTACGCCGGGGCACTGCCCGCGACGGTGCAACGACTCGCCCACCACATCATCGGCGCGCCGGCCCCGGGCACCCAGCCAGCCCTCAGGCCATCCCCGGCCCGCCTGGCCACCACCGGCGACCCCGCCTACGGCTTGTGCACCGCCTGGGCGCATGCCAAGACGCACGGCACTGCCGAGCAGTCGGCCGTGGCGTTCAGCAAGCTGGCAACGGCGGCAGGTGGTGCGGCCAACGTGACCACGTACTGCGCGACGGCTGCGCCACCCGGCACGCCGGCATCCCACATGCCGCACCCGGTCCCCGCACCGCATAGCACCGGCCGGCCGTCCGGGTTCCCCACACCCCATGGCTCCGGCAAGCCGAGCGGGCTCCCCACGCCACACGGGAGTGAAGGCCCGACGGTTCATCCCACACCGCACAGCACCGGCAAGCCGAGCGGACTCCCGACCCCCCGCAGCAGCGGTCACTAAGAATTATCCGAGCGTCCCTCCCAAGTTGTTCACCGCGGAACCAAGTACGCGCTCACCAGGGCGTACGCGAACACGCGCGCTCTTAAAACCCATGAAAGGGTCATCCACTCTGGGCTGACCGGTGTCACCCAGATGCCCGCCGGCGTGGCGCTGGCCGCGGCGTGGGACCCGTCGCTGGCGCAGCAGTATGGCCAGGTGATCGGTGCTGAGGAGTTCGGCAAGGGAGCGAGCGCCAACCTCGGCCCGACCGTGAACATCGACCGGGACCCGCGGTGGGGCCGGTCATTCGAGGCGCTGTCGGAAGACCCGTTCCTGAACTCCGCGCTCGATGTTGCCGAGATCAACGGCGTGCAGAGCCAGGACGTCATGGCTCAGGTCAAGCACTTCGCCGCGTACAACCAGGAAACGTTCCGCAACACGCCCGCCGACAACGTCATCGTCGACAACCGGGCGGAGCACGAGATCTACCTGCCGTCGTTCCAGGCGGCAATCCAGCAGGCAAACGCCGCGTCGGTCATGTGCGCGTACTCGATGGTGAATCGCAGCTTCAGCTGCAACAACTCCTACCTGGAGACCAGCGTGCTGCGTGATGAGTGGGGCTTCCCCGGCTTCGTGACCTCGGACTACGGGGCGCTCCACGCCACGCAGGGCGCCCTGGAAGGCACCGACATGGAGCAGCCGGAGAACACCTACTACGGGACGGCGCTGTCCTCCGCCATCCGGAAGGGGACGATCCCGCGGAGCGCGCTGAACACCATGGTGCAGCGAATCCTGACCCAGATGTTCGGCTACAACCTGTTCAACCAGCCCCGGACGGGCTCCACCTCGGCCACGGTCACCACGCCCGCCGACCAGGCGGTGGGCACGACCGTCGCCGAGGAGGGCACGACGCTGCTGAAGAACTCCGGCCCCGTCTTGCCGCTCCCGGCATCGAACGCCGGTACCGTCGCCGTCATCGGGCCAGCCGCGTCCGCCTCGCCCTCCTACGCCGGCGGCGGCAGCGCCTACGTCATCCCGTCCTCCACGGTGACCCCCCTCGCGGGCATCCAGGCTGCGGCCGGGTCCGGCACGAACGTCGTCTACTCCCAGGGACTGCCCACGGACACTTCGCTGCCATCCATCCCGGCGGGCAACCTGTCCCCGGCCTACTCCGCCACCCCGTCCGGCGGCAGCTACACCGGCACGCTGACCGCACCGGAGACAGGCACGTACGTGCTGGCCCTCACCAACCCATGCGGCTGTTACACGTCGACGACCCTGTCGCTGAACGGGCAGCAGATCCTCGACGACCCGAGCACGCCGCCGGTGCACACCTACTCGGTCGCGGTGAGCCTGACAGCCGGCCAGCGGTACACGCTGTCGGTCAGCGGCCAGTCGTCGCAGCTGCTGTGGGGCACCCCGTCGGCGCTCGCGCCCAGCATCAACGCCGCGGTCAGCGCGGCCCAGTCGGCATCCACCGCGGTAGTGGTCGTCTCCGACGACACCGAATCCGAGGCCGCCGACCGGCTGTCGCTGAACCTGCCATCCGCGCAGGACCAGCTCATCGAGGCCGTCGCGGCGGTAAACCCGAACACCGTCGTGGTGGTCAACGCGGGCGCCCCGATCGCGATGCCGTGGCTGTCCCAGGTCGCGGCGGTGCTCGACGGCTGGTATCCGGGCCAGAGCAGCGGCACATCGCTGGCGAGCGTGCTGTTCGGCCAGACCGACCCGGGCGGGCACCTGCCGGTGACCTTCCCGGCCAGCCTGGGCCAGGTACCGGCCAGCACCACGGCGCAGTTCCCCGGGAACGGCAGCCAGGTGCAGTACTCCGAGGGCATCGACGTCGGCTACCGGTGGTATGACGCGAACAACCTCACGCCGTTGTTCCCGTTCGGGTTCGGGCTCTCCTACACCCAGTTCTCGTTCAGCAACCTGCAGGTCAGCCCAGCCACCGTGAACGGCACGCAGGACGTGCAGGTATCCGCTACGGTCACCAACACCGGGCAGCGGGCCGGCAGCGACGTCGCCCAGCTTTACCTGGGCGACCCGGCCGCCTCCGGCGAGCCACCGCGCCAGCTCGCCGGCTTCCAGCGGGTCAACCTCGCTCCCGGAGCTTCGGCCCAGCTGTCCTTCACCGTCACGCCGCAGGAGGAGTCATGGTGGGACGACTCGGCGAACGGCTGGACCCAGACCGAGGGCACCTACAACGTCTACATGGGCGACTCCTCGGCACTGTCGGGCCTGCCGCTGCAAGGCACATTCACCA
>DASXKD010000035.1:0-3099 GCA_036497045.1 Streptosporangiaceae bacterium | reverse complement strand
GCGCCACCACGACGCCACCGACCACGGTCCCGCTGCGCGGGCGGGCGAACAGCTTGACGAAGCCGTCGCGGAAGCCCTGCATCTTGGCGCGCGCGTTGGTGGCCAGCGGCAGCTTGACCGTGGCCACCTCCACCTGCCCGGCGTCGACAGCGGCCTGGCTCACCCCGACCGTCGCGATCTCCGGCTCGGTGAAGATCGTCGCCGCGACGTGGCTGAGCCGTAGCGGCTGCACCGCCTCGCCGAGTGCGTGCCACATGGCTATCCGCCCCTGCATCGCCGCCACGGAAGCGAGCATCATGACGCCGGTGCAGTCGCCAGCCGCGTACACGCCCGCCGCCGAGGTCCGCGACACCTTGTCCACGGTCACGAAGCCCCGCTCGTCGAGCGTCACCCCCGCGGTTTCGAGCCCCAGGTGCTGTGTGGCGGGCACCAGCCCGACCGTGAGCAGGCAGTGCGACCCGCGAACCGTCCTGCCGTCGGCGAGGGTGACGACGACCCCGTTCCCCTCCCGCTTGACCCCGTCGGCACGGGACCGGCTGAGTACGGTCATCCCGCGCCGCCGGAACACGTCCTCGACCACCATCGCCGCGTCCGGGTCTTCGTGCGGCAGCACCCGGTCACGGGAGGAGATGAGCGTGACCTGGGAGCCCAGCGCCTGGTAAGCGCTGGCGAACTCGGCACCGGTCACCCCCGAGCCCACCACGATCAGCTCCTCAGGGAGCTCGGCCAGGTCGTAGAGCTGACGCCAGTTCAGGATCCGCTCACCATCCGGCTCGGCACCGGGCAGTTGCCTGGGCACGCCGCCGGTGGCCAGCAGCACCACGCCCGCGGTGACCTCGCGGTCTCCCGCCACCACGGTGTGCGGGCCGGCCAGCCTGCCCCGCTTGAGGATCACCTCGACCCCCTCAGCGGCCAGCCGCGCGGCGACATCCGCCGACTGGGCCACGGCCAGCGCCTTGACCCGGCCGTTCAGCCGCGCCGCGTCCACGCTGACCGGGCTGGCGGGCGCCCCTGGCTGTGGCCGCATCCGGCCGTCGTGACCCTCGATGCGGATGCCGAGCCCGGCGGAACCGCCCAGGATGCCCATGGTCTCGGAGGTGGCGATGAGGGTCTTGGACGGCACGCAGTCGGTCAGCACGCAGGCCCCGCCCAGCCCGTCGGCCTCCACCACGGTGACCTGGGCCCCGAGCTGCGCGGCGACCAGGGCGGCCTCGTAACCGCCGGGGCCGCCCCCGAGGATCGCGACATCCGTGTGCGCCTGGCTCACGATGCCCCATTCTGTCGCGGCCCGCGCACTGGCACGCCACGGGGCCCATCTTCGCGCCGACCAGCCACCGAGCGCAGCCGCGACTCGTACGCTTATCACCCGTGGAGCTGTACGCGGCTTATGCCAGCAACATGGACCCGGCGCAGATGGCGCTGCGCTGCCCGCACTCCCCCCAGCGCGGCACCGGCTGGCTGGAGGGCTGGCGGCTCACCTTCGGCGGCGCGGACATCGGCTGGGAAGGTGCCATGGCCACCGTCGTCGAAGACTCCGGCGATCGGGTCTTCGTGGTGCTCTACGAGGTCACCGAGCAGGACGCGCGGGCGCTGGACAGCTGGGACGGCGCGACCCTTGGCTACTACAGCAAGATCAAGGTCCGGGTGCAGACCCTGGACGGTGACGTACTCACCTGGCTCTACGTGCTCAACGCCTACGAGGGCGGCCTGCCGTCGGCGCGTTACCTCGGCATCCTCGCCGACGCCGCGGAGAAGGCAGGGGCACCGGCGGACTACGTGGCGGGCCTGCGGGCCCGCCCGTGCGGCACGCTCGGCCGCGGCAGCGGGGAACTCTAGCTACACCAGCAGCACGAGGAGCAGCGCGGCAGCCGGCACCACCATGGCCGCGATGGAAAACCAAGCCCACCGCGCTACCGGCTGCGTGGTGGCCATCGCCGCGCCGTCGACAAGGGCACCGTTACTGGCCGCCTGACCGGGCCCGGACGCCGCGCTGTCAACGGACGGGGTGCCTGCCCGCGCACCGGCTGGCCTGCCGTCTTCGGCCGCGTCAGCGAACCAGGGTTCCGCCCCGGCGGGTGCGGCCGGAGCCTGTCCGTCGGCCGGGGGCGGGCCAGCAGCCAGCGGCGCGCCAGCCAGGGTTGAGCCGGCCGCCGGGGGCTGGCCGCCGGCCTGGGGCAGGCCGGCCGCCCGCCGGGCATGCTGCGCGCGCTCGGCGAGGCGCGCGGCGGCGAACTCGGCGGAAGAGCTCTCCAGCGCATCCTTGGCAGACTGGGGCAGTTCCCCGTACCCCCGGGGCATCGAGTCCGGTGGGGGCTGCAGCACCCGTGGCCGCGGGGTCAGCCTGGGCCGCGGCTGGCTGTTCACCTCGCGGCGCAGGGAGGCCTTCCGCGCGGACCGCGGTGAGGACTGCACCGCCCAGCTGTGGAGGACCTTGCCGCGGGCCGCGCCCGGCGCGGGCTCACAGTGCACCCGGACCGCGTTGACCACGTCCACCTTGCTGACCGCCGTCCAGGGCACCTGATGGTCGCGCACCGGGTTGATGACGGCGATCCCGCTGGAGTCAGCGATGATCTTGGGCCGCCAGGCACAGGCGTACACGACCCCGGTGATCGCCAGGACCAGCGCCGCCGTCACCACGGCGGCGTGGTCCCGGCCTTGCACGGCCAGGTCCACCAGGATGATGACGGCGACGACGAACCACGCCCAGGACAGGACCGTGGAACCGGCGCTGCGGAAGACCTCCCGCTCGCTGTCCGGGTCCTTGCGTGACGATGCCTGTTGTGACAACACGGCCGGCCTCCATGTTCGCGGCCGAGGGTGGCCGCCGAGGTATCACGGCGCCGAACCGGGCCGGAAAACTCGGCCTGCCCACTGTATGCCCGTTTAGCGGCTGCCGGCCACGAACGGGAGAGCGCGTGACCGCGCGAGGCTCAGGCGCCCACGCCGTCCGGCAGCCGGTCGTGTACCGAGGTGCCGTTGGCGTGCAGCGCGGTGAGGGCGGTGGCGGCCATCAGCCGCACCCCGACCCCGATCGCCCGCTCGTCGACGTCGAACACGGCCTGGTGGATATCGAAGTCGGCGCCTGACCCCGGGGCCCGG
>DASXKD010000034.1:0-1803 GCA_036497045.1 Streptosporangiaceae bacterium | reverse complement strand
CAGCGGGATCGTGCCGGGATCGGCGGGCGGGGGCCGGCCGGGTCGGACGGGCGGGGTGTGCTGGCTGCCGGCGCGGTCCCTGAGCAGGGCGGCGGTGACCGCGCAGATCGCGAGGGCGGCCATCACCAGGACGGTGTGCCGGGCGATCGCGTGATAGAGGCGGACCTGCGACTGGTCCAGGCCGAAGCAGTCCTTGCCGAACTGGAAGTCCTCTTCGACGGGCCAGCGCAGCCCGGCGGCGCGGATCAGCCGGGTCAGCCCGGCCGGCTGGCCGTCGGGCACGTGGCAGTAGTGGTAGGCCAGCTCACCTGTCCGCAAATGACGGCGGACCAGCAGGCAGTGCCGCGGCGAGGCGGCGGCGATCTGCGCCCAGGCGTACCACCGCTGGCCCTTCGATCCCTTCCCGGCAGAGCGGACCTCCCACCGCAGGTGGTCGCCGAGGAGCCGGGCCGCGCCTGCACAGGTGGCTGCGACACCGCGGGCGAGGGCAAGGCGAAAGGTCGACGGGATCCGCAGCACGTAGGCCTGGCCGCGCTCCTCCAGGTACTCGCGGAGCCTGGTGCAGCTGCCGTACACCTCGTCGCCGCAGACGAAGTCCAGGCTGACGCCGTCGGCGAACGCGCCGGCGAGGACGTCGATGGCCAGCTCGCCCTTGGTCCTGAACTCCAGGTCCAGCGGCAGCGCCGTCACCACGCACGTCACCGGGTCGGCGATCTGCCCGGCCGGGATCCACTGGCGGGCGCCGATCAGCGCGTGCCCGGTCCCTTCGCGAACATAGGACAGGTGCACGGTGTTGATCCCGTTCTCCACCCCGCCCGAGCATCCCATGTGCTGACGCTGGACTCCCGCCGTGGCCTGGCCTTTCTTCTCCTGCCCGGTCTCATCCAGCGCCCCGATCCCCAGGCCCCCGCGCCGGAGCCGGCAGGCCGCGGCGTCCAGGCCCTCCACAGCGAACCGGCGCACCACGCCCATCGCCGCGAACGTGTCCCAGGACGCCCGGTTCAGCAGCCGCTGCATCCGGTCCGGGCTCCGGTCGCCCGCGTACCGGGCGACAGTCCATCCGTTCCGCTTCGGCAGGTCGCTCATCACCGCGCCCACGTACTTGCCGGCCTGCACCCACGGCCCGGTCCGCGCGAACGCCGGGCGCATCAGGCCAAGCAGTTCGGCCCGCTTCCGCCGGCCGATACCGGCCGCTACCCTGGCGGCAGCAACCGCCTCACGTCGTTGTTTCGTCACACAAACATGATCTTGAGGCGGCTGCGCCACGCCATGTCACGACACGCACCGATCATCACAGGTCACAGGCCCATTGGCGGCTGCGGTACTAGTCCGGCGATCCTGAAAAAGGACAGGGCTGGCATTTGATGGCCACCCGGAAAGAGAGGGTCACATGTCAGGCATCGTCGTAGGAATTGATGGGTCGCACAATGCCACTCACGCCCTGGAATGGGCCATGACCGAGGCTTCGATCCGTCAGGCGCCGGTGACCGTCATCACGGTCAACTCGGTCCCGGCCAACTACTGGACAGGCGCTCCGGTCGAGCTGCCTGGCGACCAGGACAGGGTCGCCGAGATCCGCAAGACTGCCCGAGGCGGCAGTCGCCGAAACCGCTGCCAAGCTCGGCGCCGATCGGCCAGAGTCCGTGACCGTCACGGCGGTTAGTGGCTTCCCGGCCCAGACGCTCATCGACGCTTCCAGCGAGGCCGAGATGCTCGTGGTCGGGACCAGGGGCGGCGGCGGGTTCGCTCCGCTCGTGCTCGGCTCCGTCAGCAACCAGGTCGCACACCACGCACACTGCCCCG
>DASXKD010000033.1:0-9521 GCA_036497045.1 Streptosporangiaceae bacterium | reverse complement strand
AGGCCGCGCGGCTCGATCCGGCCCTGGGCGTCGGCGGGCAGCAGGAGCGCCCGGTCCCGGCCGAGGCCCACCAGGCCGAGCGCCTTGCGGACGGTCGTGTGCGCCTGCGCCCCGGCCACGACGGTGACCGGCGGCGCGCCGACCAGGCCCTGGCCCGCCGCGTCCCAGCCATGCCCGGCGAGGACCGTGTCCCTGGCCGCGGCCAGGCAGGTCGCGTTGGCCATGGTGGCACCGGTGACAAAACCGCCGCCGGTGCCCTCGGGCAGCCCGAGCAGCGCGGTGACCCAGCGCAGCGCTACCCGGTTGAGCACCGACGCGGTGGGCGACATGACCGAGAGCGCCGCGTTCTGGTCCCATGCCGCCGTCAGCCAGGCCGCGGCCTGCGCGATCGGCAGTGCCCCACCGGTGACGAAGCCGAAGTACCGCGGCCCGCCGCTGGCGACGGTGCCCGGTGAGCCGTAGTCGTCGAGCAGGGCCAGCACCGAGGCGGCGTCCCGGCCCGCCGCGGGCAGGGCGAAGTCCAGCCGGTCCAGCGCGGCCACGTCCGCGGCGGCGGGCGCCACCGGCCGGTCGGCCAGCCCGCCCAGGTAGGCCAGCGCCCGCGAAGAGGCATCCCGCAGCAGCGCGGGACGCCCGGCCAGATCTGCCTCCACGTCTTCGGCCAAGCGG
This sequence comes from Streptosporangiaceae bacterium, assembly GCA_036497045.1. GTDB lineage: Bacteria > Actinomycetota > Actinomycetes > Streptosporangiales > Streptosporangiaceae > DASXKD01. The sequence continues at coordinate 8,852 of DASXKD010000033.1, read as the reverse complement.
TTGATCATGCGTAGACGATAACCCCGGCTAGTGGCGGATCATTCGAGATGTCCTCCTCGCCCAGGGGCTTCCTCCTCGTCCTCGTCCACGATCGCCGCCCGGTCAAAGCCTTCCATAAGGCGGCCCGTCGTCGTGTACTGGAGATATGTACGACTTCGATGTACTGGTGATCGGCTCGGGGCCGGGCGGGCAGAAGGCCGCGATCGCAGCGGCCAAGCTAGGCCGCCGGGTGGTGATCATCGAGCGCCGGGACATGATCGGCGGGGTGTGCCTCAACATCGGGACGATCCCGTCCAAGACCATGCGTGAGGCGGTCCTGTACCTCACCGGCCTGGACCAGCGGGAGATGTACGGTCAGAGCTACCGGGTGAAGGACGATATCACCATCGCGGACCTGGCGGCCCGCACCCAGCACGTGGTAAGCCGCGAGATCGACGTGGTGCGCAACCAGTTGTCCCGGAACCGGATCACGATCCTCAGCGGCACCGGTCACTTCATCGACCCGCACACGGTGGAGATCGACGACGGTGACGGCCGGATGCGACGGGCCACCGCCGACAAGATCGTGATCGCCACCGGCACCCGCCCGGCCCGGCCCGCCACCGTCGATTTCGACGAGCGCACGGTGATCGACTCGGACGGGATCGCCCACCTGGAACGGGTGCCGCGGTCCATGGTCGTCGCGGGCGCCGGCGTGATCGGCATCGAGTACGCGTCCATGTTCGCCGCCCTGGGCACCAAGGTCACCGTGGTCGAGCAGCGGGACCGGATGCTGGAGTTCTGTGACATCGAGGTCGTCGAGGCGCTGAAGTATCACCTGCGCGACCTGGCGGTCACCTTCCGGTTCGGCGAGAGCGTGGCCTCGGTGGAGGCCAGGCCCGAGGGCGCCATCGCCATCCTGCACAGCGGTAAGAAGATCCTCGCCGACACCGTCATGTACTCGGCCGGCCGCCAAGGCACAAGCGACGAACTGCACCTGGACGCGGCCGGCCTGTCCGCCGACAAGCGTGGCCGGATCGCGGTGGACGAGTTCTTCCGCACCGAAGTGCCGCACATCTACGCGGTCGGCGACATCATCGGCTTCCCGGCCCTCGCGGCCACCTCCATGGAGCAGGGCAGGCTGGCCGCGCACCACGCGTGTGACGAGCCGATCCACGCGATCGGGGAACTCCAGCCGATCGGCATCTACAGCATCCCGGAGATCAGTTTCATCGGGCGCACCGAGGAACAGCTCACCAAGGAGAACGTGCCGTTCGAGGTGGGCGTATCCCGGTACCGGGAACTGGCCCGCGGCCAAATCATCGGTGACTCCTACGGCGTGCTGAAGCTGCTGGTGTCGCTGGAGGACCGCACGCTGCTCGGCGTGCATGTGTTCGGTACCGGTGCGACCGAACTTGTGCACATCGGCCAGGCCGTGATGGGCTGCGGCGGCACCGTGGACTACTTGGTCGACGCGGTGTTCAACTACCCGACGCTGGCCGAGTCCTACAAGGTGGCCGCGCTGGACGCGACCAACAAGATGCGCGAAATAGCCCGCATGTCCTGATCCTGCTCAGCCGCGGGGCGAGGGAGGCGCTCCTGCGTCAGGGCCGGCAGGACAGGTTTCCGTCACCCAGGTCAACGAGTTGGCCGGGCTGGGAGTCTGTATAACAAGGTGTCACTCCCCGCTCACGAGGTGACGGCGGCATCCGCCGGGGCGGGCGGGGAAGCGGGTGGGGGCATGAACATCATCGCGCGCACGGCGGTCTTTGCTGCGGCCGCGGCCGTGGTCGCAGGGCTCGCGCCCGCGGCCAGCGCCACCGCAGGACGGGCACCGGTGACCGCAGCGCCGGGCGCGGCCGGGTGCCCGGCCGCCGGATGGCAGGCCGCGGCCACGATCCCGGTGAGCCAGTTCCCGTTCGGGGTGGCGGTGGACACCCGCACCGACATGATCTACGCGGCCTCCTGGGGGACCGGCACGGGAGCCGGGTCGGTGTCGGTGATCAACGGGCAGACCCGGACTGTGGCCGCCACGGTCGCCGTGGGCCAGCAGCCGTATGGGGTGGCGGTGAACCCGCAGACAGACACCGTCTACGTCAGCAACGGCGCCGACGGCACCGTATCGGTGATCAACGGGCAGGCCAATACGGTCACCGCTACCATCCCCGTGGGCGGCCGCCCCTACGGGATCTGGGCCGACCGGCTGACCAACCAGGTCTTCGTCGCCGGTGACGGGGGGGTGACGGTCATCGACGGGGAGACCAACACGGTGGTAGACCGGATCGCCACCGGCGCGGACCCGTTCTGGCTCGCCCTGGACCCGCTCACCGGCATCCTGTACGTCACCGATGAGGCGCGCCTCTCGGTGACGGCGATCAACGTGACGACCGACCAGATCGTTGCCACGATCTTTCTACGCTTTGCGCCGTACGGGATCGCCATGGACCCGAAGACCGACACCGCCAACGTGGTCGTCGCCGCCAACCACCTGTTCACCATCGACGGACGGACCAACGCGATAACCGCCAGGAGGACCGTGGGCCACGACGCTTTCGGCGTGGCGGCCGACGCAGCCACCAACCAGGTGTTCGTGATCAACCCCAACGAGAACACGGTGACTGTCGTCAACGGCCGGAGCGGCCGCGTTGCGGGCAGCGTGCCGGTGGGCAGGGCGCCCTTCGTCGGCCTCGCGGCCGATCCGGGCCGTGGCATCGTCTACGTGACGAACGACTACGGCGACTCGGTATCGGTCCTGGTCCGCTGCCAGCCGTCCGGCGGCTGAGCAAGTCGCGCTCAGACTCGGACGGACCGTCCAGGCGCGAGGCAGGGTGCGGGCGCTCAGGTGGGCGGCGCGGAGTTCAGGGCGACGGCGATCGCGGTGCCCAGCGCCCTGGCCACCGGCGGCGGGAACGCGTTGCCCACCTGGCGGTAGGCGGCGGTCTTGCGGCCGGTGATCGTCCAGTCGGTGGGGAAGCCCTGCAGCCGGGACACCATGGCCACGGTCAGCTTCGGCGGCTTGTCCGCCGGGAAGTCCGGCCCGGGTATCTCGTCGGCGATGCCGAGCCCGTTCACGCCCATCGCAGCCCAGGCTGCCCGGGCCCGGCTCGGGCCCAGGTCCGGGCCACCATGCTTCTTGCTGCCGCCCACGATGGTGGGTGCGATCCCGGCGGCCCGCCGGGCCCAGGCGGCCGCCCCCGGCCAGCCGCGCGAGGCCATCAGGTCACCCAGGGCCTCGCCGACGGTGGGTGGCGGAGTGACCTGTGGCTGCGGCCAGCGGAACCACTGCGCCCACGGCGGACGCATCGCCACCAGCACGAACCGCGGGCGCAGCTGGGAGACCCCGTGATCGCTCGCGTGTACCAGGTCCCACCAGGTCTGGAAGCCCAGCGCGCGTAGCCGTCCGAGCACCTGGGCCCGGTACCCTTCGAACCTGCGGGTGCCCAGCCCGCGGACGTTCTCCAGCAGCACCGCGCGCGGGCCGGTCTCCTCGATCAGCCGCAGCGCCTGGGGGAACAGGTCCCGCTCGTCGTTGGAGCCGAGCCGCTTTCCCGCTATCGAGAACGGCGGGCAGGGCACCCCGCCCGCGAACAGGTCCACACCGGCGAAGGCGCGCCCATCCACGTTCGCCACGTCGCCCTCGATGACCTTCCACTGCCTGTTGTAGCGGAGCGTCCCGCACGCGTCGGCGTCCAGTTCGACGACGGCCTCATGGTCGAACCCGGCCTGTTCCAGGCCGAGTGCCTGGCCGCCCGCACCGGCACAGATCTCCAGCGAGGTAAGCGCCGGGAAGTCAGCATGCGCCACGGGCCCTCCAGCAAAACCGACATGCCCCACGTTCCCTCCCGCGCCCGTCTTCTGGCTGATTCTGCCCGCACCTCCGGACAGCGGGCGGCGGAACACGCCGGCGGCGGAACATGCTGGCGGCGGAACATGCTGGCGGCGGAACATGCTGGCGGCGGAACATGCTGGCGGCGGAACACACCGGTGTCCTCACTGTGACGCGAGGGTTTCCGCGAGCGCCTCGTAGCTGAGCACTCGGCGCTGCCTGGTCACCTCCCGCCAGGCATCCCGCTGCTCGGCGTTGGCGTGCTCGGCGATGCTGGCGTCCATGGCGTCGTAGGCGATGTGGTACACGGCATCCACCTCGCCGGTACCGCGGGCGATGGACGCCAGCCTGCTCGGCAGCGGCTCGGCGGTCACCGTCACCAGGTGCGGCTGCCTGCCGCGCCGGTGCCGGATCATCAGCAGGCACTCGTGCCTGATGTTCTGCACCCGGTCCGACCGGATGGTCCACTTGCAGGAGATCGCCGCGTGCAGCGGCGGCAGGCCCGAGCCGGTGCGGACCCCGGCCAGGCCCACCGTGACATCCGGCTTGATCAGGTAGTCCACGCCCAGCGAGATGCGCAGCTGCGGGCTGGCCCGGACGAGCGCGTCCACCTCCTTGAGGTGCGCGTACTGGTCGAAGCCGGTGATCAGCTTGCTCCGGCCGATCAGCCAGTCCCTGCCGGTACGGTAGCCGGGCAGGACCTCGCGCAAATGGTCACAGACGGCCTGCTCCAGCGGGCCGCCAGGGTCCTTGGGCACGGCCGAGGTCACGTCGCGGGACACGCCAAGCGCGTCGAGTGCCCCGGCGGCGATGCGCATGGATTCGGCGCTGTCCACGTCCGCTGCGTTCGGCACCAAAGTCCACCCGAGCCGGTTCTTGCCGCTCGCTTTCCAGCCTGCCAGAGCCGTCGCAAACGGTGCGTTCATTATGAAGACGCGGTCAGGGCTTCTTGGCGCGGCTGGGTGCGACGCGGGACAGTTCGCCAGGCTGCTTGGGGTAGACCGGCGGCCACGGCGCGTCGGGCAGCCCGGCCGCCTCGTCGCGGGCGGCCAGGTCCAGCAGCGGCGCCAGGTCCTGTGGGTCTTCGTTCATCGGCTGCCACGGGTCGCCGACCGATTCCAGCCTGGCAGGCAGGGTGGCGATGGTGAACTGATCGGGGTGGATGTCGTCGATCTCCTCCCAGGCCAGCGGCGTGGACACCTGCGCGCCGGGGCGGGCGCGCACCGACCATGCGCCGAACACGGTCTTGTGCGGGGCGTTCTGGTTGAAGTCGATGAAGACCCGGGGGCCGCGTTCCTCCTTCCACCAGGCGGCGGTCATCAGGTCCGGCTTGCGGCGTTCCAGCTCCCTGGCCAGCGCCACGGCGGCGGTACGCACCTGGTAGGAGTCCCAGCGTGGTTGCAGCCGGGCGTACACGTGCACGCCGCGGTTGCCGGTCGTCTTGGCGTACCCGGTGATGCCCAGTTCGGTGAGCAGCCTGTGCACCTCGTGCGCCGCCTGTCTGATGTGGGTGAACTCCACCCCGGGGGAGGGATCCAGGTCGATCCGCAGTTCGTCGGTGTGCTGGGGGTCGTCGGCCAGGTAGGGCCAGACGTGGAAGCCCAGGCAGCCCAGGTTCACCGCCCACAGCACGTGGTCGATGTCGGCGGCGACCAGGGCCTGCGAGGTGGTGCCGTTCGGGGTGGAGACGATCGTCGTCCGGAGCCAGTCGGGGGCGTTCTTGGGCACCCGCTTCTGGAAGAACGACGGCCCCGACGCGCCGTCGGGGAAGCGCTGCAGCAGCACCGGGCGGCCGCCCATGGTGCGCAGCAGCGGCTCGGCGACACGCAGGTAGTGCTCGGCGAGGTCACCCTTGGTCTCGCCCCGCTCGGCGAAGAACACCTTGTCCGCATGAGTGATCAGCTCATGTGGCATCGCGGCTCACCTCCCCGTGGCAGGCCCGCCGCGCGGTGCATCGTGCCCGGCCGCCTGCCATGACTGTCACGATCATGTCATCCCCTTGCCTGCGCTCGGCCGGCCGGGCGTTAACCGGGTAGGCAACGGCCGGCCGGCCGGCTACGGTCGGCTGCCGCGGAAGGCCCGGCCGGGCCGGTGCCGCGACACGGCGGGTTGAGGAGGCGGCATCATGACCAGTGGGCCGGCGGGCAGTCATACGGCGATAGTGACCGGCGCCAATCACGGCATCGGCGAGGCGACCGCGGCGGCGCTCGCCGCGCGGGGCTGCGCCGTGCTGTGCACGTTCCTGCGGGTGCACGACCCGGCCGGCCCGGGGCTGCCCGCCGCATACCGGGACAACCGGGCGCGGGACGGCGCCCCGGTGGCCGACCGGATCCGGGCCCGGGGAGGGCGGGCACTAGCCATGGAGGCCAACCTGGCCGACCCGGCGACGGCGGCCGCGCTGTTCGACGCGGCCGAGGAACACCTGGGCCTGGTGGACATCCTGGTGAACAACGCGTCCGGATGGGTGGCAGACACCTTCCAGCCGGCCTACACCGACGGGTTCGGCCGGCCGGTCCAGGCGGTGAACCCCGGCACCTGGCTGCAGCAGTTCGGCGTGGACGCGATGGCCGCAGGCCTGCTGATCGCCGAGTTCGCCCGGCGGCACATCGCCCGTGGCGGGACCTGGGGCCGGATCATCGGCCTCACCTCCGGCGGGGACATCGGTTTCCCCGGGGAGGTCTCCTACGGCGCGGCCAAGGCGGCGCAGGACAGCTACACGATGTCGGCGGCCATCGAGCTGGCGGACCACGGGATCACCGCGAACATGGTCCACCCGCCGGTCACCGACACCGGCTGGGTCAACGACGCGGTCCGCAAGCTGGTCGCGGACAGCCCCACCATGTTCCACATCGCCGCCCCCGGCGAGGTCGCCGAGGTGATCGCCTACCTGGCCTCGGACGCCGCCGCCCTGATCACCGCCAACGTGATCACCCTCCGCTGACCTGCGCGAGCCCAGCCCGGCTGCGGGTGCCAGGGCCCGGAACCGCGCAGCCGGGAATGCGCGGCCGCGGCGGGGATGTTGCGGCCGGTGTGGCGCTTGTTGTGATCGCCGCCGCGTACGGCGGCCCCGAGGTCCTGTCCGTCGTTGAGGAGCCAGTCAGGGAACCGGCCGCGGGTGAAGCCAGGATTGAGGTCAGGGCGGCCGGCGTCAACCCGGTGGACGCCAAGTCCTACAGCGGGGCGTTCGGCACCGATCCCGCCCGGCTGCCGATCCGGCTCGGCGCTGAGGCCGCCGGGGTGGTGACCGCGGTGGGGCCCGATACGGTCGGCCCGGCGGGCCCGGTCCGGGTCGGCGACGAGGTCATCGCCTACCGTGCCCCGGGCGCCTATGCCTCCGAACTGGTGGTGCCGGCCCAGGCGGTGATCCGCAAGCCCGGCACGCTGGACTGGCCGCAGGCCGCGGGGCTGATGGTGACCGGGGTGACCGCATGGCACCTGCTGGCCGCGACGGATGTCGGCCCGGGCGACACCGTGCTCATCCACGGTGGCAGCGGTGGGGTGGGCCTGATGGCCGTCCAGCTCGCCATCCTCCGCGGGGCGAAGGTGGTCGCCACGGCGAGTCCCGCGCGGCACGAACTGCTGAAGGACCTCGGCGCCATCCCGGTGGCCTACGGCCCGGGCCTGGCGGACCGGGTCGCGGTCGCGGCTCCCGGCGGGGTCGACGCAGCCCTGGACCTGGTCGGCACCGACGAGGCCTGGGATGTCTGCATGGGGCTGGGCTCGGACAAGGCCCGGATAGCCACGATCGTGGCGTTCGGGCGGGGATTGCAGGCAGGGATCAAGGTGCTCGGCGGTGCGCCTGGCGCGGATCCAGGCACCGACATCCGCGAGCGCGCCCGGATGGAACTGGCGGGGCTCGCCCAGGACGGGAAGCTGCGGGTGCTGGTCTCCCAGACCTTCCCGCTGGCCGAGGCTACTGCCGCGCACCACGCGATCCTGGACGGCCACACCACCGGCAAGATCGCCCTGATCCCCTGACGCGCGCCACGCGCCGCGGCGGTGGCCGCCATGCTCGCGGTCAGCGCCGGGCAGGCCAGTCAGGCGCAAGCGTTCGCGATCGCCGCCAACTGAGGACCCGGCCGGTCCTCCGGGGCCGGGTGACATCGTCATGGCCTTGTAGCCGGGTTAATAGTAAGGATACTGTCCTAACAAATTCGGCCCGGCAGTCAAGCCCCGAGCTGTACCTGCCGTCGCTTGACGCTCCCAGGCAGGAGGAACCGACCCGCATGAAGCGCATCCCGCTCCGCCCGCGAACAGCCCTGGCCATCGGGCTGTGCGTTCCGCTCACCGTCACCCTCGGCGCCGGCGCGGCCGCGGCGGCCGCCCGCTCCGCGCCTGCCGCTCCGGCCGCGCACCACGGTCAGAGCCTCATCCCGCGGCACGTTTACGCGCCCTACTTCGAGACCTGGACCAAGAACAACATCGCCGCCATCGCCCGCAAGTCCGGCGCCCACTACCTGACCCTCGCCTTCCTGCAGACTCCCAAGAAGGGCTCGTGCCAGATCGCCTGGGACGGCAACCCGCGGCAAGTCGTCAAGCCCGGCGGCCGCTATGTGCACCAGGTCCGTGAGCTGCGCGCCATGGGCGGGGATGTGGTCCCGTCGTTCGGCGGGTTCAGCGCCGACCAGGGTGGCACCGAGATCGCCGACTCCTGCCCGAGCGTGCCGAAGATCGCCAAGGCCTACGAGTCCGTGGTGACCACCTACGGAGTGACCCGGCTGGACATGGACGTGGAGGCCAGGTCGCTGAGCAACAAGGCGGGCATCGCCCGGCGCAGCGAGGCGCTTGCGCTGCTGCAGAAGTGGGCCGCCCGCACGCACCGCACCGTGCAGATCGTGTTCACGATCGGCGTCGAACCGTGGGGCCTGCCCGGCAACTGCCTCAACGTGATCAAGAGCGCGGCCGGGCACGGCGTGCGGTTCACCGTGAACATCATGACGTTCGACTACTACATCAAGGCCAGCCAGACGGGCATCGAGATGGGCACGGCGGCCATCAAGGCGCTGAACGGCACGCATGCGCAGCTCGCGCAGCTGTACCCGCATCT
>DASXKD010000032.1:0-16446 GCA_036497045.1 Streptosporangiaceae bacterium | reverse complement strand
GCCCTCGGATTCGAGCCGGCGCATCGCCTCGCGCACCGGGGTCTGGCTGACTCCGAACCGCTGGGCCAGGTCCCGCTGGCGCAACTGCTCGCCCGCGGCGAGTTCCCCGGTGATGATCAGCTCACGGATCAGGGCGGCCACCAGGTCGGTCTTGCTGACATACCCTGACGTCCCTTCACCGGGGCCGGTGGGCATCAACGGTGCAGGTTGCACGGGCCACCTCCGGTGCTGGGGATGTGGTGGTGCCCGGCCTGCGGGCCCATGCCAGCCGCGGCGTCAGAGTCCGCCAGGGCGGCGACCCTGGCCGGGGTCAGCGGCAGCCGGAGCCTCGGGTCCATTTGGTATATCATATTTCAACATGTCTGGCCGCAGCCCGCGACCGGGGGAGCCGCGCGCACCCCGCATGCGACCTAGGGAGGCGCGCGTACCCCGTCTGCGACTTGGGGAGGCGCGCGCATGACACACCCGAGCCTCCGGTCGGAGCGCAGCCCGGACGGATACCGGCGCCTGCTGCTGGCCTCCCCGCAGCGGCACAACCCGCTCACCCCAGGCCTGGCCCGCGCGCTGCGGGACGCCTTCACCGAAAACCCCGCGGAACCGGTGGTGCTTGGCAGCGCGGATCCCGCGATGTTCTGCGCGGGCGCCGATATGACGATCGGCGAGGCCGAACGGGCGCAGGTCTCGGCCCTGCTCTACGAGTGCCTCGAAGTCATGATCACCAGGCCCGGCCCGGTGATCGCGGCGGTGGGCGGCCCGGCGGTGGCCGGCGGGGCCCAGCTCGCGACCGGGGCCGACCTGCGCATCGCCGGTCCCGCGGCGCGGTTCCGCTGGATCGGGCCGCCTGGCCGGGATCTCGCGGTGGGCGCCTGGGTGCTGCCCGACCTGGTGGGCCGTGGCCGGGCGGCGGAACTGGCCATGACCGGCCGCTGGGTGGACGCCGCCGAGGCGCTCACGCTCGGCCTGGTCAACCAGGTGGAACCGGATCCACTGCCCGCCGCGGAACGCCTGGCCGCCGCCCTGGCCGCGGGCAGCGCGGGCTCCCTGGCCCGGATCAAGATGATCATGACAGCGGACGGCCTGCTGGGCCGCTTGCACGCGGAGCAGGAAGCGAACAGCGCGGCCTGGGCGCAAGCCCTCGCCGCGGATCCCGCCGCACCGCCCCCATGACCTGTCCCGCCACCCTCGCGCGGCCCAGCCGTGGCCGACCGCACCCGCTCAAGGGCATGAACATGACAACGGGGCCCATAGAGGGGCACCAGCGTCACTTTCATGACCGCCGCCGCGCGCCCGAAGGCATGCCGAGCGCACCATGACCGGGTACGAGGAGTGGAGCCTGGCTGGGTGGGCCGCGCACCTGCCCGGCGTCACGGACATCCCGGCGCACGTGGCCGGCCTCGGCGAGGCCACCATCCCCGGGCTGGCCGCCGCGGCCGCGGACCGGGTGCCGGACCGGGTCGCCCTGGTGATCGACGGCGAACAGATGACCCACGTGGCACTGAACGCCGAAGCCGCCCAGGTAGCTGCCTGGCTCGCGGCCAGGACCCAGCCCGGGGACCGGGTGCTGCTTGCCGCCCGGTCCAGCCTCGGATTCGTGCGCTGCTACCTGGGCGCGCTGCGTGCGGGTGCGGTGGTCGTGCTCGCCAACCCCGGCTACACCGCCGCGGAACTCGGGCACCTGGTCACCGACTCCGGGGCGGCGATCGCGTTCGCGGACGGCGGCCCCGCACGGCTGCTCGCCGGGCTGCCGAGCCCGCCGCTGACCGTGGATCCCGGTCAGGTCCCCGCCGGGCCGCCGGGAAGCACCGCGATCGTGCCCGGCCCCGGTGACACCGCGCTGCTCGCCTACACCTCGGGCACGACCGGCAAGCCCAAGGCGGTGCCGCTGACCCACCGTGCGCTGCTCACCTCGATCCGGGTGGCCATGGCGTCCTGGGGGTGGCGCGAGGATGACGTGCTGGCCCACGCCCTGCCGCTGTTCCACCAGCACGGCCTGAGTGGGGTGCACGCCGTGCTCATCGCGGGCGGCACGGCGCACATCGCCTCCCGCTTCACCGCCACCGGCCTGGCCAGGGCCGTGCGCCAGCACCACGCCACCGTGCTCTTCGCCGTCCCCACCATGTACCAGGCGCTCCTCGATGACGCGCACGACCACGGCAGGCTGCTGGCTGGCCTGCGGCTCGCGGTGTGCGGCTCTGCTCCGCTGACCGCCCTTCTTGCCGAACGATCAGCCACCGAACTGGGGCGCGCCCCGCTGGTGCGTTACGGCCTGACAGAGACCGGCCTCAACGTCTCACACGTCGCCACGGACATCCGCCCGGGATCTGTGGGCATCCCGTTCCCCGGTGTCCTGGTCCGCCTCTGGGCGGAGTCAGCCCCGGCCCCGCCGGGCGCCGACGGCGAGATCCAGATCCGCGGCCCGCACGTGTTCCGTGGCTACCCGGGCAACCCATCGGCCACGGCCGAGGCCTTCACCGCCGACGGCTGGTTCCGCACCGGCGACGTCGGCCGCCTCGACCCCGTCACGGGCCATCTGGAGATCCGCGGCCGCATCAAGGAGATGATCATCACCGGCGGCCTCAACGTCTACCCGCGCGAGGTCGAAACGGTCCTGGAAAACCACCCCTCCGTCGCGGAAGCCGCCGTCGCCGGGCTGCCGCACCCCCATTGGGGCGAGCAGGTCACCGCCTGGGTCACCCTGCGCCCGGGCCACGACTTCGACGAGGCAGCCCTCATCGCTCACGCGCGTACCGCCCTCGCTGGCTACAAGTGCCCCAAGCACATCTACCTGCTCTCCGCCCTCCCGCGCACCCCCCTGGGCAAACTCCAGCGCACCGCCCTTACCAAGCCGAGCTAACCCCGCGGGAGCCCGGCGGACACCGCCCCAGCCATGCCAACGCACCCCTGTTCCGAGCTTGATATTTGATATACCATCCGTCATTACCTAGGTATGTGCGGCGGTTTGCCAGGGTATGGCCTGGCCGTGGAACTCCGGCGGCGATCCGGTTGTTGACGGCATCAGGGGGCTCGTCAGCCGGTGAGAGGGGTTGGCGTTGGACCTGCAGCTAGGCGGCAAGGTGGCCTTCGTTACCGGTGCGAGCAAGGGCATCGGCCGGGCCGTAGCGGAGTACCTGGCCCACGAGGGCGCCGACGTGGTCATCACGGCCCGCACCGCCGAACCGCTCGAATCCGCGGCCAAGGAGATCTCCGCCGCCACCGGCCGCAGTATTGTCCCCATGGCCGGTGATATGAGCGTCACCGCCAACGTGCAGCGGTGCGTGGACGCCACGCTTGCCCGGTTCGGGAAGATCGACATCCTGGTCACCTGCGCGGGCAGTTCCCCTGGCGGGCTGCTCGAGGACCTCACCGAGGACCAGTGGATGGCCAGCCTCAACCTCAAGTTCATGGGCTATGTCCGCTCGGTGCGCGCGGTGATTCCGCACATGCGCCAGCGCGGCGAGGGCTCCATCGTGCTGGTGGTCGGCAACGACGGCCTCAAGCCCAGCTACTGGGAGATGACCGCCGGGGTGGCGAACGCGGCCGACATCAACTTTGCCTCCTCGGTGGCGGAACAGTACGGGCGCTACGGCGTGCGCATCAACACGGTCAACCCGGGCCCGGTGAACACCGGCCGGTGGGAAACGCTGGAGAAGGCGTTCGCCCGGGACAAGGGCGTCAGCCAGGACCGCGCGCACGAACTGGCGAACCAGTCCATACCGTTCGGCCGCATCTGCGAGCCGGGGGAGGTCGCGTCGCTGGTGACCTTCCTGGCCTCGCCCCGCGCCAGTTTCATCAACGGCGCGCACATACCTATCGACGGGGCCCAGCGCAAGGCGATCATGGATCAGTAAGGACTCTGCCGTAACAGAACTCGGCATCAACGGCATGAATGAGGTGTGCCATGGCTGAAGATCAGGCTGTCAGCAGCGCGGTAGCGGCCGGCGAGGTCGAACTGCGACCGCTGCAGATCGAGATGAACGGCATCAATATCATCTCCGACTCCGAGCGCAAGGGCCATCCGCGTGACCTGTTCTGGCCCTGGTTCGCCGCGAACGTGTCGGTGCTCGGCCTGGCTTACGGGGCCTTCGTGCTGGGGTTCGGGATCTCGTTCTGGCAGGCCGTGGTGGTCAGCATCGTCGGCATCATCGTGTCGTTCCTGCTGTGCGGGTTCATCGCGGTGGCCGGCAAGCGCGGCTCGGCGCCGACCATGGTGCTCGGCCGTGCCGCATTCGGGGTCAACGGCAACAAGCTGCCGTCGGTGATCTCGTGGCTGCTCACCGTCGGCTGGGAGACGGTGCTGGTCATCCTGGCGACGCTCGCCACGGCCACGGTCTTCGATCGCCTCGGCTGGGGCGGCGGCACCGTGACGAAGGTCATCGCGCTGATCGTGGTGGTGGCGCTGACCATATTCGGCGGCGTGATGGGCTTCGACCTGATCATGCGGATGCAGTCGGTGATCACGATCGTGACCGGGGTGCTCACCGTCGGCTTCATCATCCTGGTCATCGACAAGATCCACTGGAGCGCGGTGTCGGCGGTCCCCAGCGGCTCGGGGCAGGCGGTCATCGGTGCTCTGGTGTTCGTGATGACCGGGTTCGGGCTCGGCTGGGTCAACGCGGCCGCCGACTACTCGCGGTACCTGCCCAGGCGGTCCTCGGGCCGGGGCGTGATCGGCTGGACGGCTTTCGGCTCGTCCATCGCGCCGATCTTCCTGGTGATCTTCGGCCTGCTGCTGGCCGGCTCGTCGAAGAGCCTGTCCGCCGCGATCGCTAACGACCCGATCGGGGCGCTGGCCAACCTGCTGCCCACCTGGTACCTCATCCCGTTCATCATCGTCGCGGTGCTCGGGCTGGTCGGCGGGTCCGTGCTTGACATCTACTCGTCCGGGCTGGCGCTTTTGACGCTCGGCGTGCGAGTGCCCAGGTTCGTCGCCGCGCTCATCGACGGCACGATCATGACGCTCGGCGCGATCTACGTCGTGTTCATCGCCAAGAACTTCGTGGTCCAGTTCGAGGGATTCCTGATCACGCTGGGCGTGCCGATCGCCGGTTGGTGCGGGATCATGCTCGCCGACATCATGCTGCGGCACCGCGACTACGCCGAGCGGGATCTGTTCACCTCCTCCGGCCGCTACGGCGACATCCGGTGGTTCCCGATCGGGGTGATCGTGGTCGGCACCGCGATCGGCTGGGGCCTGGTCACCAACTCGGCCGCCAGTTGGCTGAAGTGGCAGGGCTACCTGCTCGGCCCATTCGGCCTGGGCGGCAAGAGCGGTGCCTGGGCGTTCGCCAACCTCGGCGTGCTGGTCGCGCTGGTGCTCGGTTTCGTCGCGACCTGGGCGTTCGGCCGCGCGACGATCCGGGCGCAGGAGGCGACGCCGCTGGAGCCCGCGGCCGCGAACGCATGACCGGCGAGGTTGGCGCGGATCTCCCCGGGGCAGGCGGCCCAGGGGAGGCGCCCTGCCTGGCGGTAATCGACATGCAGCGGGTGTTCGGCGAGCCGGGCAGCCCCTGGCTCGCCCCGCGGTTCGCCGAGATCGTGCAGCCGGTTCGCCGCCTGGCCGAGGCGCTGGCGCCCAAGGTCGTCTTCACCAGGTTCGTGGCTCCTGCGGTTCCGCAGGGCGCCTGGCGGCAGTACTACGAGCAGTGGCCGTTCGCGCTCCAGCCGCCGGATGCGCCGATCTACGAACTCGCCGCCCCGTTTGCCGCCATGGCCGGGCCCACGCTGGACGCGACCACGTTCAGCAAGTGGGGCCCGGACCTGGCGGCCAGGGCCGGCGGGGGGCCGCTGGTGCTGGCCGGGGTGTCCACCGACTGCTGCGTGCTGTCCACCGCCCTGGCGGCGGCCGACGCCGGGGCCACCGTCCGGGTCGTCGCCGACGCGTGCGCCGGGGTGGACGACGAGAGCCACGCCCAGGCACTGCACATCATGAGCCTCTATGGACCGCTCGTGGAGGTGGTCACCGTGGCCGACATCCTCGGCGGGGCACGGCCGGCCTAGCCGCCTGGCCCGGCGGGTGATCGAGCGGGCGGGCTGGGTCAGCCAGGCAGCCCAGGCACAGGACCGGCCGCCACGGAAACGTCATGACCAGCGCGCAGGGGAGCCGGTCAGCCACGAACGCGGCAGGCGCGGGGGGCCAGGGATGGAGGGCGTTGCGTCATGCATGAAATCAGGTCGCGGGCCCTGGGCGCGCTGTACGGGCTGGCGCTCGGGGATGCCCTCGGCATGCCCACCCAGTCGCTGCCCCGGGCCGAGATCGTGGCCAGGTACGGGACACTGGTCGGCGGCTTTTACCCGGGGCCGGACGGGCACCCGCTCGCGGCCGGACTGCCCGCCGGATCGGTCACCGACGACACCGAGCAGGCGGTGCTGCTGGCCCGGCTGGTCGTGGCGGGCGGCGGGGAGGTCGACGCCCCGGCACTGGCACGCGACCTGCTGGCCTGGGAGGAGTCGATGCGGGCGCGGGGGTCGCTGGACCTGCTCGGCCCCTCCACCAGGCAGGCCCTGGCCGCGCTGACGGCGGGCGCGGACGTGGCCGAGGCAGGCCGGCACGGGGTGACGAACGGCGCCGCCATGCGGGTGGCCCCGGTCGGCATCGCCACCTCCTCCCGGGATCCGCGGCTGCTTGAGGACCGCGTGGTCGCGGCCAGCCGGCTGACCCACAACACCGGGGTGGCGCTGGCCGGGGCCGCCGCCGTGGCCGCGGCGGTGAGCGCGGGCATCGACGGGGACCCGCTGCCCGTGGCGATCAGCCGCGCCGTGGCCGCCGCCGCGAGCGCGGCCGGCCGCGGGCACTGGACCGCGGGCGCGGACGTGGCAGCCCGGATCACCTGGGCCACCGGCCTGGTCGCGGGCCTGCCCCAGCGCCAGGTCCTCGGCACCGTGTACCGGCTGGTGGGCACCAGCCTGGCCACCCAGGAATCGGTGCCCGCCGCGTTCGCGGTCGCCGCCGCTCTTCCCGGTGACCCCTGGCTGGCCTGCCGCCTTGCCGCGTCCCTGGGCGGGGACTGCGACACGATCGCCGCGATGACCGGTGCGATATGCGGCGCCTGCCACGGGGCCGCGGCCTTTCCCGCCGCCGCCCGGGAGACGGTGGCTCGCGTCAACGGTCTGGGCTTCGGCCCGCTCGCCGATGATTTGCTTGCCATACGGAGCGCCGCGCATGACTAGTCCCTTCACCAGGCTGCTGCACCTCGGCAATGTGGTGGTGGACGTGGTGCTTGACGTGCCCGCGCTCCCCGAGCCCGGTGGGGACGTCCTTGCCACCCGGTCCCAGACCGCGGCGGGTGGCGGGTTCAACGTCATGGCGGCGGCCGCGCGGCTGGGGCTCGCCGTCGCGTACGGGGGCGTGATCGGCAGCGGCCCGCTCGCCACGCTGGCCCGCGCCGCATGCGCGGCCGAGGGGATCGAGGTGCTGCAGCCGGCCAAACGGGGGCGGGACACCGGGTTTGTGGTCAGTATCGTGGACGCCACCGGCGAGCGGACGTTCCTGACCAGCCGGGGCGCGGAGGCGACGCTGACCGTTGCCGACCTGGAACCGGTGCGCCCGGCGCCCGGTGATGCCGTTTACCTGTCCGGTTATGGGCTCGCCCACCCCAGCAACGCGGCCGCCCTGCTGGACTGGCTGGGCCGCCTCGGCGAGGAGCACGTTGTGGTGTTCGATCCTGGCCCGCTCGCCGGTATCCTCCCGGGCGATGTGCTGGGCCCGGTGCTGGCGCGTGCCGACTGGGTGACCTGCAACGCCAGGGAGAGTGCCCTGCTCACCGGGGCGGCGGATCCGGGGGAGGCGCTGCGGGAGTTGACCCGGCGGCTGCCCCGGGCCGGGGTCCTGGTCCGGGTGGGACCTGACGGGTGCCTGCTCGGCGGTCGTGGAGTCGCGGCGGCGCACGTGCCGGGTTTCGGTGTCGAGGTCGTGGACACCAACGGGGCCGGCGACACGCACACGGGGGCGTTCTTGGCTGCTCTGGCGTCAGGGGCGTCGTGGTCTGAGGCGGTGCGGCGGGCCAATGGGGCCGCGGCGTTGTCGGTGACTCGGCGTGGGCCTGCGACCGGGCCGACCGTGGCAGAACTGGAGCGGTTTCTGTCCTGACGGCCATGGGGGCGGTGCGGTGACCGTCCACCTGCCGGAACGGTCACCACGCTTTGGGGCGCGGGGTGCACCGGCGGACTCCGCCGGTGCACCCGCACCGCCCGGGAACCCCGGGTTCCCCTCCCCGGAGCAGGCGCCGCCTAGTCACGCCCGGCCCAGTGGCCCAGAACGCGCTACCGGGCGAACTCGGCCCGGACGCCCAGGAGGCGGACCGCCCGCCTGCCGCTGAACTGGCCGAGCGCCGCGAGGGCGGCCCGCTCGATCGGCGCGGCGGCTGTGGTCGGTTCTGCGAGCGGGTGGCCGTGGGTCTGGGTGATGAAGGGCACGTACCGCACCTTCACCACGATGCGCACCGCTGGCCGCCGCTCCGCCGCGATGTCGGCGGCGACCTGACGGGCCAGCCGCGTCACTTCGGCCTGGACCTCGGCCCAGTCGCTGATGTCCTGCTGGAAGGTTATTTCCTGGCCGTGGGAGCGGGCCACGTAGGGGGCGCTGTCCACCGGCGAGGGACTCAGCCCGCGGGCGGTCTGGACCAGCCACGGGCCGGTCACCGGGCCAAAGACCGGGGCAAGGGCGAACGGGCCGGTCGCGGCCAGGTCGGCGACCGTGCCGATGCCAAGCGCGGCCAGCTTCGCGGCCGTCTTGCGGCCGATGCCCCACAGTGCCTCGGTGGGCTGGCCGCCGAGCACCTCGAACCACGTGCCGTGCGTCAGCCGGAACACCCCTGCCGGTTTCCCGTAACCCGTTGCCAGCTTGGCCTGGAGCTTGTTCTCGCCGATGCCGACCGTGCAGTCCAGCTGGCTCACCGCGCGCACCCGTTCCTGGATGCGCCGCGCCACCTCCTCCGGATCCTCGGTCTCGACGCCCAGGAACGCCTCGTCCCAGCCCATCACCTCCACCACGGCGTCGAACTCCTGCAGAGCAGCCATGACCGTGGCGGACACCGCCTCGTAGGCCGGCTTGTCCACCGGCAGGAACACCGCGTCCGGGCAGCGCCGCAGCGCGGTGCGCAGCGCCAGCCCGGAATGCACGCCGTGCGCGCGCGCCTCGTAGGACGCGGTGGCCACGACGCCGCGCTTGGCCGGGTCCCCGTCGCCGCCGACCACCACGGGCCGGCCGCGCAGCTCGGGATGCCGCAGCACCTCGACGGCGGCGATGAACTGGTCGAGGTCCACATGCAGGACCCAGTACCCCACGCCTTCAGTCTCGCCGCGCCAGGTCAGGCCGGCCCGGCCGGCCCGGAGACCATGCCGTGGGCCGACGGCATCCGCCGCGGGCCCACGGTTGCGACGTGGTGGGGTTGCTCAGTAGCCGTACGCGCCGCCGGAGCTGGTGCTGTGGCTCGGCGCAGGAGCAGCCGTCCCGGACAGGACGATGTCGTGCCAGATCCCGCCGGACAGGTTGGTCCCGTTGCCCTTGGCCATCCCGGGCGCGGTGTCGGCAATGTAGGTGTACAGCGGGTGCCCGTTCCAGGTGGCCTGCTTGGTCCCGTCGGACCGGGTGATCACGCCGAGCGTGCCGGTGACGCCGGATCCGGCTTTCACCGGCCCGTGCACCGGCGGCCAGTAATGGGCGCACGCGCCGTTGCACTTGGAAGCCGTCGAGGTGTCCGGGACGAACCAGTACAGGGTGAACCCCTTCGCATTGGTCAGCAGCGTCGCGCCTCCGACCTTCATGGTCGACAGGGTGCTTGCCGAGGCTCCGGCCGGGGCCGCCGCTGCGGGGGAACTGCCAGAGCCAGAACCAGAGCTGCCAGTTGACGTTGTGCTCCCACAGGCGGCGATTACCAGCGTGGCCGCGATCGCGCCCACCGGCACCAGCCATCTGTTCCGCATCACATATCTCCGTTCGGATTAAATCTATCGGATACTCATTCCACGTAGCGCAGGGCCAGTTCGTTCACGAGCAGTTCACCAACGGGAGCCGGCCCCGCCTTCGCGACGGCCAGGTACCTGGCGGCCAGCGCCTGGCGCTGCGCGCCCGCCGGGAGCACGGCCGGCGCAGCGGAAGCGGTGGGGGAGTGCTGCGCCGGGTGAGCCGCGGGCGCTATCCCGCCCGTGCATCCCGCGGCGAGCATCGCGACGCTGGCCACCGTCGCGGTCACGACGGCGGCACGGCGGGCACGGCCAAGTCCGGCCATGGCCGCATCGTATTACCGGCGGGCACCCGGCCCGGCATCATGTCTGGTTCGGCGGCTCCGCGTCCCCCGGGCCTGCCTGCATCGGCTGGCCCTGGCGGTACATCTGGGGCGGCTTGTTCCCCGCCATCTGCCCGCCGTCGATGGGTATCACGGCGCCGGTGATGAACGAGGACTCCGCCGAGCAGAGCCACAGCACGGTCCGCGCCACCTCCTCGGCAGTGCCCGTCCTGCGCATCGGCGTGGACAGCCCGGCCAGTCGCTGCGCCTGCGGGCCCGCCGCCTCCAGGTGGTAGGTCAGGATCGGGCCCGGTGCCACGACGTTGACCCGGATGCCCTGGTCGGCGTAGTCCAGCGCGGCGACCTTGGTGAGCCCGATGATCCCGGCCTTGCCCGCGACGTAGGCGGCGAGGTTGGTGGTGCCGTTCACGCCGGCCACCGAGGCCATGTTCACGATGGCGCCCCCGCCGTTGCCGAGCATCGCGCCGATCTGGAACTTCATGCCGAGAAAGGTGCCGCGGATGTTGGTCGCGATGCCCTGGTCGAACTCGGCGGGGTCGATCTCGGCGAGCGGGGCGGGCAGCGGGCCGCCGCTGGCGTTATTGAACGCCATGTCGAGCCGGCCGTAGGTGGTCATCGCCTGGCCGACCAGGTTGCGCATCGAGTCCACGTCCGCCACGTCGGCCTGGACCGCGAGTGCCCGGCCGCCGTCGGCCAGGATGCCGGCGGCGACGGACTCCAGGGCGGCGATGTCGCGGGCGCCAAGCACGACCGCGGCACCGGCTGCCGCGAACGCCTTGGCGGTGACCGCGCCGATCCCCCTGCTGGCGCCGGCGACCAGGGCCACCCGGCCCTGCATGGGCTGATCAATCATGGCTGCTCCTAATAGTTAGATATCTAAGTTTATGACATCTAAGCCTTCTCTGGCAAGGCGGGGTGGTGGGCCGGGCGCGGCGGGGCGGGGTGCCAGTGGCCAGGGTGGGTTGGCGCGGGGCGCGGCAGGCCGGGTGGCCTGGAGCGGTGGGCGGTGGCCTGCGTGGTGGGGGATGGTGCGGGCTGGCGCGGTGCGATCCCGGAACGTATGGTGCGGGCGTGGACGTCGATACGCCTGACCTCGCAGGGATGTACCGGGAGACCCGGGCGCGGCTGGCCGGGCTGGTAGCCGGGCTGGACGACGCGCAGCTGGGCATCCCGGTGCCTGCTTGCCCGGGCTGGTCGGTGGCGGACGTCATGGGGCATCTGGCCGCGATTCCCGAGGACGCACTGGCGGGCAGGCTGACCGGGCCGCCCAGCGAGGCGGCGACGGCCGTCCAGGTGGGCAGGTTCCGTGGCAGGCCGATGACGCAGACCTTGGCCGACTGGGCGGACAATGCACCCCGGTTCGAGGAGATCGTCGCCGCGTTCGAGGTCTGGCCCGCGGTGATCGACGTGGCCAGCCATGAGCAGGACATCCGTGGCGCCGTGGGCCAGCCGGGCGCGCGTGACACCGAAGTGATCAGGCAGTTGGCGGGCTGGCTGGTCGCCCGGCTCCGGGCACCGGTCCCGATGCGGGTCACGGTTGAGGGCACCCGGTTCCAGGTGGGCCCGCACGGGGAGCCGGCGCTGGAGCTGACCACCACGTGGTACGAGGCGTTCCGCTGGCGGATGGGCCGTCGCAGCCGGGGCCAGCTCGCCGCCCTGGACTGGTCCGGTGACCCGTCCCCGGTCCTGGATCACCTGGTGGTCTTCGGGCCGGCCCCGGCGGACGTCATCGAATAGGCATCCGGGCTGCCGGATGCCGTCGCGGCACATTCCCATCACCGCAGGGTTGCCTGCCTGAATCCGTCACGCTCTGGAGCCACGCCAGGGTGCGCGAGTATCTTCGGTTCATGGTGGCCCCGGACTCAGCGCCGTCAGATTCGCTGCCGTCTGTGTTTCGCGCCTCCGATGAGGATCGCGACGAGGTGATCCGGATGCTCCGCGACGGATCTGCCGACGGCCGTATCTCCAACGAAACCTTCCTGCAGCGGGTGGACCGGGCTCTGCATGCCCGGGGCGTGGACGAGCTCGCCGAACTGCTCAGCGACCTGCCGCCGGTGCCGGGCGAGAACGCAGGCCCGGCCGTGAGGTGGCGGGCCAGGGCCAGCACCTGGCTGGCCAAGATCCGCCTGCGGCGTCCCCGCTTCCGTGCGGCGCTCCGGCCGCCGCGGCTGCCCCGGCTCGTCCTGCCGCGCGGCCCGAGGACCGTGTTCACCATCGGCCGGTCGCCGGACTGCGACCTTCCCCTCGGGGACCTCACCGTGTCGTGGCACCACGCCGAACTGCGGCGCAGCGGGGAGGCCTGGGTACTAGCGGACCTGGGCTCGACGAACGGGACCAGGGTCAACGGCTGGCGGGCCGACTCGGGATTCACGGTCCGCGCCGGGGACTGGGTGAGCTTTGGCCGGGCTGCCTTCCGGATCGCCGACCACGGCTAGGCAGCCAGCCCGGTGAACCCGTCGTGATCCGTGCCGTTTCCACGGCCGCGCCCTCCGATGACTCACTGGACGGCGCGGCCAGCCTGAGCGGCGGCCGGGTCTTCGCGGTGGGCGCCCGCGACGTCCCTGGGCAGTGCTGCCTGCGGACCCTGGGGCTCAGGACGTCGGCGGGCTGACGTTAGCGGCCGGGCCGGTGCCGTACTGGCGCGGGCAGCCGGAAACGGCGGGGTGGGGCAGGAAGTGCTGTTCAGCGCGGCTGCGGCCGGCGGATCCTTGTCGCAAACAGGTCGCGCAGGCTCACCACACCACAGACCGTACGGCCTTCCACAACCGGGAGGTGGCGGAACCCATTCTTGAGCATGATCTCGGCGGCCTCCTCGACCAGGGTGTCCGGGCTCGCCGACTGCGGATCCGGGGTCATCCAGTCCGACACCCGGGCCGCCCGCAGGTCCTCACCTGACGCGGCGGAGCGCAGCACATCCCGTTCGGTGAGGATTCCGGCCAGGAACCGGCCCTGCATCACGATGGCCGAGCCGACGTTCGCCTTGACCATGCCCGCGGCTGCCTCGGCAACCGGCGTGTCCGGGGAGGTCAGCGCCACCCTGGTGTTCATCAGGTCGCGGAGCATCGTCACGGCAGCCGCCCCGCCGGCTTAGTCACTGCCGCCCACCTCGTCGAGTTCGCCGTCCAGATGGGGAGAGGCCGGCCCGGCCAGTTCCTCCGACAGCATCCGCCACAGCGAACCGGCCCACGCGGACAAATCCGGCCATTTCTTCCAGAAGAGCTGCAAGGTGGTCTCGTCGAACTGGGCACAGGCGTGATCAGCCGTGAGAGCGTCCCTGACGTCCTCGAGGCGGTGAATCGCGTCGAGGAATTGGCCCGCGACATCATCCATGCAATCACCCTTCGAGCGATTGTAAGCAGACGTTCAGCCGCAGCGCGAGGGTCCGTACACTGCCGCTGTGACGACAGAGGCAGCAAGCTCGTTCGAACTCGGCACCGACGGGCCCAAAGCGATCCTCGTGGGCGTGGACGATTCCACCACTTCGCTGCGGGCGGCCTCGTACGCGGCCGGCCTGGCCCGCAGGCAGGGAGCCAGCGTGACCGCCGTGTTCGTGGCCCCGGTCGCGTCCCTGGGCGCGGCGACCCCCGGCGGGGCCGGCCTGGTCGCCGCCCACCGCGAGGCGGCCAGCCAGATGGCCGAGGACATGCGCCGCCGGGCCGAGGAGGCATCCAGGGATCTGGGTATCTCGATCACGTTCATCGCGACCGAGGGCGACCCGTACACCGAGCTCCGCCGGATCGCCGACGAGATCCGCGCGGACGCCGTCGTGGTGGGCGCCTCGGCCCACGCCGGGCACCGGCTGGTCGGCTCGCTGGCCGTGCGGCTGGTCCGGGCCGGCCGGTGGCCGGTCACCGTCGTCCCCTGAGCGCCCGCAGCGCCCGGCGAGACCCGGGCTTTCGTTCAGCGAGGGCTCTTTCAGCGGGCGCAGCGGCGCGCAGGAACCGCTCGATCGCCGGCGCCAGCCGGTGCGGTTCCGCGATCAGGTCCAGGTGCCCGCCGCGATAGACGACAAGCTCGCTGCCGGGGATGAGCCGGCGCATGACGTGCCCGTTGATCAGCGGGATCAGCGGGTCGTCGTCACCGGCGAGCAGCAGGGTGGGACGGCGCAGCAGCGGCAGCAGGGGCAGGCTGGTCCAGCCCGTGCCGGCCAGCAACTGGTAGTAGTAGCCGCGGCCCGGCCCCGCCCGGCCGCCCGCGTGCAGCAGTTCGGCGGCCCGCTGCGGTGCGGCGCGCATGCTGCCGCCGTAGATCTCGCCCGCGATGCTCATCGCGTACCTGGGGTCGCGGTGCCGCCGCGGGGTCAGCATGTGCCGCAGCACCCGCGGCCGGGCCGGCACCATGACAGACCCGGTGCCGGTGGCCACCAGCACCAGCCTGCGCACCCGCCGGGGGCGCCACAGCGCGAACTGCTGCGCAAGCCCGCCGCCCCAGGAGATACCGAGCACGTCGGCCCGCGGGTGGCCGAGCCGGTCAAGCAGCCCGGCCAGCAGCCGCGGCAGCGTCGCCAGGTGATAGGGGATGGCCGGCAGCGGCGAGCCCCCGATGCCCGGCAGGTCGAACCGGATCACCGGCCGCCGCGGGTCCAGCGCGTCCACGAACGGCTGGAGGACCTCCAGGCCAGCGCCGATGCCGTTGCACAGCAGCAGCGGCGGCCGGGCCGGGTCTCCCGGACGGACGTCCACCCGCAGGTCCCGGCCCGCCACGTGCACGGTGCTCGTGCTCGATGTAGTCATTTTTCTCTCACATAACGGCCAAGCGCTGGCCCCAGTGATTCGCCACGCGACCCGGCGCCCGTGGCTGGCAGAAGCTCGGTGCCGCCGAGCAGTTGCGCGGTCCGGCAGGCACCCCGCCAGGGCTCATGGCCGGGCTCCAGCCGGTTGAGCTTGGTCCGCGCCGGCCAGTTCGCGCTTGAGGATCTTGCCGGTCGCGGTCATTGGCAGGCTGTCACGGAACTCCACGATCCGCGGGTACTTGTAGGCCGCCATGTTCCGCTTGCACCAGGTGATCAGTTCCGCCTCGGTGAGCGCGGCCCCGGGGGCGCGGACCACGAACGCCTTGACCTCCTCGCCGTGGCTGGGGTGCGGCACCCCGACGACCGCGGCCAGGCTCACGTCCGGATGGGTGAGCAGCACTTCCTCCAGTTCGCGCGGGTACACGTTGAACCCGCCACGGATGATCATGTCCTTCTTCCTGTCCACGATGTACAGGTAGCCCTCGGCGTCGCGGGTGCCGACGTCGCCGGTGCGGAACCAGCCGCGGGAGTCGGTGGCCTCCGCGGTCGCCTCGGGCCGCCGGAAGTAGCCCTTCATCACGTTGTGGCCGCGGATCGCGACCTCGCCCGGCTCCCCCGTGGCCGCCTCGGTCCCGTCATCCGCGATGATCCTGACCTGGACACCCCACACCGGCAGGCCGACCGAGCCCGGCCGCCGTGGCCGGTCCACCCGGTTGAACGTGGCGACCGGGCTGGTCTCGGACAGGCCGTAGCCCTCCAGGATCGGCACGCCGAACCGTTCCTCGAACCGCCGCAGCACCTCGGCGGGCAGCGCCGCCCCGCCGGACACCGCCACCCGCAGCGTGCCGGAGATCGCCGCGATGTCCGGGGCGTCCTCGCAGTGCAGCAGCGCGTGGTACATGGTCGGCACGCCGGCGAAGAACGTGACCTGCTCGCGCTGCATCAGCGCCAGCGTCTGGCCCGCGTCGAACCTCGGCAGCAGCACCACCGTGGCGCCGGTGGCGAAACCGGCGTTGAGCTGCACGGTCTGCCCGAAGGAGTGGAACAGCGGCAACGTGATCAGGTGCACGTCGTGCGGGTGCAGGCCGAACAGCCGGTTGGCCAGCAGCGCGTTCTGCGCCATGTTGCTGTGGGTCAGTTCGGCACCCTTGGGCTGCCCGGTGGTGCCGCTGGTGTAGAGGATCACCGCGGTGCCGGTCTCCGCGGTCGCGGCGTACTCGAACGTGGCCGGCTGGCGGTGGGTGAACTCCGCCAGGGTCTCCGCGTCGGGAGTGGGCGAGGTGGCGGCCGGGTCGGCGGTGAGCAGGACGAAGTGCTCACAGGTCGCGGTGCGCCGGTAGGCGGCGAGGCCCGCCTTGCCCAGCGGCAGTTCGGCGGTGCCCTCGAAGCAGAAGTACGCCTTGGCCGCGGAGTCCGCGAGGTGGTAGGCGATCTCCCGCTCGGTGAGCAGCACGTTCAGCGGCACCACGG
>DASXKD010000031.1:0-5665 GCA_036497045.1 Streptosporangiaceae bacterium | reverse complement strand
CTCCGGCCCCGAGGAACTCCACCCGCCCAAGGACGTCGCCGACCTGGCTGCCGACATCGCCAGCCGTACCGGCGCGCGCATCACCATCACCGACGACGTGGGCGAAGCCGTTTCGGGGGCCGACTTCATCCACACCGACGTGTGGGTGTCCATGGGCGAGTCTAAAGACGTATGGACAGAACGTGTCCGGCTCCTCAAGCCGTACCAGGTCAACGCCGCGCTCATAAAGAGCGCCGGTAACCCCAAGGTCAAGTTCATGCACTGCCTTCCGGCGTTCCACGACCCCAACACGACGGTGGGCCGTGAGATGATGGAGCACACCGGCATGACCTCCGGTCTTGAGGTGACCGGTGAGGTGTTCGAATCGCCCGCCAGCATCGTGTTCGACCAAGCGGAAAACCGGCTCCACACCATCAAGGCCATCCTCGTGGCGACGCTCGGCAGGTAAAGAGACGCCGGGCGCCGGCATCCAGCAGTTCATGTCGGCCGTCCGGCACCCGCATCTTCCGCCCTCGGCGATGACGGGTTCAACGACCTGATCCGCGCGGCCTGGCGCCATGATCACCCAATTAGGCCCGCCGGGCCCGGCGCGGGCTACGGCATGCGCTCGTTGAGCCAGTCCAGGGCCGCCTGGGCAACCTCGCGCCAGCCGTGATCGATGGTCAGTGAGTGGCCCCGGTCGGGGAACTCACGCAGGTCGGTGACTGCGGGCGATTTGTGGTAGAGCCTGCGCGTCGCGTGGCTGATGGCCGCCGGGACGGTGTGGTCGCGGCCGCCGGCGGTGATCAGCAGCGGCCCGCGGGTCTTGTTGCCGGTGTTGACCTTGGCCGGCGAGTGCGGGACGAAGTTCGCCATCGCGGCCTCGAACAGCGGCCGGCCCGGCGAGGGGATGGCACAGCGTTCGTAGAGCTCGCTGGACTCCTGATCGGGCAGCGCGTTGCCGAAGCCGTAGCGGAACTGCTCCGCGGTGAGCGATACCGCCTGATTCCTGTTCGCCGGGCGGCGCAGCGCGATCGAGGCCACCCGCAGCGCGGAGGGCGGCAGGACGAGCACGCCCTTGATCGGCGCCGGGTCGATCGCCACCGCGGCGGTGGCAAGATCCTGCCCCAGCAGCCGTTGCGCGATCAGCCCCCCAAAGGAGTGGCCGACCACCACCGGCCGGGCATCAAGCCTCGTGATCACCTGAGCGTAGTGCTCGACGATCTCGTCGATGCCTTTCCCGGCGGCCCGCCCCGGATTGTTGCGGGCTTCCTCGACCGTGTCCGGGATGCCGGGCCACCCCGGCGTCAGCGGCTCATAGCCGGCCTCGCGGAACATCTCCGCCCACGAGCCCCACGAGCTCGCGTGCAGCCACAAACCATGTACAAAAACAACTGGGCCGCCTGCCATCGTCGTGCGCCCCTCTCCTCCGCGGCGCTGGCACCCAGGCCAGCGGCCGCTGCCCTGACAGTCAGTCTCCCACCATCGGCCGCACACCGAACCCCCATCGGCGGCGCCAGTTCGGCACCGGGATGCGCGCCAGCAGCCGTGCTGCGCCGCTACGCCACCCACCGGCCTGCTGCGCGGCAGACCCAGCGCGAACTTCAGCGCGGGCTGCCGCTGAAAGCCGTCCCGACCCGATGTCAGCCGGACGGACCATGATCGGTTTCCGCGCAGCAGGCGGCTGTCATAGCGGCTTCGCAGGTCAAGACGGGGATGCGCACGTAAATCCTAGGGTCGGCCGGTGACCTGGGTTCGGGCCAACCGCGGCGGCAGCGGCCTGGTCTTGGCGCAGGCGCAGTTCGAGTATCCGGCGATGTCGCGGCGCGACGATGACGCCCCTGGTCACGCGTCCCGGGTCAGTAGGTCGTCCCAAGTCTCTCGGCGGACGACGAGCCTCGCGTCCCCGCCGTCGGCGAACACGACAGGTATCCGGCGGGCGCCGTTGTAGTTGTTCGACATCGTGTAGCAGTACGCCCCGGTGACCGGGACGGCGAGCAGATCGCCGACGCGCGGCTCGCGGAGCCGGACGTCATCGCTGATCACGTCACCGGACTCGCAGTGGCGGCCGACGACGGTGACCGCTTGTCCGCCACCGACGCGGTTGACGATGCTGGCCTCGAACCGCTGGCCGACGAGCGCAACCTCGAGGTTGTCTCCCATTCCGCCGTCAACCGCGACGAACGTCTTCGGGCCATGCTTGACGGTGGTGACCCGGTAGACAGTGACTGCGCTTGGGGCGATCATGCTACGCCCAGGCTCGATGAGGATGCGGGCGGCGGAGGGCAGATGCGCACGGGCCGCATTGACCAGGACGTCCAGGTATTCCTCCAGGCTCGGTGGGTGGTCGGCGTAGGTGTACCGGCAGCCGAGCCCGCCGCCGAGGTCATAAACCGGGTATTCGCCGACGGCGGCCAGCGGCGCGACCGCGGCCGCGAGCTCGTCCGCCACCAGGACCTGTGATCCGACATGGGTGTGCAGGCCGTCCATGCGCAGCCTGCTGGAGGCCTCGATTCGCCCGATAGCCTCTGTGGCCGCGGCGGGATGCAGCCCGAACTTGGAATCGGCGTGCCCCGTTGCATATGCGGCGTAGGTGGAGCTTTGCACTCCGGGAATGATCCGCACGAGGCAGCCCTGCACGCGGCCGGGCTGAACCGTGGCCTCTAGCCGGTCGATGTCGTCGAGGTTGTCGACGACGATGGTGCCCACGCCAGCGCCGACAGCGAGCTCGATCTCCTCAGTGGTCTTGGCGTTGCCGTGCAGTACCAGGGTCGCCGGATCGGCCCCAGCGGCCAGCGCCGTGACGACCTCGCCGCCGCCTGCCACATCAAGCCACAGCCCCTCAGAGACCATGAGCCGCTGCACAGCGGTGCAGGGGAACGCCTTCGAGGCGAAGACAACTTGTGAGTCAGGCCAACGTGCAGCCAACTCTGTCTGGTAGTCGCGTGCGCGCCGACGCACAGCGCCCTCATGAACCACCATGACCGGCGTGTCATAGGCGGCCGCCAGCTCATCCAGGCGGCACCCACCGACCCTCATCATGCCGTCATCGTCTTGCGTCGTGCCAGGCGGAAACAGGCCGAGCAGGTCGCCGGCCGCGTCCGGCCCTTTCTCCGGCGAGCCCGCTCCTTCGGTGTCAGTCTTCGCGTCCATCCAATCTCCGTTCCGAGTATCGGCGCATGCTGAGCTGTGTCAAGGATCTTGGACAGTTTCTCGGGTTGTTGATCATGCAGCGGTTGCTGCGGTCTGGAATTGAGTGAGTGCCTCCGCCGGGTGCGGTAGCCGAGGGCGGAATGCAGGCGCCGCCGGTTGTAGAAGACCTCGATGTAGCCGGCGACGGCGAACCTGGCATGGGCCCGGTCAGGGAAGGACTGCCGCTGCTACATCTCGGATGCGCACCGGACGACTTCCTCGTGCCTCCTCGCCACCGCCGAGCCCGACCGCTCTCCACCTAATGCCCAGATTGTGCCGGGTCGGGTCGGCAAGCACGAACTTTTCAGCAACGGATTCAGCACAGGAGGCCGCTGCAAGCCGTCCCCGGCCGTGGTCAATCGGACAAGCCACCGTCAATCGTGACCGTCACCGGGCCGCCGCTGGGGCGGCATATGCGCAGGTTAGGGCGGGTGTGCGCATGTCATGGCCTATGTGGGCTACCATGCAGCGAGTCCCGGCCGGTGTAGCTCAGTCGGCAGAGCAGCCGTCTTGTAAACGGCAGGTCAGCGGTTCGAATCCGCTCACCGGCTCCACGTTCCCGGACACCTGCAAGCCCTCTCACCTGCAGATTCATGCGGGAGGAGAGAAATGTCATGGCCGGATCTGGGCTCCTGGACACTGAGATCCCCACAAAAACCCACAACCGCGCCGAGCAGGTGGGCATGCACGGCCCCAAGGCACGGCCAGGCGCGCGGCACATGAAACTGCCGTGCGCGGGGACGCCCGCGAGGGTACGCGCGGGAACGGTCGCATGGTGGTGGAGGTGGTGGGGGGATTACGGTGTACCCGGCGCGGTGGGCGGGGGACCGGTGGCGGGCGGTGTGGTACGAGAACGAGGTGCGGCGGCAGTGTGAGGCGGCCAGTGAGGAGCGGCTGGCGGCCAGGCTGGAGAAGGTCTCGGAGCGGCTGGGCGCGGACGCGCAGAATATGGAACGCAGCGGGGCGGAGCCGATCGGGTATTTCCTGTCCCCCGACCGTCATCCGCCGGGGCGGCAGTGGTCGCGCAAGCACGCGCATACCCAGGGCAGGTTGTGCGCGCGGTTCGTGGCCCCGGTGATCGGCGGCCTGGTCTGTGAGGACATCAAGACCGGGCACCTGCAGGCGGTGGTGAACGCCGCGCCCACCGCGCAAGAAGGCAAGCGGCTGCACGCCCTGGTCTCGGCCCTGGTCGGCGCCGGTATCACCGGGGGGTACCTGGCCAGCGCGCGAGTACCGGGAACAGCACCCTGACGGGTACGGCTACAGCCAGTTCTGCAATTTGTACCGGGCCTGGGCCCGCCAGGTGGACGTGGTCATGCGCCAGGTGCACCGGGCCGGGGAGAAGCTGTTCGCCGGCTTCCCCGGCGACACGATCCCGGTCTGGGACCGCAAGACCGGGGAGGTGCTGCTGCGGGCTGAGCTGTTCGTCGCCGTCGCGGGGGCGTCCAGCTACCTGTATGCCGAGGCGTTCCCCTCCCAGGAGCTGTTGTACTGGGTGACCGGGCACGTGCACGCTTTTGAGTTCATGGGCGGCTGCCCGGCGATCGTGGTCTGCGACAACCTGCGCTCGGGCGTCACCCGGCCGCACCGTTACGAACCCGACGTGAACGCCACCTACGCCGAGATGGCGGCGCATTACGGGATGGCGGTCATCCCGGCGCGGGCGTATAAGCCCCGCGATAAGGCCAAGGCTGAGTCCGGGGTGCTGCTCGCCGAACGGTGGATCATCGCCCGGCTGCGCGACCGTAGGTTCTTCTCCGTCGCCGAGGCCAACGCCGCGATCGCCGGGTGCGTCACCGAGATCAACGCCCGCCCGTTCCAGAAAATGGACGGCAGCCGGCTCAGCCTGTTCGAGTCGCTGGAGCGGCCCGCGCTGCGGCCCCTGCCCGCGGACCGGTACGAGTTCGCGACCTGGCGCAAGGCCCGCGTGAACATCGACTACCACATCGAGGCCGACCGGCATTACTACTACCGTAGCCGAGTCATGTAGCCGCCGATGGCTTCCCGGTCACCTGATCGCCCGGCTGCCGCCTGCCTGCGGCAGGATGGTGAAGCTACCCGAGGCGCCTGACCGACCGGGTGCCAGCGCAGTACCTGAATCCGCTTGCCCTGACAAGGAGGACCTGGCGTGATGGACGGGGAGGAATGGAAGAGGAGCCTGCCATCCTGGCGGGAAGGCTCCGCGAGGCGGTCAGTGGTCGCCTTTCTGCAGGAGATCACCCAGGGACCGGACGCTCTTCCCGTGGCTGACCGGGTGGCTGCCTTCGACAATGACGGCACGCTAGCCTGCGAGAAGCCTCATACGGCGCTGGCGGGATTCCTCCTGGACCGGGTCGCCGCGGCCGGCATAGCCCCGCCGGCGGTGGGGAGCGGCCACGATGTGCTGCGCGAGCTAGGTGTGCTGTTCGCCGGCCAGACAACGGCGCAGTACGAGGAACAGGCGCGCCGTTTCCTCACCGGAGCACTGCATCCGCGCTTCCGGCGCCCCTACCCG
>DASXKD010000030.1:0-5770 GCA_036497045.1 Streptosporangiaceae bacterium | reverse complement strand
CGCCCGGCGCCGGTTACACGGGCTCGGCAACCTTGCGGGCGGCCACCTGGGGCGGCTGCCCGGGCTCCTCCCGGATTCCGTAGCGCGCGTAGAACCGCCGCAGCGGGCGCGGCGCCCACCAGTTCGCCGGGCCGAGCAGCCGCATGGTGGCTGGCACCAGCAGCACCCGGATGATGGTCGCGTCCACCACCAGGGCGATGATCATGCCGACGCCCATCAGCTTGATGAACGTGATCCCGGAGGCGGAGAACGCGCCGACCACGACGACCAGGAGCAGGGCCAGGCTGGTGATGATCCCGCCGGTGCGCTGCAGGCCGCCGGCCACCGCGGCGTTGTTGTCGCCGGTCACGTCGTAGCGCTCCCGGATCCGGGACAGCAGGAACACCTCGTAGTCCATGGACAGGCCGAAGATAATGGCCAGCATCAGGATCGGCATGGTCGGGTCGATGGTGCCCGTGGGCGTGAAGTGCAGCAGCCCGGACAGGTGGCCCTGCTGGAAGATCCACACGATCACGCCGAACGTGGCCGTCAGCGAGAGGACATTCATCACGATGGCCTTGACCGGCAGCACCACCGAGCCGAAGGCGAGGAACAGCAGGAGGAACGTGGTCGCCACGACCGTGAGCGCCATCCACGGCAGGGTGGCGCCGAGGCTGGCCAGTTCGTCCACCAGTTCCGCGGTGGCACCGCCCACATAGACCTGGGCACCGGGGGGCGCGGGGACCGCCCGCACCTGGGTCACCAGCGCCCGCGCGGCCGCGGATTCAGCGTTGGCGGTGAACCGCATGTCCACCTTGGCGACGTCGCCGGAAACCCCGGTGACCTGCGCGCCGAGGATCCCGGGGACTTGTGCCAGGCGGGCGGTGTAGCTGGCCAGCGCGGCCCGCTCCGCCCGAGCGGTGACCGGGCCACCGAACTTGACGACGGCCTCGATCGGCGTGGTGGCGTTCACCGGGAAGTCACGGGCCAGCGCCTCGGCCACCACGCTCGGCGCCGAGCCCGAGGGCAGCGCACGGGCATCCGTGCCGCCCCAGGTGATCGAGCGGAACGGCGAGCCGAGCGCGAGCAGGGCGATCACGATGACGGCGATGTAGGCGAGCGGACGGCGCATCACGCTGTGGGCGATGCGGTACCAGGCGCCGGCTGAGTCGGCCGTGGGGGCCCGGCGCACCGAGCGCCTGATGCGCAGCGCGTTCACCCGCGGGCCGAGGACCGCGAGCAGCGCGGGCATGATCGTGAGGGCGGCCACCACATCCACCAGGACGGTGGCCACGCCCCCGTAGCCCATGGAGCGCAGGAACATCTCGGGGAACAGCATCAGGCTGGCCAGGGCCAGGGCGACCGTGATGCCGGACACCGCGACCGTACGGCCGGCCGTGGCGATGGTCCGCGCCAGCGCCGCCTCGGTGGTCGGCTGAACGGAAAGCTCGTCCCGGAACCGGGCCACCATGAACAGCCCGTAGTCGATGGCCAGGCCCAGGCCGAGGATCGTGGTGATGTTGATCGAGTAGACGGACACGCTGGTGAACAGCGTGAGCAGGCGCAGTGCGGCGAACGAGCCGAGGATCGCGGCCCCGCCGATGGCCAGCGGCAGGCTGGCCGCCGCCAGGCTGCCGAAGATCACCAGCATGAGGATCAGCAGCACCGGCATGGACAGTCCCTCGGCCCGGCCGATGTCCGACTTGACCTGGCTGTTGATGGTCTGCTCGGTCGGGATCTGGCCGCCGGTCACCTCGGTGAGCCCGGGTGCGCCGAGCTTGCCGCTGATGGCCTGGTAGGCCTTGATCTGGGCGGCGTCGTCGCTACCGGCCAGGCGCAGCACGGCGTAGGTCTCGTGCCCGCCGGCCCCGGCGAACTGCGGTGAGTGCGTGGTCCAGTAGGTGACCGCGGACAGCACCTTGCCGTGCGGCAGGGCGGCCAGCGTGCCGGTCACCGCCTGCCGGTAGGCGGGATCGGCCACGGTCATGGTGGCGCTCCGGTACAGCACCACGACGTCCGCGGTATCCCGGCCGAACGCCTTCGTGGCTAGATTGCTGGCCTGCTCGCTCTGGCTGCCCGGCGCGGTGAAGCCGCCGCCGGACTGCAGCGACCCGAACACGCCGGTCCCCCAGACCGCGGCGCCGACCACGGCGACCACCGCGGCCAGGAGTACCAGCCGCCGGCGGCGATAGATGAAACGTCCCCAAGCCTCGAACACCGGTACCTCCGCGGTTAGACTGTTACCTATCGTTCACCTTGGTGAACGGTGTAAACTGAGAACAGTGTTAACGTCGCATACGGCATTCAGATTTGTCAAACGTGTTAAGCGTTTTCTCAGGTTCCGAGGAGGCCGACGTGGTCCAGGCACCAAGCCGGCGTGATCGCGTCCGGGCCGCCACGATCGAAGAGATCAAGGACACCGCCCGGCAGTTGCTGGTCGCCGAGGGCCCGGAGGCGGTCTCGCTGCGGGCCATCGGCCGCTCGATGGGCATGACCGCCCCCGCCCTCTACCGCTACTTCGGCAACCGCGAGGACCTGCTCCAGCACGTGTGCGGGGACATCTTCACCGAGATCACCGCCGACATCCACGCCGCGATCGGCCGGGCCGCACTGGCCAGCGGCGGGGACATGACCACCAAGCTGATCGCCGCGTGCCAGGCGTTCCGCAGCTGGGCACTGGCCCACCCGCGGGAGTTCGGCCTGCTGTTCGGCACCCCGCTGCCCGGGCTCGAAGCCGTGCAGGGGCATGGCGCTCCCGACGACATCGTGGCCGAGTGCGCGGGCAAGTTCAGCCTTGAATTCCTCGTGCTGTTCTACGAACTGTGGAGCAAGCACCCGTTCCCGGTTCCCGCCGACGACGAGATCGACCCGGGCCTGCTGGCCCAGCTCATCCGCTACCGGGACGGGCTCGGCGCCGACCTGCCCGCCGGGGCGGTGCTCATCTTCCTGCGCTGCTGGGTGCGCCTGTACGGCATGGTGAGCCTGGAGGTCTTCGGCCACCTGCACTTCGCCCTGGACGACCCGGCCGCGCTGTTCGACTACACCCTCGGCGAACTCGCCGCCCTGCTCGGCCTGGAGTACCCGGCTACGCGTGGCCAAGCACCGGATGGGGCACGTAGTGCTCCTCCATCCGGTGGATCTCCTCCTCGGTGAGCTCCAGCTTCACCGCGGCCAGCGCGTCGTCCACGTGGCTAGCCTTCGTGGTGCCGACGATCGGGGCGGTCACCCCGGGCCGGTGCAGCAGCCAGGCCAGCGCGACCTGGGCGGGCGGCACCCCGCGCCCGGCGGCCACCTCGGCGACCGCGTCCACCACGTCGAAGTCGGCCGCACTGTAGAGGCTGTCACCGAACGGGTCGGAGCCGGCTCGGGTGGTGAGCCTCTGCCCGTCCCTGGTCCGGTTGCCGGTCAGCACGCCGCGGGCCAGCGGGCTCCACGGGATCACCCCGACGCCCTGGTCGATGCACTGCGGGATCATCTCCCGCTCTTCCTCGCGGTAGAGCAGGTTGTAGTGGTTCTGCATGGACACGAACCGGGTCCAGCCGTGCCGCTCCGCCGCGTGCTGTGCCTTGGCGAACTGCCAGGCGTACATGCTGCTCGCCCCGATGTAGCGCGCCTTGCCCGCCTTGACCACGTCGTGCAGCGCCTCCATGGTCTCCTCGACCGGGGTCCGCCGGTCGAACCGGTGGATCTGGTAGAGGTCCACGTAGTCCATGCCCAGGCGGCGCAGCGAGTTGTCGATCCCGGCCAGGATGTGCTTGCGGGACAGGCCGCGGTCGTTCTCCGCGTCGGACATCGGGCTGAACACCTTGGTGGCAACCACCACGTCCTCGCGGCGGAACAGCTTGCCGAGCAACCGCCCGGTGACGACCTCGCTGGCGCCGTTGGCGTAGGTGTCGGCGGTGTCGTAGAAGATCACGCCGCCGTCGGCCGCGGCCTTGACCAGCGGCTCCGCGGCGTCCTCTGCCAGCACCCACTGCCGGCTGCTCTTGTCGCCGAAGCTCATCATGCCGAGGCAGATGCGGGACACGCGCAGGCCGGTCGAGCCCAGGTTGACGTACTCCATGAACACCTCTCCAAAAGAGCCGACGTCAGATGCTGCCCACGCATGCGGATGCTACGGCGCTCCGGGGGCAGCGTCACACCAGACAACATCGCGGCGCTGCCGGGCATGCCCCGGCCGGTCACGGTGTTGCGGTCTGGGGAATCCGCCGCGGAGGGAGTGTGGCCTTGCCACTAGTACGTTGGCTGATATATTGGTCAGCGTACTAGGAGGCGCGATGGCAACTCGCGAACGAGACGACACCGGTGGCCAGGATGTGCTGCGCCGGGCTGGCGACGCGTCGGTCCTGATCCTGACGAGCCTGGCCGACGGCTCCAAACACGGTTACGCGCTGATCCAGGACATCAAGGGGTTCGCGGGGCTGCAACTGGGGCCCGGGACGCTCTATGGCGCGCTCGACCGGCTCGAGCACATGGGCCTGATCGAGGCCCTGCCCGCCGAGGACCGGCGCCAGCCCTACCGCATCACGGCGGCGGGGGTGGTGGCGCTGCGCGCCCACCTCGACTCGATCGAGCGGGTCAGCAGTGTCGGGCGGCTGCGGCTTGGACTGGGGGGAATCTGATGCCGGGTCCGCGGTCTACTCGGCAGGCGGCATCCTCTACGTCGACAGCAGGCGGCTCCGCGAGCCGTACCTGCCGCCACATGACCCGCTCGGGCCCCCGATACCTGGTGCCACCAGGCAAAACCCCTTTCACGTCCCGCGCGGGGAGTTCTATGTGATGGGCGACAACCGGATGATCTCCTGCGACAGCCGCTTCTGGGGCCCGATCAAGGGCTCAAGCATCATCGGCAGGGTCGTCATGCTCTTCTGGCACGACGGCCACCCCGACTCCCACTTCTTCTGACCGGCGCGCCGGGCGCTCAGGCGTGCCACCGAGCCGATATCACCGGCTCGCGGCCCACTCGATGACCAGGCGCCGACCCTGGTCGGAGGCGGCGGGATTGCCCCCTGCCTCATGACACCCTTCTTATGTGGCCGCTGGCACACTGACCGCATACGGCCCGCACAACGAGGAGGTGGCTTGGGATGACTCACGGTGGCCCGTCGGCGCAGGTGCCCGCGGCGCAGGTACCGGCTGACGCCTACCTGCTTGACGTGCGGGAACCCGAGGAATGGGATGCCGGTCACGCGCCGGGCGCGGTGCACATCCCGCTCGGCGAACTGGGCGCGCGCTACACCGAACTGGAGCAGGACCGGCCGCTGTTTGTGATCTGCCGGTCCGGCAGCCGGTCCGCGCACGCCGCGCAAGCGCTGACCGGCGCGGGATGGGACGCCAGCAACGTGTCCGACGGCATGGTCGGCTGGCAGGCCGCGGGGTTGCCGATGACCGCCCGATCCGGCCAGCCCTACGTGGCCTGACGCCGCACGGGCGGGCCAGGCCGGCGCCTGCCCATGGCCCAGAGCTGAGCCCAGGCCGCCGGCCGAACGAGCCCAGGGTCAGTCCCGGCGCGAGCCGTTGCGGCTGTAGTCGGGCTCCGGCTGGTCCTGCGGCCCGTCCCCGCCGTCTCCCGGCTCCTGGCCCTCGGCGCCCTGGCCCCCCGTTTCCTCGCGCCAGCGCGGCTCGCGCGCCACCTTGCGGAGGTGCTTGTTCATCGAGCGCAGCAGGAAGAACAGCGCCAGGCTCATCGCGGCCACCACGAGGAACCCGAGGACACCGGGTACCACCTGGCTGGCCGCGGGGGAGGCCAGGATTCTCACCGGCTCACCAACTCCCGGATGCCAGCGAAAAG
>DASXKD010000029.1:0-2811 GCA_036497045.1 Streptosporangiaceae bacterium | reverse complement strand
GGAGGCGCATGATGCGGGTGCTGGTCGTCGGCGCTGGCGGAGTAGGGTCGGCGGTCGCGCGGACGGTCGCGCGGCGGGATCTGTTCGAGCGCGTGGTGGTGGCCGATTATGACGTGGGGCGGGCGCGGCGGGCGATCGCCGGGGGCGGCGACCGGTTCGCCGCGGTGCAACTGGACGCGTCGGACGAGCAGGCGATTGCCGAGCTGATCAGAGCCGAGCGGTGCGATGCGGTGCTGAACGCGGTCGACCCGCGGTTTGTGATGCCGATCTTCCGTGCCGCCTTCACCGCCGGGGTCACCTACCTGGACATGGCGATGTCGCTGTCTCGCCCGCACGCGTCCGATCCGTACCGGCAGCCGGGGGTCAAACTGGGTGACGAGCAGTTCGCGCTCGCCGCGGAATGGGAGCGCCGCGGGCTGCTGGCGCTGTGCGGCATCGGGGTCGAGCCGGGGCTGTCGGACGTGTTCGCCCGCTACGCGGCAGACCGGCTGTTCGCGTCCATCGACGAGATCGGCGTCCGCGACGGCGCGAACCTGGTGGTCGAGGGGTACGAGTTCGCCCCGACGTTCTCCATCTGGACGACGATCGAGGAGTGCCTGAACCCGCCGGTCGTGTGGGAGCGCGGCAGGCAGTGGTACACCACCGAGCCCTTCAGCGAGCCGGAGATCTTCAGCTTCCCGGCCGGGATCGGGCCGGTGGAGTGCGTCAACGTAGAACACGAAGAGGTCCTGCTGATCCCGCGGTGGATCGACGCTGGCCGGGTGACCTTCAAATACGGGCTGGGCGAGGAGTTCATCGGCGTGCTGAAGACGCTCCACAAACTTGGCCTGGACTGCACCGCCCCGGTCCAGGTGGGCGCGGCTGCCGTCTCGCCGCGGGACGTGGTCGCCGCATGCCTGCCCGACCCCGCCGCCCTTGGCGACGCGATGTCCGGGCTCACCTGCGCCGGCACCTGGGTCAGCGGAACGGGCAAGGACGGGTCGCCGCGCGAGGTCTACCTGTACCACGTCGTGGACAACAGCTGGTCGATGGCTGAATACGGCTCGCAGGCCGTGGTCTGGCAAACCGCGGTCAACCCGGTGGTGGCACTCGAGCTGCTCGACTCGGGCGCATGGTCCGGCGTCGGCGTCCTCGGCCCGGAGGCGCTGCCGCCCGAGCCGTTCCTCGAACTCCTGAACAGCCACGGTGCCCCCTGGGAGTGCGAGGAGCGCACTCCCGGCTGAGACTGCGCTGGAGCTGGCTCACCCCTCGGGCAGCGACTCCGGCACGATCCCGGGCACGGGCTGGCGAGCGCCGTACTCGTAGGCCGCACGGCCGCCGGTCAGGGTCAGCTCGCGATTGTCAGGACGTTGCATGATCAATTCCACGCTGGCCAGTGCGGCGTGGGTAACGGTACGGGTTCCCCCACGCGGGTCGGCGTAGGCCACAGCCACACGGTCGTCCTCGGCGAGGGCCACCGACAGGCGGAGGCGGGTTCCCGGCGCGTAAACGTCGGCCGCGAGGTGGCCAGGGCGGGCATCAACCCTGGACCGCCGGCCCAGCCCCCCGAGCGCGATCCGCTCGCCGTTGAGGCCGAGCGCGCCCATCGCGGTCCAGGGCGACCTCGCCGGGCCGACCCTGATCCTGGCGAGCACGAGTTCCAGCCACGCCTCCGGCGCGGCGCCGAAGTCGGCGGCGTGCAGCCAGACCCACGAATCGGCATGCTCCGATCCCCAGTTGTGCCCGGCGGTCCCCCGCCACCCGGACACGCTGATCTCGCGCCCGTCTACCTGGAGCATGCCGGTGACCTGGCCATCAGGGACGACCGCGGCAAGCTTGGTGCGCGGCAGCGGCGCGCGATACAGCACCGGCGGGCGCAGCAGCAGCAACGGCGGCTGCCGGCCGGTGATCGCCAGGTCCCAGTGCGCGCTGTGCTCTCCCATCGCGGCCTGCCCGCGGAACTGACCTGGCCCGGCGGCAGTCTCCGGCGGGAAGGCACTGAAGACCTGCTTGATCACGGCCGGCCGCTTGCCGCGGTCACGGTCGATGACGGTGCACCAGAGGGCAGCAGACTCCGGTCCCTGGCGAGGGCGATGGCGGGTGTGGCGTATCCACAGCGCCCGGGGCGAAACAGGATCACGAGCGCTGACGAACCACGACTCGTACCCCCGCGCACCCATCTGCCCATCATGCCCTCCCGCGCAGCGGCCGGCCATGAGCAACGCCATCGCGCCGCTGAGTACGCATAGGTAACGTTGGCGGCATGGCCGAGACGACATGGCTGGACGCCACCGCACAAGCCGATCTGGTCCGCCGCGGCGAGGTGAGCCCCAAAGAGCTGGTAGCGGCGGCCATCGCCGCGATTGAAGCGGTCAACCCGCGGCTGGATGCCGTGATCAGGACCCGGTTCGACGCGGCTCGGCAGGAGGCCGAAGGCGACCTGCCCGATGGCCCGTTCCGCGGCGTGCCGATCCTGTACAAAGACCTGGGCTGCATGGTCGCGGGTGAGCCCACGGCATTCGGTGTCGGGCCGCTGCGCGCGATGGCGTGGCCGGTGACGTCCTACCTCGCGGAGCAGTTCCGGGCGGCCGGTTTCATCCCGCTCGGCCGCACCAACGTGCCCGAGCTCGGCACCACGGTGACCACCGAGCCGCGCAGCTTCCCCGCGGCGCGCAACCCGTGGAATCCGGGGCATTCGACCGGTGGGTCGTCCGGGGGATCAGCCGCCGCGGTGGCGGCCGGCCTGGTGCCGGTTGCGCACGCCAACGACGGCGGCGGCTCCATCCGCATCCCCGCCAGCGAGTGCGGGCTGGTCGGGCTCAAGCCGACCCG
>DASXKD010000028.1:0-11673 GCA_036497045.1 Streptosporangiaceae bacterium | reverse complement strand
GACGCGACGTAGAACAGCAGGCCGTCGCCTGCCTCGCCGAACACCGGGGTGACCACGGTGACGTCGGGCAGGTGGGTGCCGCCGTGGTAGGGGTCGTTCAGCATGTACACGTCGCCCGGCCGCATGGTGCCGGCGTTGCGGACGGCGACCATCGCGATGGACTCCCCCATCGACCCCAGGTGCACCGGCATGTGCGGGGCGTTGGCGATGAGCCCACCGGAAGCGTCGAACACCGCGCAGGAGAAGTCGAGCCGCTCCTTGATGTTGACCGAGTGCGCGGTGGCCCGCAGCCGGGCGCCCATCTGCTCGGCCACCGACATGAACAGGTTGTTGAAGATCTCCAGCAGCACCGGGTCCACCTCGGTGCTCGCCTCGCTGCGCCCGGTCCGCGGTGCCACCCGGGTCAGCAGCAGGTCGAGGCCGGGCGTGACCTGGGCGCGCCAGCCCGGTTCCACCACCGTGGTCGCGAAGTCCTCGGCGATCAGCGCCGGCCCGTCGACGCCCGCTCCTGGCGGCAGGTCCCGTCTCCGGGCGAGCGGCACGTCGGCCCACCTTCCGCCCACATACATCGAAACGGCCGGCCTCCGGTTGCCTGCCGCCGGCGGGGGCAGCGGCCGCCCACGGGAAGCCTCCCCACCGGCCGCGGGCCAAGGCGACGTGACGAAGTCACGGGGCCCTGTGGCCATCGGGGGGTTCCGGGGGGTCGCCCCCCCGGCCAGCACCGCCTCGACCGACACGGCCTCCGCCAGAATCGTCTTGTCCGGCATCAGGAACGAGAACTGCTGCCGGTAGGCATGTTCGAACGCGGCGGTCATGTCCTGGGCCTGGCCGAGCGGTACCGGCAGCGCGGTGTCGGTGCCCGCGTAGCGCAGGTGCGCCCGGTGCACGCTGGTCACCTGGGCCGGATCGGCGCCGCCGTCGGCCAGTTCCGCCCGGGCGCCGGCTTCCAGGGCCTCGGCTGTCGTGGCCAGTTCCGGCAGCAGTTCATCGGTCAGCGGCGCCTCGACGGCCTGCTCCCGCATGGCGGTCAGGTCGGCCAGGCCCATCCCGTAGGCGGAAAGCACCCCGGCGAGCGGGTGGATCAGCACGGTTTCGATGGCGAGCGCGTCGGCGACCGCGCAGGCGTGCTGGCCGCCTGCCCCGCCGAAGGTGGCGAGCGCGTACCTGGTCACGTCGTAGCCGCGCTGCACCGAGATCTTCTTGATCGCGTTGGCCATGTTCGCCACCGCGATGGCCAGGAACCCGGCGGCCACCTCTTCCGGGCGCTGCGGCTGGCCGGTCGCAGCACCGATATCGGCGGCCAGCGCGGCGAACTTCTCCGCGACGACCACGGTGTCCAGCGGCTGGTCACCACCGGGGCCGAACACCGCGGGGAAGTGGCTCGCCTGAATACGGCCAAGCATGATGTTGGCGTCGGTGACCGTGAGCGGCCCGCCGCGGCAGTAGGCCGCCGGGCCTGGCACCGCCCCGGCCGAGCCAGGGCCGACCCGGTACCTGCTGCCGTCGAAGCCCAGGATCGACCCGCCGCCCGCGGCGACGGTGTGGATGGCCAGCATGGGCGCGCGCATCCGCACCCCGGCGACCTCGGTCTCGTACTGCCGCTCGAACTCGCCGGCGAAGTGGGACACGTCGGTCGAGGTGCCGCCCATGTCGAACCCGATCACCCGGCCGAACCCGGCCGCCTGGGCGGTGCGGGCCATGCCCACGATGCCCCCGGCGGGCCCTGACAGGATCGAGTCCTTGCCGCGGAACGACTGCGCGCTGGCCAGCCCGCCGTGGGACTGCATGAACTGCACCCGGACCCCGGGGAGTTCCTTGGTGACGCTGGCCACGTAGCGGGCCAGCACCGGGGAGAGGTAGGCATCCACGACCGTGGTGTCGCCGCGGGAGACCAGCTTCATCAGCGGGCTTGTCGCGTGCGACAGCGACACCTGGGTGAACCCGGTCTGGCTGGCGATCTCACCGATCCGGGCCTCGTGCCCGGGGTAGCGGTACCCGTGCAGGCAGACGACCGCAGCCGAGCGAAACCCGTCGTCGTAGGCGGCTTTCAGGCCGGCGGCCACGGCATCGGTGTCAAGAGGGACCAGCACCTCGCCGTGCGGGCCGACGCGCTCGGTGGCCTCGATCACCCGGGAGTACAGCATGTCCGGCCGGATGATCTCCCGGTCGAAGATCTTCGGCCGGTCCTGGTAGGCGATCCGCAGGGCGTCGGCGAAGCCCTTGGTGATGACCAGGACGCACGGCTCGCCCTTGCGCTCGAGCAGGGCGTTCGTGGCCACCGTGGTACCCAGGCGGA
Organism: Streptosporangiaceae bacterium; assembly: GCA_036497045.1. Lineage (GTDB taxonomy): Bacteria > Actinomycetota > Actinomycetes > Streptosporangiales > Streptosporangiaceae > DASXKD01. The sequence goes on along the minus strand of DASXKD010000028.1, from coordinate 9,377 downwards.
CCACGGCGATCCGTTCGGCCGGAATGTGGCCGCCCGGCGCGATGCCGAGCAGGTGCCTGATGCCGGCCACCGCCGGGTCGTCGTAGGCGCCCGGGTTCTCCGACAGCAGCTTGTGCACGGCGAGCGTGCCGTCGGGGCGGCGGGCCACCACGTCGGTGAACGTGCCGCCCCGGTCGATCCAGAACTCCCACCGCCCGCTCATGCGCTCATCCTCGCCTCCGCCCCTCGTTCCGCCTCGTGAATGTGAGTTTGGTGCCCCGCTCGGGGCGTCACTGTCACCTTCATGCCCTAACTTCGGGGGCGGCGGTGGCCTGGGACCACCAGCCGACGTTGCGGAGGGCCGCGACGGTGTGGCGCAGGCCGGGGATGGCGTAGCCGATGCCGGCCTGGGCCATCACTTTCCTGGTGTAACCGGTGATCGGCTGCATCACCTGGCTCACGCAGACCACGGGGGTTTCCACCCGGGCCGCCCCGATCGCGTCGGCGAGCACCTGGCCCGGCCACGGGCGCCCGTCAGCGTGCCAGGGCAGGGGGTTGACGACCGCGACCACACCGACCGACGGGTCGGCGGACACGGCCTCGATGCACCGGGTGAACAGGCCAGGGTCGATGACCGCAGCCCCGGTGATGTCCAGCGGGTTCTGCACGGTGCCGAAGTCAGGGAGCACCCGTGCCAGCGCGGCGCGGGTGGCCGGGGCCAGCGCGGGCAACGGGGCGCCGAGCACGGTGGCGTGGTCGGCGAGCATGTCGCACGCCCCGCCGGAGATCGACACCACCCCGATGCCGGGCCGGGCCAGCCGGCCCAGATGAGCCGCCGCCCCCGCGGTGAGGATCAGGTCCTCGATCTCCTCCACCCGGATCACGCCCAGGTCGTGCAGGAACTCGTCGATATGGTGGTCGTCGCCGACCGCGGCGCCGCTGTGCGCGGCCGCCGCCCGCGCGGACAGTTCGGACCGGCCGGACTTGAGCACCACGACCGCCTTGCCGGCCGCGGCGGCGCGCCTGGCCGCATGGGCGAACGCCACCGGGTCGCGGATGGTCTCGAGGAACAGCGCCACGGCCTGTGTGTGCGGGTCCCCGACCAGGTAGTCGAGCACGTGCCCGGCGGCGACCATGGCCTCGTTGCCGAGGGTCACCAGGTAGGAGAGCCCGACACCCGTCATCGTGGCGAAGTCGAGCATCGCGCTGGCGGCCATCCCGCTCTGCGACACCAGGGCGACGGGCCCGGCCGCGCGGGGCAGTCCCGGGATCGCGGTGACCGGGACCTGGTCGACGAAGTTGGCGAAACCCAGGTGGTTGGGCCCGACCAGGAGCACGCCCAGCGCCTCGGCGTGGGCGACCAGGTCCGCCTGGGCCCACTGCCCGGCCTCCCCGGCGTCCGCGTACCCCGAGGACAGCACCAGCGCGTGCCGGATGCCCGCCGCGGCCGCGTCGCTGAGCGCGTCCAGGGTGGCGGCCCGCGGCACCATCATGAACGCGAGGTCCACCGGCTCGGCGATCTGCGTACAGGAGGTGACCGTGGCCCGCCCGTGGGCCGTCGCGCCGCGCCGGTTCACCAGGTGGGTGTGCTCGCCCAGGCCGAAGTCCACCAGGTTGCGGTAGGCCATCTGGGAGAACCCGGACTTGTCCGCGGCACCGACAAGCGCCACGCTCCGCGGCCGCAGCAGCGTTCCCAGCCGCTGCGGGGTGACCTCGATCGTCATGACGGCCTCCCGCTGTGCGCCCTGGCCGCGCCTTCCGCCAGCCTGTCCGTGCCGGCGACCCGGATGCCATAGTGATCTTCCAGGTGCGCCGGCCGGGCGCCGGCGCCCGGCCGGTGGTACACCTCCCTGATCACTGTGCCGATCTGTGGCATCCCCGGTCCTTCTGCTCAACGGTTAGAACCCCAAGGTAGCGACACCCGGAGGCCCTCGCGCACCTTGAACGAAAGTACGAATGACCGTACATTTAAAGCTCCGGCAATGGGGCTGGGAGGGGCAGACATGGCCGAGGTACTGCCGGTCGAGACACCGGGTCTTGGCGACCGCAGCTACCTGGTCCATGACGGCAGCGCCGCCCTGGTCATCGACCCGCAGCGGGACACCGACCGGGTCACCGCGCTGGCCGCGGAGCACGGGGTGCGGATCACCCACATCGCCGAGACGCACATCCACAACGACTACCTCACCGGCGGGCCCGCCCTCGTCGCCGCCACCGGCGCGGCGTACCTGGTCAACGCCGCCGACCCGGTCGCCTTCGACCGGACGCCGATCACCGGCGGCGACACGGTCGAGGTCGGCGACGCGCTGCGGCTGCGGGTGCTGGCCACCCCCGGCCACACCTTCACCCACCTGAGCTACGTGCTGGAATCCGGGGGCCAGGTGGCCGGGGTGTTCACCGGCGGGTCGCTGCTCTACGGCACCACCGGGCGGCCCGACCTGCTCGGGCCCGAGCACACCGGCGCGCTCGCCCGGGCGCAGTACGCCTCCGCCCACCGCCTCGCCCGGTTGCCCGGCGGTACCCCGGTCTTCCCCACGCACGGTTTCGGCAGCTTCTGCTCGGCCGGGCAGCCCGGTGGCCTGTCCTCCACGATCGCCGCCGAGATGCGGGCGAACCCGGTGCTGACCCTGGGCGAGCGCGAGTATCTGGACGGCCTGCTCGCGGGCCTGGACACCTGGCCCGCCTACTACGCCCACATGAGCCCGGCCAACCTGGCCGGGCCACCGGGTGCCGACCTGTCGCTGCCCCGCCAGGCCACGCCCGGCGAGGTGCGCCGCCGTCTCGATGCCGGCGAGTGGGTGATCGACCTGCGGGACCGCATCGCGTTCGCGGCGGGTTTCCTGCCCGGGTCTGTCAGCTTCCCGCTGGAGGACAGCTTCGCCAGCTACCTGGGCTGGACCGTGCCGTGGGGCGCGCCGCTGACGCTGCATGGCGAGACGCCGGAGCAGGTGGCGCAGGCGCAGCGGGAGCTGGCCAGGATCTGGGCCGACCGGCCCGCCGCGGCGGCCAGCGGGGGCCCGCCGCGGTGGGCCGCCGGCACCGAACTCGCGTCGCTGCGGCTGGCCAAGTTCGGCGACCTAGCGGCGGCGATGACGGCCGGGAGCCCGGTGGTGCTTGATGTCCGGCGCCCGCTGGAGTGGGCCGAGAGCCATATCGCCGGCGCCCGGCACATCCCGCTGTACGAGCTGGCCGGCCGGGCCGGTGAGCTGCCCACGGGCGAGCTGTGGGTGCACTGCCAGAGCGGGTACCGCGCGATCGTGGCCGCGTCGCTGCTGGCCGGCCGTGGGCGCCAGGTGACCGGCGTGGACGACGACTTCGGCAACGCCGCCGCGGCCGGCCTTCCGCTCCAGCCCGCCTGACCCCAGGCCGCTCCCAGAGGCCCATGCTGGCCGTGGCCCTCGGCATCCTCGCCGTTGTGTTGCTGATCAACGTTGCGGTCTTCTGCTGGGCGAACCAGGTCAGCGCTAAGCTCGATGAGAACCGCATGCTGGTCACCGAGAAGGTGTCCGGCTTCTTGATCGCCGCGATCGCCGTGCAGTTGGTGCTGGACGGCCTGGCCTCGGCCGGGGTGATCGCTCCGGTCCCGCACTGAGGGTCCGGGCGGCTGCCCCGCGACGGGTGATGCCCGGCGCACGTGTGCGCCGGGCATCCTCGGGCTTCGGAGGATGGGATGACGCCTATGAGCCGCATCCGGCCTGTGCCGCACGGCAGCGTCTGACGGCCGGCGATGCATCCGCTTGCCGCCGCGGGCTCGTCGGTATCCGACGGCTTCTGGATCTACCTCGCCATCTTCGCCCTGATCATGCTCGGGTGGGCCGGGATCCCCGGCATCGGTGCGACCGTGCTCGGTGCCGCCACCGTGGCTGCCAGCCAAGGCCAGCTCGACATCGCTGCCGTACTGATCGTTGCGGTCATCGCTATCGAAGCCGGCGGGATGGCCGGGTACTCGATCGGGGTTCGCTGGGGCCGTGCGCTCCTCAGCCACCCTGGCCCGTTGCTGGCCCGGCGGCAGCGGGTGCTCACCGCCGGGGAGGCCATGTACGTCAAGTGGGGGCGCTTGGCGGTCTTCTTCACCCCGTGCCTGGTCTCGGGGATCGCCAGGATGAAGTACACCCAGTTCGTGGTCTGGAATCTCCTCGCCGGCACGGTCTATGTGATCTCGGTGGGCTTCACCGTCTACGGCGCGGGCAAGGTCACCACCGGCCACGGCGACGCGGTCAGCGTGGGCGCGCTTGTGGTCGGCGTCGCGGTCGGTGTGGCCGCCTTCACGCTCGGACGGCGTTACCACCGCCGCCGCAAGGCGCGGCTGGCCGGGGCACCCCGCGGCCGCGGGACGGCGGCGGCGCCCGCGACCGCGGACGAGGAGAAGTAGGGCGGTCATGGCGGGCATCACGGCCGGCGGCGGAGTCCACGCGGGACCGGCCGCCGAGAACGCGGGGCGGCGGCGCGCGGCCGGCATCTACGGGGCCATCATCACCGCGGCGATCCTCGCGGCGGCCGGCGGGCACCTGCCCACCGTTGCGCTTGTGGTCTCGGTCGTGGTCACGTTGCTCGTGTACTGGCTGGCCGAGGAGTACGCCGAGCTTCTTGGCGAGCAGGCAACGGGCGGAATCCTGCCGAGCAGGGCGTACATACGGGCGGCACTGGCCGCCACCTGGCCGATGGTCAGCGCTTCCTACCTGCCGCTGCTGGCGCTCGTGCTGGCCCGGGCCGCGGGGGCATCCGCACTCGTGGCCGCCAACGTCGGGCTGGTGGCCACGATCCTGCTGCTGATCATGCATGCCTGGATCGCCGGGCGGGCGGCCAGACTGCACGGCTGGCAACTGTTTTTCACCGTATCTGTGGCGGCGGCACTGGGCCTGACGATGGTCGCGCTCAAGGACCTAGTGCTGATCCACCTGCACTGACCCGGCGCCGGACCGCCCCGCGGCACGATCGCACCGGAGATGCCGATGAACGTGTAGATGGCGTTCGCCGGGGTGAGCCGGCTGCTCCCCAGGACCGGGACCATAACGGGTTGATCGCACCGATCGCTGGGCCTTCCCATGGGAGGTACCGCGCCGGACAGCTCTCAGCCGGGTCTCAGCACGAGAGGGGCTCGTCCTGGGCCTGCCCGGCGAGGTCCGCGCGCTGGTCACGGCCTGGCTAGCCCAGGCAGCCGCGGGCAAGGCAGCCTGACGGTGCCTGGCCGGTCAGTTGCGGCTCGCCGCCTCGGCGAGCGCCCGGGCGGTGAGCACCCGGGCCAGGTGCTCCCGGTAGGCCGTGCTGGCACCGAGGTCGGCGACCGGGCTGGCGCCCTCGGCGGCATGCGCTGCCGCGTCGGCCGGTCCCGCGCCGGCAGCCAGGGCCCGCTCCACCCCGGCGGCCCGCATCGGGACCGAGCCCATGTTCACCAGGGCCACCTGCCCGCCCTGCACGACGACTCCCACGATCGCCCAGTCGATGGCGCGCTTGGTGAACTTCTGGAACGACCAGCCCCGCTGTGCCGGCTTGGGTATACGGATCTCGGTGAGGAGTTCGCCGGGCTCCAGGGCGGTCTCGAACAGCCCGCTGAAGAACTCCGTCGCGGCGATCTCCCGGCTGCCCGAAGGCCCACGGGCGACAAGGGTCGCGTCCAGGGCCAGGGCCACCGCGGGAAGGTCCGAGGCGGCGTCGCCGTGTGCGAGCGACCCGCCGATCGTGCCCCGGTGCCGCACCTGCGGGTCCCCGACCAGCCCGGCGGCGTGCGCGAGCAGCGGCAGTTCGGCGGCCAGCAACTCGGAGTGCTCAAGGTCGTGGTGCCGGGTCAGCGCCCCGACCGCGATGTGACCATCCTCGGCACGGATGTAGGAAAGCTCCGCGAGCCGGCCGATGTCGATGAGCACCTCGGGCACGGCGAACCGCAGCTTCATCAACGGCAGCAGGGAATGCCCGCCCGCCAGGTACTTGCCGTCGTCGCCGGCGCCGGCGGCGAGGTCGAGTGCCTCCTCGACGGTGCCTGCCCGCCGGTAGAAGAACGGTGCCGGGATCATGAGGCCTCCGCCGCTGGCTGGCCGTCCCTGGCCGCGGCGAGCACCGCGCGGACGATGTTGTGATAACCGGTGCACCGGCAGAGATTGCCTTCGAGCCCGGTCCTGACCTCTTCCTCGGTGGGGTCGGGGTTCTCCGCGAGCAGCGACACGGCGGCCATCATCATGCCCGGCGTGCAGAACCCGCACTGCAGGCCGTGCTCGGCATGGAAACCCTGCTGCACCGCGTGCCACCGGCCGTCCGCTCCGGCCAGCCCCTCGCAGGTGGTGACCTCGTGCCCGTCCGCCTGGGCGGCGAGCACCGTGCAGGACTTCACCGATTCCCCGTCAAGCAGCACGGTGCACGCGCCGCAGGAGGTCGTGTCGCAGCCGATGTTCGTAGCGGTCAAGCCGGCCTGCTCGCGCACGAAGTGCGCGAGCAGCAGCCGGTCCTCGACCTCCGCTTCTACTTGTCTGCCGTTGACACTGATCGCCACCTTCACCGGGCAGCCCTCGCTTCGTTGATCGCGGCCCACACCTTTTCCGGTGTGGCTGGCATGTCGATGTGCCGTACACCCAGGTGGGATACGGCGTCGATGACGGCGTTCAGCACCGCCGGCGTCGACCCGACGGTCCCCGCCTCGCCGATCCCCTTGGCCCCCAGCGGGTTGATCGGGGTCGGGGTCTCGCTGGCGACCAGTTCGAACGAGGGAAGCTCGGTCGCGGTGATCGCCGCGTAGTCCACCAGCGTGCTGGTCAGCGGGTTGCCGTCGGGATCGTAACGCACCTCTTCCAGCAGCGCCTGCGCAACACCTTGTGCTATTCCGCCGTGCCGCTGGCCCTCGGCGAGCACCGGGTTGAGGATCCTCCCGGCGTCGTCCACGGTCACGTGCCGCACCAGGGTCGCCTTGCCGGTCTCGGTGTCCACCTCCACCACGGCCAGGTGCGCGCCGAAGGGGAACGTCGGCGCGCTGGCATCGAAGCGGGCGTCGGCGGCCAGGCCGTCCGGCCCGGCTCGCTCGGCGATCTGGCCCCAGCTCAGCGCCGACGCCGGGTCGCCGCGCACCTGCCAGGTGCCGCGTGCCGTGTCGAGTTCCAGGTCCGCCTCGGCCGCCTCGATCATCTCCGCGGCCAGGCGCCGTGCCTGCTCCTTGACCACGCCCGCGGCCTGGACCACCGCGGTCCCGCCGAGCTGCAGCGACCGGGATCCGAAGGTGCCGATCGCCTCGGGTATCGCATCGGTGTCGCCGTGCACGACGGTGATCGACTCCATCGGGATGCCCAGCTCATTCTGGACCAGCATCGCCCAGGCGGTGTGGTGCCCCTGCCCGTGCGCGGAACTGCCGGTGAACACGGTCGCCGCGCCGGTGTCGTCGACGACCACCCGGGCCGTCTCCCCGCCCATGTCCCCGGCGGTGATCTCCACGTAGACCGAGATCCCGAGGCCGAGCTGTACGGTGTCCGCGCCCTCCCGGCGGCGCGCCTGCTCGGCCCGCAGCGCGGGGTAGTCGGCGGCGGCCAGCACCCGCTCCAGCCCGGCCGCGTACTCACCGGTGTCGTAGGTGGCGCCGGTCGCGGTGGTGAAAGGGAACTTGTCCGGGGGCACCACATTGATCCGGCGCACCTCCGCGGGGTCCATGCCGATCTCGGCAGCGAAGTCGTCGATCGCCCGCTCGATCGCCGCGGCCGCCTCGGGCCGGCCTGCCCCCCGGTAGGCGGCGATCGGCGTGGTGTTGGTCACCACGGCACGAAACGAGGCGCCCCCGTGCTGGAGGTCGTACACCCCGGCCGCCATCAGGACCGTGAGCTGCGCCAGGAACGCACCGAGGCGGTTGAAGGCACCGCAGTCCTGCACGACGTCGAGGCGGTAGGAGAGCACCCGGCCATCCGTCGTCCCGCCGATCTTGTAGGTCTGCCGCTGGGCCCGGCCGTGCACCATGCCCACCAGGTTCTCGCTGCGGGACTCGATCCAGCGGACCGCGTGCCCGGTGTGCTTGGCCGCCCAGGCGACGCAGATGGCGTCCCGGTCCACCGCGACCTTGGCGCCGAACCCGCCGCCCACATCCGGCGTGATCACCCGGATCAACGCGGGGTCGAGCCCCAAGGCCCCGGCGATGGCACCGCGCGCGAGCTGTGGGTTCTGGGTGCTGGACCAGATCGTCAGCCGGTCGCCGGTCCAGGCTGCCGCCATCGCCCGCGGCTCCAGCGGGACCGGGGCGAGCCGCTGGTTCACGATTGTCCGCTCGAGCACCACGTCGCAGCCGTCGAAGCTGGTGTCGTCACCTTCCCCCGCCGTCCCGGTGGCGAGGATGTTGCTTTCCGTGCCGGGGAACAGCAGCGTCTCGCCGGTCAGGGCCTCCTCGATGCCGGGGACCGCGGGCAGCGGGTCGTAGTCGACACTGACCAGTTCCGCCGCGTCCTCGCCCTGGTAGCGGCCCTCGGTCAGGACCAGGGCCACCGGCTCGCCGACGTAGCGCACCCGGTCGGCCGCGAGCAGCGGCTCGGCCGTGGCGTCGCCGCCCTCCGGCGGGGCGGGCATGTCGGCTGAGGTGAGCACGGCGACCACCCCAGGCAGTTCGGCCGCAGCGCTGGTGTCGATGCCGGTGATCAGCGCGTGCGCGATCGGGCTGCGGACGACGGTGACGTAGGCCGCGCCGGTCAGTTCCGGCAGGCGCAGGTCGTCGGTGTAGACGCCGCCTTGGGTCAGCAGCCGCGGATCCTCGGTCCGCAGCACCCGCGTGCCCATAATGCTCATCGGCTCTCCATTGTCTCTGGGCGTTCCTCCGGCCGCGCGGATCGCGCTTCCCCGGCCGGGGGAAGACTAGCCTGACCCACAGCCTGCCACGACCGGGGCATCAGCGCCTCATCGCCGCGTCACCGGCCACGGCGCGGCACGTCCGCGCAGGACGTCATGGGCCCGCCGCCGGCCAGGGTGCCACCGCGGCCAGCGCGGCCAGCACGCCGTCCGCCGCGGCCAGGTCGCTGTCCAGCGGCCAGTCGGCGGTGGCCCGGTCCAGTGCGGCATCGGCCAGGTCGTAGGCCTCGCGCAGGCCGCCGCCGTCGGCCGGCACCCGGGCCTGCATCCGCAGTGCCCTGGTCGCGGCGATCAGTTCGCAGGCCAGCACGGCACGGTAGGCGGCCACGGTGTCGCTGGTGGCGCGGGCCGACTGGGTGGCGAAGCCCGCGTGCTCCTCCACCCCCCGGGACAGCACCGCGCCGCCCAGGGCGGCAGGCGTGGCGAAGCGGCGTATGTCGGCGACCGCCGAGTGCGCCACGTACTCCAGGATCATCACGCCCGAGCTGGCCCGGTCCTCCGCGAGGAAGGCGTTCAGGCTGGTGAACGAGGGTTCCATCAGCGTGCCAAGCCGGGCCACCGACAGCGCCGCGGTCTGGAAGAGCGCCGCGCGGATG
>DASXKD010000027.1:0-21343 GCA_036497045.1 Streptosporangiaceae bacterium | reverse complement strand
CCCGGACCAGCCGTGGGCGACGAACTTGATCACGCTCAGCCGCTGCCCCGGTGTCATGACCGCCGCCGCGGTGACCAGCGCGCCGTCGTCGAAGGATTGGGACTCCACGCGGACGTCGGGCCCGTCGATCACATGGTCCATGGCGGCGGCGACCCGAAGCCCGCTGCGGGCGGTCCGGTGCACAAGGACCGCGGCCTGCTCGCGCGAGGCGTGAAACTCCTGCACCAGCGGATGGTCGATGTCCATGCCGTGCCTGGGGTCACCGGTATCGGCCGGCAATTGCTCGTTGGCCACCAGTTCGGACTGGATCGCGATCCGGACCGGGCCCTCCAGCGGCTCCACCTCGTACCGGATGGCCGCGATCGCCCGCTGGGTGAACGACACCAGCCGCTCGGAGGACACCCGGACGGCCCCGCCGGCCGGGGAGACCCATTCTGCGCGGCGGCTGAGCACGCCGGTCCTGAAGTCAAGCACCCGCTCATGCGAGCGCAGCATGCCGTACCTGACGTCGAACGGCTCGTCATCGACGAACAGGCGGATCAGCTTGCCGTTGGTGACGTTGACCATCACCTGCCCGGACTCCGGCAGGCCATAGGCCGACTCCGCGGAGACCAGCGGCAGGCTCTCGTAGACGCCGTTGAGATAGCTTCCGGGCAGGCCATGCGGCTCACCCTCGTCAAGGTTGGCCCGCCAGCCGATGTGCCCGTTGGACAGCGCGAACACCGACTCGGTCTGCGCCAGCAGGTCCAGGTCCAGCGCCTTCTCGCGCAGGCGCCACGGTTCCACGTGGAACACCGGTTGCTTGATCACGGGCGGTCCAGCAACTCGTCAAGGTCGGTCACCACAACGTCCGCACCGCGCCCGGCCAGCGCGTCCGCCTGCCCGAGCCGGTCCACCCCGACCACGAACCCGAACCGCCCGGCCCGGCCGGCCGCCACCCCGGCCAGCGCGTCCTCGAAGACCGCGGCCGCCCGGGGCTCCAGCCCGAGAGCCCGCGCCCCGGCCAGGAAGGTGTCGGGGGCAGGTTTGCCCCGCAGGTGCTCCCGCTCGATGGTCAGCCCGTCGATATGCGCCTCGAACAGGTCCCCGATCCCGGCGGCGGCAAGCACGTCCCGGCCGTTGGCACTCGACGTCACGACCGCACGTCGCAGGCCGGCGTCACGGGCGGCCCGCACGTAGCGCACCGAGCCCGGGTACGCCGCCACCCCGTCCTCCCGGATCCGGCGCAGCAGGATCTCGTTCTTGCGGTTGGACAAGCCCTCGACCGTTTCCGCGTCCGGCGGGTCGTCCGGGCTGCCCTCGGGCAGTTCGATGCCGCGGGACTGCAGGAAGGAGCGGGTCCCGTCGGCCCGTGGCTTCCCGTCGACGAAGTTCTCGTAGTCCGCGGCACGGTCGAACGGCACGAAGGGCTCGCCTGTCCTCCGGGAACGCTCGCGCAAGTAGCCGTCGAACATCTCCTGCCACGCGGCGTCGTGGACCTGCGCGGTCTTGGTGAGGACGCCGTCCATGTCGAACAGGCAGCCGCGAATGCCGTCAGGGAGCCCAAGCACACGGTCCAGCCTAGCCAGATCAGGCCCGGTGAAGATCCGGCAGGCCGGTACTCACCACCCGTAGATCCGGACCGGCAGCTCGCGCAGGGGCAACTGGTCCGGACCGGGATAGGTCATCATCAGCACCATGTCGTCGGGATCCCGGCCCTCCACCACCGTTATGCCGTCGTTGCTGCGGGTGCCGCGATGAGCCCCATGACCGGCCAGGGCGCGCTCGCACCTGGCCAGGTCCTCTCTCCCTGCGGCGGTCCAGACGACGTACTGGACGCCCACAGACCCAAGCGGATGCGGCGCGGTCTGGCCCATGGCACGCAGGATCAGGCCCGCGCCCCCTGGACTGGTGAGCAGCGCCGCCGTCGGGCTGCGGTCGGCGACCTCCAGCGCCAGGACGTCGGCATAGAACCCCACCGACCTGTCCAGCTCGTGCACGAACATGACCACAGAGCCAAGCCGCGCTCCCTGTGCCATCTGCTGGTCCTCCCATCCCGCGGACCCCCGCCGGCGAAGTCTCTCAGCACCAGTCTGGCCCGTCGGTTCATCCGGCGGCGACCGCACCTGCCCGCGCCGGGCGCCGGGCGTGGCCAGCGGCCGGCGAAGCCGACGTGCCGTACCCTGATGCCGCGACCAACGGCTCCGGCCAGGGCGGAGGAAGCCGGCCGATGACGGCGGATGACGCGGCACGGCCGCCAGAGGTCATCAGGCGGCGCGAAGTGCGGCACACCAGCGCCAGGTCCCTGCTCATGACCGTGCTGGGGGAGTTCGTGCTGCCCGCCGGCCGGCCCGTCTGGACGTGGATGCTCGTCGACACGCTGGCCGGGTTCGGGGTAACGGAGAAGTCGGCGCGCCAGGCGCTCGCCCGTGCGGCCGCCGAAGGGCTGCTTGTCTCCGAACGGGTGGGCCGGCGGACCCGCTGGGAACTGACGCCCTCGGCGCGGCGGCTGCTCAGCGAGGGTGCCAGGCGCATCTACGAATTCGGCCGCAGCGAGCGCCCCTGGGACGGCCGCTGGCTGCTGCTCCTTGTCTCGGTGCCGGAGTCCAAGCGGGATTTGCGGCACCGGCTCAGAACCCGGCTGAGCTGGGCGGGATTCGGATCCCCCGAGGCTGGCGTGTGGATCTCACCGCATCTCGGCCGGGAGGACGAGGCGCTGGATGTCGTCAAGGAACTCGGTCTCGCCGCGTGCGCGATGTCGTTCACTGCGGCATTTGGCCGCATTGGCGGCCAGGACGAGATGGTCAGCCGGGCGTGGGACCTGACCGCGCTGGAGGAGCGTTACGAGGCGTTCCTGGCCGGCTTCTGCGCGCTGGAGCCGGCCGGACGCGCCGAGGCCCTGCACGCCCAGACCAGGCTGGTGCACGAATGGCGGCGCTTCCCGTTCCTTGACCCCCAACTCCCTCGCGCGCTGCTCCCAGCGAACTGGAGCGGGTCCCAGGCAGCCGAGTTGTTCCACCGTAAGCACGCCGACTGGCAACCGGCCGCCGCCCAGTGCTGGGATGAAATGAGCCTAGGCCGCCGCGGCTGATCCGTCTCAGGCGCTCGGGGTGATGGCTGAGCTGGGCGCTGGCGCACGGCTCTCCGTACGCGGGCTGACCCCACCCGCTAGGCCGCATGGGTGCGCGCTGTCGGGGCCGTGCGGGTACGGGCGGCCTGGCGGCGGGCTAGGGCCTCGGCGAAGGCGGTGCGGGTGCGGAGGTAGGCGCGGGATTCGGTGTGGTCGGGGCCGGCCGGCGGGCGCCTGGCGGTCCACCACAGCGGGACCGCGATGAAGGTGACGAGGAAGGGCAGGGCCAGCAGGATGTTGGCCCAGACAACGGCGGTCATGGCGTGAGCTCCTCAGATCTTCTCCGGCAGACGGTCTGCCGGAGTCCGGTACACCTGAGGTAACCAAGCGCGGTTCTGTTGGCCGTTGGCAGAGCTTCTGTGCTCCCTCTGAACCTGAGACCAGGGACCTTTATGGCGCGCCTCGGGCCAGCGCCGTTTGACGGGAGCAGCAGGCGCGATCTAACGTTAACATTTGTCTTTCTTAGAAGCGGACCTCGCCCTCCCGGGCGTGGCGGCCGGGTACCGGTAGCCCGTGGGGCACACGAGCCAAGTAGGAGCCCGATGACTGCCGAGAACGTGGTGCCGCTGCGTACCTCTCCCCGCATCGACCGCCCGCGAGCGGAACGCGCCGTGACCGAACTACTCGCCGCTCTGGGATACCCGGTCGGGGGAGAGCACCGGGCGATGACCCCGCAACGCGTCACAAGCGCGTTCACCGAGATGCTGACGCCGTCGGCGTTCCTGCCCACCACCTTCGCCAACGACGAGGGTTACGACGAACTCGTCGTGGCCAGGGAGGTGCCGTTCCGCTCGCTGTGCGAGCACCACCTGCTGCCGTTCTACGGCTACGCGCATGTGGGCTACCTGCCCGGCGGCCGGATCGTCGGCCTGTCCAAGCTCGCCCGGGTGGTGGAGCACTTCGCCGCCGGGCTGCAGGTGCAGGAACGGCTCACCCAGCAGGTCGCGGACTGGCTGGCGGGCCACCTCGGTGCGCGCGGCGTGGGCGTGGTGCTCGAGGCTGAGCATCTGTGCATGACCCTGCGCGGCGTCCGGGCCCGAGGGTCCCGCACGGTGACCAGCGCCCTGCGCGGGGAACTGCGCACCGACGCCAGGTCCCGCGGCGAGTTCCTGGCCCTCACCAGGCACGCGCAGTGATGGCCCGCTCGCTCCTACCATGAGTGGCATGCCTGCCGGCCGGAAGGGGCCGGGCCCGGCGCCCGGTGGCCTTGACGCGCTCGCCGCACTGGGCGAGCCGACCCGCCGCGCGCTCTACGGCTTCGTCGCGGCACAGGACCGCCCGGTGTCCCGCGACGAGGCGGCCACCGCGACCGGCACCAAGCGGGCAACGGCCGCCTTCCACCTGGAGCGCCTCGTCGACGACGGCCTGCTGGAGACCCGGTTCGCCCGGCTGTCCGGACGGACCGGGCCAGGCGCGGGCCGGACGGCCAAGCTGTACGCACGGGCAGCCAGGCAGTTCGCCGTCTCGCTGCCGCCACGCCGGTATGAGATCGCCGGGGAGGTGCTGGCCAGTGCGCTTGAACTCCTCCAGTGCCAGGCCACACCGGCCGGCGAGGCCGTCGCGCAGGCCGCCGGCCAGGCGGGACGGCAGATCGCCGCGGGCGGCACGGATCTGGCCGAACTGCTCGGCAGGTCAGGTTACGAGCCGAGACACGGCCCCGGAGGCTGCATTCACCTGGCCAACTGCCCGTTCCACGAACTGGTCGCCCGCCATCCTGACCTGGTCTGCACGATGAACCTGCACCTGCTGCGCGGCCTCCTCGGCGAGCTTGGCAGCGGAGCGCAGGCGCGGCTCGCCCCGGCCGAGGGACGCTGCTGCGTCACGATCACCCTGCCCTGAGCCCCGCACGGCCAGCCCTTGGCCCGGCGCCTGCGATCGGTAGGCTGCTACGACATGATCGTGGTGCTGGCCGGGACCTCCGGGACCGGCAAGTCGACCATCGGGAGCGTCCTGGCCACCCGCTTGGGCTGGATCTTCGAGGACACCGATGCGCTCCATTCGCCTGCCCAGATCGCCAAGATGCGGTCCGGGCAGCCGCTCACCGATGCCGACCGCTGGCCCTGGCTGGAGACGGTCGCAGCCTGGATGGACCAGCGGATCGCCGCGGGCGAGTCCGCCGTGGTCGCCTGTTCCGCGCTCAAGCGCTCCTACCGCGACTACCTGTACCGCGGCAGGCCTGCGGTCCGGATGGTGATACTGCTGGTCGATCCGGATACGCTCGTCGCCAGGCTGACCACGCGGCGCGGCCACTTTTTTCCCGCACGGCTACTGCAGAGCCAACTTGCCGACCTGGAAATGCCCGATGATGCCGAACGAACCTTCGCGGTGCTCGCCGTCCACTCGCCCGCCGAGACGGCCGACGAGATCATCCGCCGCCTCGGCCTGACCGCAGCGGGCGGCTGATCCTCCACCGGGCATGGCAAGGGCCGGGCAACCGGGCACCGGCTACGCTGGGCTCACCCAACGGTAGGGAAGACGGCGCGTTGAAGCTCAAGCTGGACCTGCACGATATCTACAACCGGGGCTATGACATCGACCGGGCGCTGCGGGCCATCATCGACGAGGCGGTGGCGAAGAAGGCACCGATGATCGAGATCATTCCCGGTAAAGGGTCGGGCCAGCTCAAGAAGCGGGTCCTCAGGTTCCTCGATCAAAAAGAGATCAAGGCCCTGTATCACCGGGTCGAGAAAGACTCCAAGAATTACGGCCGAATTTTCGTGCATTTCCGCTGGAAATAGCACCATGGGTATCGTGACCGGCGAATACCTCTCACCGGGGCATATCCGAAGGCACATCCAGGGCACATGAGCTCTCTGTGGCAGTACACGATCTCCACGTGAGGCACCGGATAAAGGACCGCCGGAACCGCTCACGGCTAAGCGGATACCGTTGGCCGCGCATCAGGCCCCAGTGAAGTGCGCACAGGGCAGCAGGCCTGCCCTGGTGTGCATGGCCTCGTCAAGCTCACTCGCCGCGTTCGCCTGTCTGATGGGCATCAGGTTCCGGTCTAGGGGTGTCGCCAGTTTCAGTGGTGCGAAGGGTCCCCAGAGCAGGACCGCCCGGGCCTGGCGGATCTGACCGGCGCCGGTGGCCGGTAAGCACGGCGATCGAGGCAATAATCCCGGTGTCCACGCCGCCGACGAGTTCCCACGCCCGCGCGATTCCTACCAGCAGCGACGTAACGAGGGCGTAGCCGATCAACTGGACCGGCTCACTGCGGCGAGGGCCCGCGATGACAGCAATGCCGCAGGCAAGTTCGACGCCGAAGATCAGCAAAAGCAGGATAACCAGTCCGAGCTGCCGCCACAGATACCGGTGCTGCGTGGCCGGGCTGGTCAGGATGGATCGCATCCCCGCGTGGAGCGCCGCCGCGGAGTCCGTTATGCCAGGATGAGGCATGCGTTTCCTGCTCCGCGTGCTGGCCTCGGCGGCTGCCCTGGCGGTGGCGACGGCGGTCGTGCCCGGTATCGAACTGCAGACCGCCTCGCTCGGGTCGAGGATTCTCACGCTCGTGGGGGTTGCCCTGATCTTCGGCGTGGTGAACGCGGTGCTCAAGCCGATCGTCAAGACGGTCGGCTGTCTGTTCTACGTGCTCACGCTCGGCCTCGTCGGCCTGGTCGTCAACGGCCTGCTGCTCTGGCTCACCAGCTGGGTGGCTGGCAAGCTGAACCTGCCGTTCCACATCACGGGTTTCTGGCCGGCCTTCTGGGGCGCGATCATCGTGGGCGTCGTGGGCTGGCTGCTTGGCATCCTGGTCAGGGATCGCGAGCAAGCGGAGCCGCGGCCGGGCAGATCACCCGTTTGACGATGGCATCGATGCCCGACGGGGCAGCCACTTCATCGGCAAGGTCATCCGCCACCCCGCTCGGCAGGCCCGCGCGGCGGCGGCCGGTTATTCGGCCACCTGCCGGTACAGCAGGGGGCGGCGGTCGGTCAGCACATCGTTGTGCGCGCTGACCTGCTTGTTCCTGGCGCGTGTCAGCTCACATGACGCCACGAGGACGGCGGGCTCGTCCGCGGTGACCGGCCCGGCCAGCGGATAGCCGTCCGGTCCCACGATGACGGTGCCGCCTACCCAGGACACCCCACGCTCCACGCGGCAGCGGTCCGCCACGGCGATGAACACACCGTTGACGCAGGCATCCGCCTGCACCCGGACCACGTCGCAGGGCCGCTCACCCGCGGGCACCGGCATGGCGGGCCAGTTCACGGGGGCCGCGATGAGGTCCGCGCCAGCCAGGGCGGCGAGCCTGACCCACTCGGGGAACTCCAGGTCGTAGCAGATCATCAGGGCCGCCCGGCCGAACGACAGGTCGACGACGGGCGGCGGCGCGTCACCCGGCGTGAAGACGAGCTTCTCGGCGTCCCACAGGTGCGCCTTGCGGTACACGGCCAGGACCCCGTCCGAGCCTACGAAGGCCGCGCTGTTGTAGACCGGGCCGTCCTCGCCCAGCTCACAGAACCCGCCCGCGATGGTCGTCCGGTACCGCGCGGCGAGTGCCTGCCACTCGCGCAGGGTCGGGCTGTCGGCGGCGGGGGTGGCCAGCTTGCGCGCCTCGGCCTCGCCGGTGAACACGTAGCCGCTGTCACACAATTCCGGCAGCACCACGAGTTCGGCACCATGGCCCGCGGACTCCACGATCGCGGACGCGGCGGCGGCCCGGTTCGACTCGACCTCCCCGACCGCGAGCCCGAGCTGGCAGGTCGCGACGACGGTCATCGGCGCTCCTCCCTCCTGTGCGCGGCTGCCCCTCTTCGGGCTGTCCGGGAAATTGTCCCCCGGGCGGTGGGCGGGGTTCCAGGGGGTCGCCCCCCTGGGCTAGCTGTAGCGCAGGGCCAAGGCCCCGCGACGAAGCCGCAGGGGCCGCAGGCCACCGGGGGGTCCGGAGGGGCGCTCCCGCGGGCTAGTACTGCGCGGGGCTTCGGGGGAAGGTGACCTGCGGTCACCGAGCAGCCCGGCCGCCGCTGCCGGGCTACGCCGGAAGGTGGGCGGGGAGCCCGAAGACGGGGAAGAGGCCCTCGGCGTCCAGGTACATGTGCATCCCGGCGATGCGGTCACCGGAGATCTCCAGCACCTGCAGCGCCCAAGGCTTGTGCCCGCCCGCGGGATCGCGGCGGTACTGCCCGTACCCGGGGCAGCCGTTGGCCGTGACCGGCAGCAGCCGTGATCCCCGGCACTCGCTCGGCCCGGGCAGCACCATCCAGGCGGTGATGTTCCGCGCGCCCTCGATCCACATCGCGAACGGCGGCATCGACTGGATAGCGTCCTCGTGCAGCAGGGTGACCAGGCTGGCCATGTCGTAACGCTCGAACGCGCTCACGTACCTGGCGAGCAGGGAGGCCTGGTCGGCGGTGACCTTCCGGGGCCGCGCGGTGTCCGGGAGCGCGGCAAGGGTCGCCCGGGCCCGCTGCAGCGCACTGTTGACCGCGGCAACGCTGGTGTCCAGCAGTTCGGCGGTCTCCGCAGCCGGCCACCGCAGCACCTCGCAGAGGATAAGCACCGCCCGCTGCCGTGCGGGCAGGTGCTGCAACGCGGTGACGAACGCCAGGCGGACCGTGTCCCTGGCGACCGCGATCTCGGCCGGATCCCCGTCCTCGGGAAGTACCCGGGCATCGGGGATCGGCGAGACCCACAGATGTTCGGGCAGCATGCCCTCGAGGTGCCCCTCGTCCGGCGGGGAGGGCGGCCCGAGTTCCATCGGCCGGGCGCGCCGCTTGCGGCCGCGCAGCATGTCCATGCACACGTTGGTGGCGATCCGGTAGAGCCACGACCGCACGCTCGCCCGGCCTTCGAAGCGGTCCGCCGACCGCCACGCCCGGAGCATCGTGTCCTGGACTGCGTCTTCGGCCTCGAAGCCGGAGCCGAGCATCCGGTAGCAGTACCCGGTCAGCTCGCGGCGGTATGCCTCGAGTTCGTCTGGCTGGACACGGGGCAGCGTGCCCGCCTCAGATTTAGTGGCCATAGTTGTTTCATTTTAAGCGGGCCCACCGACAGTCTTCCCGGGCAGCTACTCATCCCACATGAAGAAGCCCCACGCCGTCTGTTCGGCCTCATCCTCGTCAGGCCAGGGCTCAGGCGCTTGCCCTGACTGGCGGGACGGGCGCCGTTCCTGCGGTGGCCGGGGCTCGGGCGGCTGCTGCGGCGGTGCGGACCGGGACGGCGGCCCGGAGCGGCGCGGGGGCATCGACGACCCGGGCGCGGCGGGGTGCGGCTGCCCTGGATACCGCTCCTCCGGATACTGCTCCCCGGGGTACCGCTGCCCTTGATACCGCTCGCCGGCGTACTGCTCCTCCGGATACTGCTCCCCGGGGTACCGCTGCCCATGGCGCTGCTCCCCGGCGTACCGCTCCTCCGGATACTGCCGCCCGGAGCCGCGCTGCCCTTGATACTGCTCGCCGGGATAGCGCTCATCCGGGTACTGCCCGGGGTAGCGCAGGGGCGGGTCCGGCCGGGCGGCGTGCGGCGGCATCGAGCGAGACCTGGGCGGGTACCCGGGCTGCTGCTGCCCGGCGCGGCTGTACCGGGACGAAGCGGCCGAGTCCGGCGCCTGCCGCGGGTCCTCGACGTCCTTGCGGGTCACCGCCAGATATGCAACGAGGATCACAATCACGACCGTCAGCGCCAAGGCGACCGGCCCATGCCCCACGCCAAGGCCACCCACCGAGTGCGGGAACGCTACGTAGTCCGCGAACGACGCACCGACCGGCCGGGTCAGCACGTAGGCGATCCAGAAGGCCAGGATCGGGTTCAGGCGGAACTTCCAGTGCGCCACCGCGACCATCGCGAACGCGATCGAGAACCAGATGCCCGAGGTGAGGTAGCCCAGGTGCAAGGTCCTGGCGGTCAGGTCGCCGGTCGCGGTGCCCAGCGCGAACGTGGCCAGCACCGTGGCCCAGTAGAAGACCTCCCGCCGCGGCGTGCGGATGCTGTGGATGGACAGCGTCCCCTCGGTCCGGTACCAGAGGATGAAGATCACCGCGAGCACGATCGCGTAGAACGTGGTGGACGCGATGTACGGGACACCGAACTTGATGTGCAGCACGTCGGCGGCCTGGGTGCCGAACACGGCGACCATGACGACGGCGAGCCAGTAGATCCAGGCGTTGTAGGCCTTGGCGCGGAACTGGAGCACCATGGCGATCACGAAGCCGGTGAAGCCGAACAGCACCGCGATCACCGGGTTGATCGTCCGGACCATGTAGTCCGAGGTCGCCTCGCCCATGGCGGTGCTCAGCAGCTTGATGATCCAGAAGTAGGCAGTGATGAGCGGGACCTTGCTTGCCGGGTACCAGGCCGGTGCCGCGGACCCGCCCCACCGGGACTGACCCTCGTCCCACCGGGACTGACCTGTCCTCATGGCGGCAAGGATGCCACACGGATCCGAGTGCCCCCCGCGTTCTTTGCCTGAGCTTGTCATGCGCTGATAAGCGCATTCCCTGGCCAGTCATCCCCGCTCGGCCGGCCGACGTGGAGTTGACCGAGGACGACCTGCGCCGCCTGGAGGAGGCCGTGCCGCCGGGCGGGCTGGGCTGGGCTGGGGACCGGAGTTCGTTCGCCGCGGTGGGCACCAGCCGGCGAACCAGGCCGGCGGGCAGGTAACCACGGGCGGCCGCGCACCGGACAGGGCGGCGGCGGGCCGCACCGTTGCGTATGGCATGAAAAAGTGCCCTCGGGCGGGGAGGACCAGGCCTGCGTCAGGCCCGCTCTCCCCGCCCGGGGCACTTCCTAGCTCGCTGACTGTTTCAGCAGGTGAGCGTGTTAGCAGTGCGGGTTGGGCATGATCTTGCTCGCGAGCTCGGCGAGGCCCAAGGCCGTGGTGAACGTGCCGTACTGCTTGTCCCCGCCGAAGCTCTTGCCGTTGGTCATCTGCCCGAACTCCCACACGCAGGTGCCGTGGACCTTGGCCAGGGTCCAGTACGGATAGAACTTGCCAGGCGCCTGGGTCGGCGGGATCACACAGCCGGCGCCTGTTTGCGGGTTGCACTTGACGTTCGAGGCCGGGTTGTCGGTCAGGAACTGGATCTTCGAATAGCCCGCACCACCTGTCGTCGGCGGCGTGATCGTCAGCGCCGACGGCCACATGTTCGGGGTGGTCGAACTCGGCCAATTACGCCAGTACGAGGTGCCGTCGTAGTCGAGGTCACCGCCGAGGCAGCCGGTCACCAGGTTGGGGTCCGCGTTGAGCGAGCCATGGGTATCACCGGCCGGGAAGCAGGGGGCATCGTTCGTCTCGCCGCTGCCTGGCGAGCCATCCGGCGGGCCTGCGTTCTCGTACGGTCCGGTGCAGAAGTTCCAGGACTTGTCGAGGTGGCCTTGCACGTCTATCGGCGCGAAGACCTTCAGCTTGGTGCACGGGGTGAAGTGCCCGACCTCGTAGGCGACGTTGATGTTCGCCGCTGCCCAGCCGCCCTGGTTGACCGTGCTGGCGGTCGAGTACTCCGGCTGGAAGTTGAACGGCGTGCCGCTGCAATCCGCGATCGAGGTGTTCATGAAGCCGTTCTTGGCCGAGGCCAGCATGAACCCGGTTTTACCGGTACTGAGATCTCGGACCTGTGTTTCCAGTGCACCCGCACTCTTGTTGTCGAAGATGTGGATCGCGAGCTTGTCGCCGGGGTTCATCAGCAGCGTGCGCTGGTTCGGCGTCGCCGTGTTGAGGTTGGCCTTCTGCGGGCTCGGCGGCCCGGTCGGAACGCCGTTGGTCTGGACGAACGCAAAGTTGATCGGCTCGACGCAGTTGTTGTTGCAGACGGAGAACCCGGCCTGGCACTCCAGCGAGTCGATGGTCAGTGCCGCGCACCAATGCGAGTTGTCACAGCTCAGGGCGTCCGCGAACGGAGCGAACCCAGGCGGGTAGAACTGCAGCTCAAGGAAGGCGCTGCCGCCGCCCGGGTAGTTGCCGTGTGGTGAGTTCGAGTCACTGTCCGGCTTGCACGGCAGGAGCGGGAAGGAGTTGGGGTCGCAGAGGGCCATCGCGTACCACAGCGTCGGCATCAGCTCGAAGAAGTGCGTGGTGTCCTTCAACGGTCCGTGCACCGTGGGCAGGGCTTTGGGGTCGCGCGGCAGGGTCTGCACGTAGCTGACGTTGTTCGAGGAGCCCGGCTTGTTCGAGTAGAACTGCACGGTCGGCTCGTCGTGGCCGATGTAGTAGCCGTTGTCCGCCAGGTGACCGTTGTGCGTGCCGCCGTGGACCTCGGCGCAGATGTAGCCGCCCATCTTGATTGGGTGCTGGATCGGGCTGTGCCCGTTGCAGTCCAGGTTGCCGAAGGCGGGGCCCTGGTAGGAGGACGTGCCGGGCGCCTTGTGGGTGGCGCTGGTCCCGGGGCGCGTGGCCGCCGGGTGCGAGGCGGCCAGGCTGGCGCTGGGCACAGCCAATGCGGTTACCGCCACGCATGCTGCCAGCAGGAGCCAGGGACGCGGGTAACGGAGTCCAGACATACGAGCCATTGAGCGCGCCTCCTTCGGTCGCCTTGCGCGAATCCAAAGGGCGCCGCCGCATCCCCCGCCCTGCGGCGCGCCGTCCCTGGCCGAACGTAGTCCTTTTCTCAGATATTGGTCAATAGCAAGAAAGGCCCGTTCGTGCGCTCGTTCACAAGACGCTGATTGAATCGGCTCGTCCGTGGCCGAAGACCTGGGAGGTGGCCCGGTGGGGTACACGACCACAGCGTGGCTCAGCTTCGGTGAGGCCGTCGCCGCCGTTGCTGGTGCGCTGACGGGCCTGCTGTTCGTGGCGCTTTCGGTCAGAAGTGACGCGGTGGGCGCATCGCGCAGCCTCAGCTCCCGCGCCGCTCAGACTCTGGTGCTGTTCATGACCTCGGTGCTTGTCGCGGTCTTGCTGGTCGCTCCCCAGCCAGCGGCGGCTCTCGGTTCGGAGTTGCTGGCTGTGGCCCTTGTCTCGGGCGCGGCTCTGCTCATCTTGGACAGGCGAGCAGGTCACAGCGCCGACAAGGGCCCGGCCCGGTACATCGAAAGGTTCTCGCCCAACATGATCACCGCCGTGCTCGTCGGCGTCGCCGGGCTCACCTTCCTGGTGAAGGCCGGTGGTGGCTTGTACTGGCTGATCCCCGCCGTCATTGCGAGTCTGCTGGGCGGGGTGGTCAACGCGTGGCTGTTCCTCGTCAAGGTAACCGGGTAGCTCTGTGGACCCCCGTGCCCCGCATCGCTGCGTTTAGTGCTCGTCCCGAGCAGCTCATCGCGGTCTTCATGAATCCATACTGGTAGCTGCCCCCATCCTGGAGAGGATGGGCGCCTCGGCCAGCCTTGATCGCCAAGCCAAGTGAGCCCGCCGCGAATACGGCAAGGGACTTCGGCTAACAACAGGGTGAAGGAGTCGCCCCACAGAGGATGTGAGTGGTGATTGTGACCGGTGAACCCACCAGCCCGCCCGCGACCGATGCCGCGGTGATCGAGCAGTCATGGGCCGAGCCAGAACGGTTCGAAGCGATCTTCCGGCGCTACTTTGGCCGGATCCACCAGTATCTGGCGGCACGGGTGGGGGGCAGGATCGCTGATGATCTGGCGGCGGAGGTATTCACCGCCGCGTTTGCCCAGCGCCAGCGGTATGACCTGAGCCGTGAGTGTGCCCGGCCGTGGCTGTACGGGATCGCCACCAACCTGGCCGGCACCTACCGGCGCCAGGAGCAGCGCCGCTACCGTGCGCTGGCGCGGGCACACGCTCAAGGTGTGGCACCTAGTGATGAGGACCTGGTCGAAGAGCGGGTCGCTGCGGCGGCGGCCGGGCCGGCGCTGGCTGTTGCGCTGGCCAAGCTGAGCAGCGGCGACCGGGATGTGCTGCTGCTAGTGGCCGTCGCTGGCCTTGACAACCAAGAGGTCGCGCAGTCGCTGGGCATTCCCTACGGCACGGTGTGCTCACGGTTGAGCCGGGCGCGCACGCGGCTGCGAGAGTCGCTCGGCGGCACCAACCCCGCAGACGGTTACGGCCCGGCGAACATCCTGAGACCGGCCGGGGGCCCGGCCGGTGGCCCGAAGGAGCAACCCAATGGATGAGCTACGCACGGTCCAGCAACTGCTGGCGGAGCCGCCGCCCGAGCCTGAGGTCGTCGAGGCGGCCCGGCTGAGCCTTGAGCGCGCCGCCCTGGGCCGTACGCCCTTGCGCACCCGCGCCGCTGCCACGGGCTGGCGTGCACCTGGCCTGGTCCGCCGGGCCACTGGCCCGCGCCGCTGGCCGGGGTGGCTGGCCCCGGTGGCCGCCGCGGCAGCCATGGCCGGCGTGATAGTCGCGTCGCTGGCCCTTTCCGGTGCGCTTCTGCGGCCCGGCGGGACCGGCGGGGCGAACTCCGCAGGGGCGTTCGCCAAGGTTCCCCGGTACTTCGTCGCCGTTCCCACGCTCCCAGGCCGCGCGGTGGTCGCCGCGACCGCCACCGGAGCGGTGCTGGGGACCGTCGCGCCGCCCAGGCCGTACACGATGTTCGTGTGGGTGGCAGCCGCGGGTGACGCCCGGACGTTCGTCCTTGCGGCCGGGGTCCCGCCTGCGGCGGGCACCAACGTATTGACCCCGCGGCCGGTCAAGTTTTACCGGCTGGTCCTGGACCGGTCGGGTCATCCGGGCCGCCTGGTACCCCTGCCCATGCCCCCGGAAAAGGTGACCATCACGGACCTGGCGCTGTCCCCCGATGGGGGCAAGCTCGCCGTCTCACTGCTGCCCGCCCACGGGCAGAGTGGTGCCAAGATTCAGGTCTTCTCGCTCGCGACCGGGGCCGGGCGAGAGTGGGCCTGGCCTGGCCATGGAATGATCGGCCAGATCTCCCTCGGGGTGGGCGGCACCGGCTCCAGCTCGTGGGAGGCGGATAACCGGACGCTGCTGTTCGAGGTGACCAGCCGCACCAGAACCGGGAACGCGCCAGGGCAGCTCCGTCTGCTGGACACCGCCATGCCAGGCGGCAGCCTGCTGGCATCCAGCACGCGGATCCCCATCCCGGCCACCGACGTCGGCTGGCAGCACCACAACACCGGGCACCGCATCATCGGGATTCCGCTCATCACCGGCGACGGCACCAAACTCATCGCCCCGTTCTTCCACGCATCCGCCCCGCCCAAGGTATTTGGTTTCACGATCACCGAGTTCTCGGTGCGCACCGGAAAACCCGTACAGGTCCTCTACCAGCGGCGAACCGACACCGAGACAGCCTCCACCGGCGTGTGGTGGGTGAACACCACCGGCACCGCGATGATCGTCGACCGGGGACCGGTGTTCGGCATCCAGACCCCGGCCACGTTCACCCCGCTGCCCCGCAGCGCCCAGCGCCTATTCGCCCGTCACGGACTGCTCTCCCGGGTTCCCGCCTGGTAGAGCCCCAACCGCCCGCCCGCAGTCCACCCGCATGGCCCGCAGTCCACCCGCATGGCCCGCAGTCCCACCGCCGGAAAGGGCTGCGGGTCATGGGCGCGGCGTGGGATGGTTTGTCCTCTCCCGGCCAGCGTGATGCCCGGCGGTGATCGCCGGCGGGCACGCTATCTTGGCTTATGGCGACGAAGCGTGCCCAGGTGGGTGAGCGCCGGTGGCCGATGGCCGCCGCGGTCCTCATCGCCGGTGGCATGCGGATCTTCCTGCCCCCCCAGCTCAGGCTGCACGACGCGCGGCCGTTGTTTCTCGTGGAGGGCCTCGGTCAGGTGCCGACGTAGGCCGCGAGGTGCTGGCCGGTGAGGGTGGAGCGGGCGGCGGCGAGGTCGGCGGGCGTGCCCTCGAAAACGATCCGGCCGCCGTCGTGGCCGGCGCCGGGACCGAGGTCGATGATCCAGTCGGCGTGCGCCATGACCGCCTGGTGGTGCTCGATGACGATGACCGACTTGCCGTCCTCGACGAGCCGGTCCAGCAGGCCGAGCAACTGCTCGACATCGGCCAGGTGCAGGCCGGTGGTCGGCTCGTCGAGGACGTAGACGCCGCCCTTCTCTGCCATGTGGGTGGCCAGCTTGAGCCGCTGCTGCTCGCCGCCGGACAGGGTGGTGAGCGGCTGGCCGAGGCTGAGGTAACCGAGCCCGACGCCGGCCAGCCAGTCGAGGATTTTGTGCGCGGCGGGCGTGCGCGCCTCTCCGGTGCCGAAGAACTCCCCGGCTTCGGTCACCGACATCGCGAGCACCTCGCTGATGTCCCGGCCGCCGAGGTGATATTCCAGCACCGACGCATCGAACCGCTTTCCCTCGCACTCCTCGCAGGTAGTGGCGACGCCGACCATCATCGCCAGGTCGGTGTAGATGACCCCGGCGCCGTTGCAGTTAGGGCAGGCGCCCTCGGAGTTGGCGCTGAACAGCGCCGCATTCACGCCGTTGGCCTTCGCAAACGCCTTGCGAATCGGGTCAAGCAGTCCGGTGTAGGTCGCCGGATTGCTCCGTCGTGAGCCGCGGATCGCGCCTTGGTCGATCGACACGACACCTGCGCCAGCGGGGATCGACCCGCGCACGAGCGAACTCTTCCCGGAGCCGGCGACGCCTGTGACGACGACAAGCACCCCGAGCGGGATGTCGACGTCGACGTCGCGCAGGTTATGCGTTGTCGCGCCGCGGATCTCCAGGGTGCCGGCGGGCACCCGCACCTTCTCCTTAAGGGCGGCCCGGTCCTCGAGATGGCGGCCGGTGAGCGTGCCGCTGGCCCGCAGCCCCTCGACGGTGCCCTCGAAGCAGACGGTGCCGCCCGCGGCACCGGCGCCGGGGCCGAGGTCGACGACGTGGTCGGCGACCGCGATCGTCTCTGGCTCGTGCTCCACCACGAGCACCGTATTGCCCTTATCCCGCAACTGCAGCAGCAGGTCGTTCATCCGCTGGACGTCATGGGGATGCAGCCCGATCGTCGGCTCGTCGAAGACGTAGGTGACGTCGGTGAGCGCGGAGCCGAGGTGGCGGATCATCTTGACGCGCTGCGCCTCGCCGCCCGACAGCGTGCCCGACGGCCGGTCGAGCGAGAGGTAGCCCAGCCCGATCTCCGCGAACGAGTCGAGGATCTGTTGCAGCGTCGCGAGTAGCGGCGCCACCGACGGCTCGCCGAGGCCGCGGACCCAGCCGGCCAGGTCACTGATCTGCATCGCGCACGCATCGGCGATGTTGATCCCGCCGATCCGCGACGACCTGGCCGCCTCGCTGAGCCGGGTGCCGCCGCACTCGGGGCAAGCGGTGAACGTCACCGCGCGGTCCACGAACGCCCGGATGTGCGGCTGCATCGCCTCCTTGTCCTTGGCGAGGATCGATTTCTGGACCCGGGGGATCAGCCCTTCGTAGGTCATGTTGATGCCCGCGATCTTCATCCTGGTCGGCTCGCGGTGGAGGAAGTCGTGCAACTCGCTTTCGGTGTAATCGCGGATGGGCTTGTCCGGGTCGAAGAAGCCCGACGCGCCGTAAAGTCGATAGTTCCAGCCGCCCGCCGTGTAGCCGGGGATCGTGAGCGCACCCTCGGCAAGCGACTTGGAGTCGTCGAAGAGCTGGGTGAGGTCGATATCGGAGATCGTGCCCCGGCCGTCGCAGCGCGTGCACATGCCGCCGACGCGGGTGAAGGTCGCTCTCACGGTCTTGCTGGCACCGCGTTCGACCGTGATCGCACCGCTCGCCCGGACCGAGGGGACGTTGAATGAGAACGCACCGGGCGGGCCGACGTGCGGCTGCCCGAGCCGGCTGAAGAGGATGCGCAGCATCGCGTTGGCGTCGGTAGCGGTGCCGACCGTGGAGCGGGGGTCGGCACCCATCCGCTGCTGGTCGACGATGATCGCGGTCGTTAGGCCTTCGAGCACGTCGACCTCGGGCCGCGCCAGCGTCGGCATGAAGCCCTGCACGAAGGCGCTGTAAGTCTCGTTGATCAGCCGCTGCGACTCCGCGGCAATCGTGTCGAACACGAGAGAGCTCTTGCCCGAGCCGGAGACGCCGGTGAACACCGTCAGCCGGCGCTTGGGGATCTCGACGCTGACGTCCTTGAGGTTGTTCTCGCGCGCGCCGTGCACGCGGATCAAATCGTGGCTGTCGCCAACGTGCAGCTCAGGCGGCTGCGTGCCCGTCCTCGTGGCCATGCTCATCGTGTCTCCTCACCCCGTTCCTGCGGCACCGCGTCGATCTCGAGGACCTTGACTTTCGCCTCGATCATGGGCACGTCGCAGGTGTGGTACTCATCGGTCCTGAAGCAGCCCGAGGACGTTGCCGTCGGGGTCGGTGACGGTGGCCACCAACCGGCCGCCACCGACGTCGTGCGCGGGCTCATTCACGGTGGCACCCGCGGCGGTTACCTCGGCCAGCTTCGCCTCGATGTCCGGCACGTGCCAGTAGGCCACCGGTGAGGTCATGCCCTGTGGTCCACGGCTCGGAACCAGCCCGATGTGCTGGCCCTCGGCGTCGAAGCCGACGTAGTAAGACGAGTCGTGCTGCGGCGGGATGCCGAGCAGGGCGGTGTACACCGCCTTGGCCGTCGCCAGGTCGGACACGGGATGCAGCACTGTCTTGATTCCCTGAGTGGAAGAGCCGCTCATGGTCACTCCTGAAGTCGTGGGTCACATCGGCCCGGCGGGGTTGCCGGGCTTACAGGCAAACGGGAAGCCCGGAAACCGAAAGCCCGATCGCCCAGGCTGTCGATTTATGCCTCGTCAGGAGTATGCAGACAGCGAGCCAGTGGATGCTTCTCGATTCCTGATCGGTCTGGTGACCTGTTTCGCCACGCACGACGGCATTCCCACCGTGGCGCCCGCCGCAAGGCGCCGGTAGGTGCTGGGCGGCATACCGACCAACTCGGTGAAACGAGTGCTGAAGGTGCCCAGCGACGAGCAGCCGACGGCGAAGCAGACCTCGGTGACGCTGAGGTCGCCACGACGCAGCAGCGCCATCGCGCGCTCGATGCGCCGAGTCATCAGGTACCCATACGGTGACTCGCCGTAGGCGAGCCGGAACTCGCGGCTGAGGTGCCCGGCCGACATATGCGCGCCACGGGCGAGCGCCTCGACGTCGAGCGGCTGCGCGTACTCCCGGTCGATCCGGTCGCGGACGCGGCGCAACCGCGCGAGATCGCGCAGGTGCTGGTCCGGGGCGGATCTGCTAGTCACCTGTGCATTTTATCCAGGCACGCTGTGAGCATCCCGGCATGGACAGCCGCGGAGGCCGATCAATGGGCCATTGACCTGCACGTGCCCGGAGGACTGGGAGCCCTCCGGCCTTCTGATCCAGAGAACCGTCAGCAGGGCCAGGCTTGACCAAAGCCTTCGTTCGTGGGAACTTACGGTTCGTGGAGACTTACGAAGCGGTCCTTGAGGCACTGGGTGACCGCACCCGCCGTCAGATCGTGCACCGTCTCCGGGCGGGCCCCGCGTCGGTGGGCGAACTGGCGGCGGCGCTGCCCGTCAGCCGCCCTGCCGTCTCCCAGCACCTGACGGTACTGCGGCGCAGCGGCCTGGTCAGCTACGAGGAACTCGGCACCCGCAATGTGTACCGGCTCGACCCGGCCGGACTAAGCGAACTGAGGGCCTGGCTGGACTGCTTCTGGGAGGCAGCCCTGGACCGCTACGCCCAGCGGGTCCGCGAAGACAGCGCCGACAGCGGCACCCAGCCGCGTCACGAATAGGAGGAGCTTTCCGATGCCTGGCAATCTGACCTCGGTCGAGCCGGTCCGCAAATCTGTCGCCGTCCCCGCCGCCCCGCAGCGCGCATTCGAACTGTTCACCGCGCACATTAAGGAGTGGTGGCCGCTGGGAACGCACTCGGTCGGCATCGAGCATGCTGTCGGCCTTGCCTTCGGCGGGGGCGTCGGCGCCACTATCATCGAGACCCTGACGGACGGAACCACGTCGGTATGGGGGACCATTACCCAATGGGAGCCGCCGCACCGCGTCGCCTTCACCTGGCATCCCGGTACTCCCGAGGCTGAGGCAACGCGCGTCGCGGTGACGTTCACCCAGGACGGGCCCGGCAGCACCGTGGTACATCTGGTCCACTCAGGCTGGGAGCGCCGCCCCGACGGCGCGTCCGCACGTGAGAGCTACGACTCCGGCTGGGAACCGGTAATCACCCGCTTCGCGGAGACAGCCGCGAGAGTGCACTAGCGGAGGGCGCTCCAGTGCGGCGTGCCCAGAGGCGATGTGCGGTGATCATCTCCCTCCGTGCTGCGCCGTGCCGTGACGAGGGCCGCGACCGTGCTAGCGCGAATCGGTCGCCCGAGTCGTTCATAAATGGCCTCGTTTTCACGCTCAAGGGCTTGACGTTGGCCCGGTGAAAGCCGAGCGTAAAACGACATCGTACGAACGAGAGCATTGAGCTCGTCAGGAGTGTGCTCGATGAGCTTTGGCATGACTGCTACCCGAACATCACCGAACAAGCGACCGGCATAATCTTGCCCGATGTCGCAGCTTCCGAGCCAGGCCCACACCTCTGAGACGTTGCCACGGCGTTGCTCCATCCCAGCGAGCGTGGCGTCGAGATCCCTGTAGGCCGGCCAATTAGCGGCAATGTCCGGGGCGACCTTTCTCATGGCAGCGAGCGCTGCTTCCTGATCCCCCTTGCTACGCGGTTCCTCAAGTCCGAAGTATTGCACGAGGGCGAGCGTTCCACCGGGAACAAGTACGTCAGCGGTCTTCTGCCAACTAACCTCAGGGTCAACCCAGTGAAACGCGGACGCAGAGAACACGGCCTGAAACTGCTCGCGGGGAAGCAATGCATCCTCAAACTGAGCGTTCACAAATTCCACCTCTCCAGCACCTTCCAGGTTCTGCCTGGCCAGTGCTATGAGGCTCTTGCCGGGTTCGAGCGCTGTGACGTGCAGGCCCCGGGCGACAAGGCCGCGCGTAAGTTGGCCGCTTCCGCACCCAACCTCGAGCACATGATCACCGCTCCCGATCCCCGCGACCTGACAAGCTTGGTCGACGAGTTCGTCAGGATAAGTCGGACGGCGGCGGTCGTACTCAGCCGCGATCTCATCAAAAACCTTGCCGTAACGACGTGCACTAGCTTCTGGTAGCCGTGTCATTCATTGGCCTCCGTTCATGCTCGTTACTGTGATCGCCACGTCACGGTCGCGGCCAAGTTCTGGCCCCTGATTTCCCGGGTTAGCCGCAGGCGGCAATGCCCTGGTGAGCGGACGCGAGTCTGGGCTGGCGAAGCCATCACGGAGTGACGGCTCGGAGGATCGCCCTAGACGCGGTCGCTGCGAGCTGGACAATCGGGAGCCAAGAAAGATGGCGGAGCCAGGACCCCTCTGCCTGCCATGTGAGCCAACCTAGTCGTGCGGCGTGCGGCCTGCATCCTGCCACGGTCGTCGGCCA
>DASXKD010000026.1:0-2147 GCA_036497045.1 Streptosporangiaceae bacterium | reverse complement strand
GAGGCTGATCCGATGGGTGACGACGTCGTGCATCTCCCCCGCCAGCCTGAGCTGCGAACGCCACTCACGGCGATCCGTCCGCCCCCAAAAACCGGCAGCTACGAGAAACAGGCCAGAACCAACCCGCCCGCGCCCTTGACCGGCGCCGTGCCTCACAGATAAGCGGGTCAGGCCCAGCCAGCTTCATCTCTAGACAGTGTTCGGGAGAACGGTGAGCAGCGAACTGAAGTGGTGGCGTCGGCCATGATGTGGTAAATCCACCGGGCGCACCGGTCTATCCAGTAGGGGCCACGACACAGAGCGGCGGTGCGAATGCGGCAGGGAGTGAGCGACACCCGGGCGGCCGATGGGCTCGATACCGGTTCGTACCGGGATTTCGAAGACTTCGTGCTGGCCACGCAACCGCAGCTGAGCCGCGCGCTGGCCGCGGCGTACGGGTTCGAGGACGGCCAGGACGCCACCGCCGAAGCGCTGGCGTACGCCTTTGAGCACTGGGACGACCTTCAGCAGGTGGGGAACCTGCCCGGCTACCTGTTCCGGGTCGGGCTGACTCGCGGCCGACGGCGGCGCCAGCGCGTGCTCTACGACGTCCCGGAAGGCGAGAATCGCAACTTCGAGCCGGCCCTGCCAGCCGCCCTGGCCAGCCTCACGCAGCGGCAGCGGATCGCGGTCGTGCTGGTGCACGGCTACGGCTACACGCTGCGCGAGGTCGCAGGCCTGATCGGCGTCAAGCCGACGACCGTGCAGAATCACCTGGCTCGCGGCCTGGCCCGGCTGCGGGCGATGTTGGGAGTGAGCGACGATGCATGACCTTCAGGATCAGATCCATTCTCTGTTCGAAACGGGGTTGCTTCCCGTCGCGGCCGACGACATCGCGCGGCGGCACCGGCCGGTCACGGCCCCGTTCCCTGCCAAGGCACGTCCGGCGGTCACGGCCAGGCGCGTGACCACGGTCGGCGCCAGTCTGGCGGCAGCTGGCTGCGCGGCCGCGATCGTGGTGAGTCAGCTCAGCGGAGCGCCGGCGCCCCGGCCGGCCCGCCCCGCCGTGGTCGACGCGGCGTATGTGCGGCACCTCGCGGCGGCTTCTCGGCTGGCCCTCGCGCGGTCCGGCCAGGCGGTGCTCAATCTGACCCTCACGCAGGGGCAGGGTCAGGCAACCAACACGCAAACCAGCATCTATCACCTGACGTTCTCGGGCGCGAACTGGATCGATTTGCTCCACTTCACAGAGACGGAGAGTGGCATGCGGTGGGTCCGAATCATCGGGACCCGGGTCGTCGATGGCGAGGCATATATGTACCGTGGCCCAGGATCTTGTGGGATGCCGACGTGCTCGCCGTACTGGTATCACGTAACCGGGCCAGGTGCGGTCACCA
Source organism: Streptosporangiaceae bacterium (assembly GCA_036497045.1). Classification (GTDB taxonomy): domain Bacteria; phylum Actinomycetota; class Actinomycetes; order Streptosporangiales; family Streptosporangiaceae; genus DASXKD01. The sequence goes on along the minus strand of DASXKD010000026.1, from coordinate 771 downwards.
GCATGTCTGTTTCCGACCCGCGAGCGCTGCTGGCCGAGCTCTCCCCGTCGGCCCATTTCGTCCGGGTTGGCACGGCGGTCGTCGATGGCGTCCACGTCGAGCACTTGCGGGCTGCAAGGCTCGCCAGGCTGCCGGCCATATCGCTGCCCGCGCCGTTGGCGGTGGGGCCTGCACGCCTTAATCACCTCACAGCGCTCGACGTGTGGGTGGATGACCACGGCGTGGTCCGGCGGATCGCCTGGTCGGGCATGCTGCCGGTGACGACTGTCGAGAATCCCGGGGGCACTGGCGGCCCGGTGCACCAGCTGATCAAACATGGAGAGATCAAGGCGTCCGCGGTGGTGACGTTCGTCTCCATAGGTCAGCCGCAGGTGATCAACGTGCCACCGCATGCGCTCCCGGCGCCGCCCGGCCAGGGCTGATCTGACGCTGTATGGGGGTCCTCGAGTCCGAGGACCGCGAGGAGCGCGGTAAGCGGGTTGAGGTACGGCTTCATCGTGTGCTCCTGTCGTCTGGCTGAGGTCACCTCGGCCGCCATCGCCGACTATGTGCTGCTACTCGAGCAAGAAACCTCGGCAGCGCTCGAGTGAGCAAGACGATCCGGCAAAGCGGCCGTGCGCCCGACGGGCGGTCCTCCATCTACCGTGCCAGTGACGGCACCTGGCACGGCTACGTCACCATGGGCGTGCTGCCGGACGGACGGCCGGACCGGCGACACCGCAGAGGCAAGACCGAAGCCGAGGTCACCCGCAAGGTACGCGAGATGGAAGG
>DASXKD010000025.1:0-14611 GCA_036497045.1 Streptosporangiaceae bacterium | reverse complement strand
CATGGCCTAAGGAATCAGGCATCCGAGGCATAAGCCTCATCATCGTAATTCCCGCCAGGACCTGGCGGGAACAACAGAGCTGCCCACCTAACCGCCTGGAGCCCGTCTTGGCCGCACGAACTCCCGCCGCCCTGCCTTTCAGCCCGGCTCCACGGTGCCGCTACCGGAGGGCCGAGCACCGCGTTAGGAACGGTTCCCTGGCAAGCTTGTATACCGTGGCGTCCGTGTGGGCGGTGACAGTCGGCGTGCGGGGGACGGCGCGCAGCAGCGCGATCTCCCCGACTCCCTCGCACCCTCGCACTGCCGTAGGAAACACCCCCATGCCGCACAGCGCAGCATCTCGGTCACTCACTGCTCAACTTCGGCAGCGAACATGGGAGCGGCGGACACCCTGCGACGGCCAGCCCGGCCCTGGGCTGCGCCGTCACGTTGCGTGATGGGCATGGCCGTGTGCCGGTCCGTCTGGCCAAAAAGGGCACCAGAACTGCTGCCCTTTTTGGCCAGGCGTCGGCCCCCACTGCCTGTTGTCAGCGGCAGGGGGTGTAGGGGACGTCGTACAGGTTGACGTTCTTGAGTATCGAGTTGAAGTTGTAGCCGGGCGAATTAGCCTGCGGGCAGAACTTCGACGTGGCCAGCTTGTATTCGACGTTGAACACGGCCTTGCCGTACGTGCCGGGCCACGCCTGCAGGCCCGGGGGCGGGAAGTTGCACTCGTTGTATTGCCAGCATTGCTCGTTGACCGCGAAATCGAAGTACGGCTGCAGGTCGCTGGCCTGGCCGAGGTCGTTTTTCAGGCCTACCGTGAACCCCTTGCTGTGCGCCAGGTTGGCGATCGTGGCGTCGAACTGCTCCTGGGTTGCCGCGCTGATGGACAGGCCGGTTTTGTTTTGGTAGGCGTCGATGTTGTCGAACTCGATCGCGTCCGCGCCCAGCGACTTCGCCTTGTCCAGCCGCGCCGAGAGTTCGTCGATGATGAACTGCTGCGCCGTTTCGGTTTGCCCGGTGTTCGGGTTGACGCCGGAGACGTTGGTATTGATGTTCAGCCAGAACTCGTTGCGGAAGCCGCCGACCGGCTTGCCGAACAGGCAGCCGCCGCAGCTGGTGTTGAAGCTGGAGTACTGCGAATAGTCCGGCCGCCAGGTTTCCGCGGTGCCGGCGTCGATGTAGCCGATCACCTTGTCCCCTTGGGCGTGCAGCGCGCTGACCGCCGCGCTGTTGAGCACACCGTAGTTATTCGGCGTGTAGCACTTGCCGTCCTGGTAGATGTCGATATCGAACACCGTCGGCGCGACCTGCTGTCCAGTCGCGAACGACGTGCCGGTGATCGCGGTGTTAATGAATCCGGTGCTCGGGTAGAGGCACTGGCCGGACGAGTTGACCGAGCCCTGCAGTTGATACTGCCAGGTGGCGACGAGCGGTGGCTGCCAGCAGGAGCCCGCGGAGGTATTGCACGGCACGGGTGTCGGCAGAGCCGCAGCTACCGCCGGGGCCATCCGGAATCCTGGGTGGGCTTGGCTGGATGCCGCCGAGGCTGGCCCAGCGGCCAAGAGCACGGCCGCTAGCGCGGCGATGACGCCCCCCGATAGGCGAGTACTGTGCATCAGCCACCTCCGGTTTCCGGCAGCCGCGGCGTTACCACCGGCCGCTGGCTGGAGCGTAATGATGTTTCCGGCTCACAACAAGAGCCCAATCGCGAAACAGCCCCACCACCGGATGACCGGGCGCGCAGCACGATCAGGCTTGTCACCGCCTCGCCCAGCGGCGAGAAGGCGAACCGGATCCGGGCCACGTACATTGAAGCTCTCTGGGCGCTTAGCGGTGCCAGCGTCCCGTGCCGGGCCGGCAGATCGGGGGAGAGACTCGGGTGGACACACGACCTCCGCGAATGAAGAACCTGTCGGTTCCCGACGAAATCCTCTCGCTCGAGAAGGGATCGGCGAGCACAGTCAGAGTTGGAGAGCTGGTGGTCGGCCGGCTTGTGCTGGAGCCCGGCTGGCAGTGGTCTGAGCATGTGCGCCCCATCGCCGGGACGACAAGCTGCCAGTTCCATCATGTGGGGCTCGCGCTGTCTGGTGCCATGGATGGCCTCATGGATGACGGCACCGAGTTCGAGGTCAGGCCCGGAGACGTCTTTGATATCCCACCCGGGCATGACAACTGGGTTATCGGCGACGAGCCAATGACGGCGATCGTCCGGGGTGGCTGGCGTGGATGGGGCAAGCCGCCAGTCGGTGAGCGGATACTCACAACGATGCTGATCACCGACATAGCTGGATCCACTGACCATGCGGCCGCAGTGGGTGATGCGGCCTGGGGTCAGCTACTCGACCGCCATCACGCACTCGTCCGAGAGATCGTGGAACGTTACCGCGGGACCGAGATCGACACTGCCGGCGACGGATTCCTGATCATGTTCGACGGCGCTGCACGCGCGGTCCAGTCAGCGCTGGAAATCCGCGCCGAAGTCCGCGGCATCGGCCTCGACATCCGGGCCGGGGTCCACACCGGAGAGGTTGAGGTGGTCCCGGGGGGCATAAGAGGGCTGGCGGTCCACGAGACGGCTCGCATCATGGCGCTCGGCAACGCCGGAGACATCCTGGTCTCGAGCACCACGTGTGAGTTGTCCGCCGGCTCAGGTTTCACCTACGTCGACCGCGGGATTCATCACCTGAAAGGCATCCCGGCTCCGCGGCGGATTTCCCTGCTCATCGCAGCTGACGACGGGTTTGCGGGCGCGGTACGCGCCTGAAAACCGGCCGCGTCGTGTGTCAGCCCGCCCAGCCGCGGCAGCAGGCCGAACACGCCCACCACCAGCGCCACGAACAGCACTCCGCGCACGATCCACCGCGTCACCGGCCGCTTCTGGCTTGCGGCCTCGCGTGTGGGTGGACTGGTCACAGGCAGCGGCCCGCGCTCTACTCGGCCTGGCGGTCGCCACCCGCCTGGGCACGGGGAGCCGGCGAGCCGGGGGGGTGCGTGTCGCCGGTGGCCGGCGTGGTGGTCAGCTGCTGATGGATCTCCTGGAGCTTGCTGTGGATGGCGGCCTGGCGCTCCAGGTGCTCACGGTGGAGGCGCTCGATGAGCTCATGAGTTGGCTTCCTGCCCTGGAAGTCCGGGTGGTGCCGGTAACACAGGTTGAACTGGCCGCCCGCCGCGGGGTGGTTGCCGAGCCGCCAGCAGCCAGGTTCGTGACAGTTGAACTTCCTCACCAGCGAGTAGATGGCTGCACCGACCGCGCCGAGAATGCCGAGCTCTTCAAGGTCAGAGCCGAACCCAGACCAGAACCCGTAATAGGGGCCGGGCTCGTTGACGGTGCCCGTGTGGACCTGAAGCCAGTGACCCACCAGCCGCGCGTGCTGAAGCCAGATGAACAGGACCGCGACGGCAGCGCAGGCCAGGACGGCGATGACGATCGGACGCCATTTCACTGCTGTTCACCTCCCGGCCGGCGTGCTGCTAGGCGTGCTGTCGGCTCCGGAGCTCGAACGCGACGACGATTTCGGAGATGCCCCGGAACAAGGCGAAGAACCCCACCCACAGCAGCAAGAGCGCTCCCCGTGCGGGGAACAGCTGCTGGGAGGCCCAAAAGCCAAGCAAGAGCTCCAGGATGCCGGCTACCAGGCCGAGCCACCAAGAGGGGTTGACGTCCTTGGTCTCGACCGCGGCGATGATGTCGAGCGTGCCCTTGAAAATCAGCAGCAGCCCCAGGACCGAGGCGAGGGACCAGAACGCATTGAAGGGCCTGGCGAACGCCCAGATCGCGCCCACCGCGAACAGGACCCCCATCAGGATGTGCGCCCACCGCCACCTGGGCTTGACCGATGCGATCAGGAATTCGTTGACCGCACCCACCAGGAAGAGGACACCCAGGAGGACGCCCACGCTAGTGACCGAGGTCGTGGTGAACCGCAGCACCATCACGGAGATGATCAGCCACGCGATGCCGGTGAGCAGGAACAGCCACCACGGGCCGGCCAGCCGCCAAACCGCAGCCCGGGCTCCACGTACGCGTTCCTCGACGACATCAGAATTCGAGCTCATATTCAGCTCCTTTCGCGAGAGGTGTGTGCGTGGGGTCCGGGGGAAAGCCGGCCCGGCCCAGGCTCGCTGCTGAGTGTCCCACCCGGGGCAGTGGCCTGCCAGAGTTCCCTGGTGATGACCTGGGGACGTCACCTGACACCTGCCCGGGCGCGCCCTGCCCGGCCCCGACCGAGTCGCCGCTCATGTAGTCCTCCGGCGGCCAGCTTTCACCGGGGATCAGTGGACCACACAGCCGGTCCGTTGGTTCTCCTTTTGTTCTCGGACGCCAGCATCGAGTCACTGGCCAGCCAGTAGTGCGGCGATCCGCGAGGCGGCGCGGGACGCGCCGCCTCGCGGGACCTGCCGGTAGCCCGGCCCAGTGCTGGCTTGCGCCAGCGCGGTCCGCATCGCCGTGGCCAGGTCGTCGGCTGAGGTCGTCGCGTAGTCCATCCGCAGCCCGGCGCGGTAGTGGCTGAGCCGGTGGGTGACGAAGTGCTGCTGTTCCCAGTGGCGGCGCAACGGGAAGTAGATGAACGGCCGTCCGGCGCCAACCAGTTCCATCGTGGTCGACAGGCCGCCTTGCACGACGGCCGCGTCGGCGCACGCCAGGTGCTCGAACAGATCGGGGACGTAGCCGCGCTTGTCCATGCCTTCGATGTCGGGCAGCAGCCGGGGATCGAGGCGCGGGCCGGTGACCAGGAGCATCCGCGCTTCTGGCACCTGCTTGCGAAGCCGGGCAAACGCGTCGCAAGTCAGCTCGAGCAGGCTGGCGCCGGCCGCCGTGCCTCCCACCGCCGCCACCAGCAACGGCTGGTCCTGGGGATAGCCGAGCCGACGCCGCAACCGGGCGCGATCGCGGTAGGCGCCGGGACTGAAGGGGAGCACGTAGGGGACCGAGGAGAACCACCGGCGGGACCATGACCGTATTCCGGGCAGGCCGGGGCCGAACGAACGGTCGGGAAGCTCGTCGAAGGAGCCGATGAACATGGACAGGTCGCGCAGATGAGGGAACCGTTCGCGCTTTTCGATCGAGTCAGCGTTGTAATCCGCGCACAACTCGGCTTCGCGTGAGTCCCCCGGGTCGGTGGGCAAGAACCCGATCACGTCGGTCATGAACACGTACGGCGCGATCTTCCGCTCCGGGTTCTCGTGCAGAAAGTAATCGATCTCCCAGCACTCGTCGCCCACCCACAGGTCGTAGCTGGTGTCCCGGACGACGTCGTCGAACAGCAGGTAGTTCGCGCAGAAAATCTCATCCATACGGCGGAACGCGTAGAAGGCGGGCAGGTCGTGGTCCGCGGCCTCGGACTCCCAGTGCGCCGATTCCGAGGCCATCTCGGAGCTCGCCGGGTGAATGATCTCGCCTGCCTCGGCGAGCACGTCGGTCACCGGCGGCTGCGCCCACCAGTGGATCTCCAGGTCCGGCACGCGCTTCCGGACGGCGCGGGCAATGGCCAGGTCCCGTTGGATATGGCCAAGGCCGATCGGGGAGGAGATCCACAGCGCCTGACGGCGGCGGCCGTGGGTGGCCTGCCAAGGGGTCTGCTTCCGCTGCCTGGGCACCAGCCCGTTGGCGAAGTCGCGGATCGCGTGGTTCACCGCGACCGGATACCGGACGTGCGGGGCGTGCCCGCCGCCCCCTATCACGAGGAGTTCGGCGCTCGTAAGCTCGGCGATCCGCCGGGCCCGTTCGGGAGGGACGATCTTGTCTTGGTCGCCGCCGATCACCAGGACCGGGCATGTCAAGGAGCGGCAGAGCTGGGCCGCCTCGGCCTCATCCGCGATCTGATTCGGGGCATCGGCGTCGCACAGCATGGTTTTGGCGTCGGTCTGCGTGCCCCACTCGACGAGGTCGTCGTAGGGCTTGGTGGAGTGCGGCTCGGAGGCGATCTGGGACATGAAGAACTCGACGTATCCTCGCCAGTCCCGCCGCCAGTAGTGCCTGTTCTCCTTCGCCCACCCATCGGTGGTGTCGAGTACGTCGTCGAAGGAGAGCCCGCCTCGTTCCCAGGGATCGGTTGGCGGGATCGGCAGTGTCGGCGCGATGGTCACGATGCCGGTCACCCGCTGCGGATGAGCCGACGCGAACAGCAGGGCCCAGGGGAAGCCGCTGCAGAACGCCGCGAGCACCGCCCGCTCGGTGCCCGTCGCGTCGAGCACAGCCGCGATGTCGCTCGCGAAGGCGGTGTCGGCGTAGGCGGCCGGGTCCTTGGGCCGGTCGGACCGGCCGTTGCCGCGCGGGTCGAAGGTGATCACCCGGTAGTTCCTGGCCAGGAACGGCACCTGCATCTTCCAGTGCCTGGAGTCCACGATCGCCCACGTGGGCAGCAGCAGGAGGGTCGGCTGACCGGTGCCGTGCACCTCGTAGTGAATCCGCACGCCTGAGTTGACAACGTAGCCCGACTCATCGGGTAGTCGTGCGCGCATCAGTTGCACCCCCTTCAACGGGCCGCTAGCCAGTGGAGTGGCATACCCGCATCGACCCCGGACTTCAGCCGACGACATGGGACCGCCACCATCATGGCCAACGCGGCACGGACAGGGCCATTAGGGAAACCCCTAGGTACCCCACGCGGCCTCGGCTCCTGGCTGGGCCTGGGTCCATCCGGCCGATGCTGTTATACGCGCCTACCTGGCCCGGGCGCTTACCGCGCTGGGGGGGACAGGTGCTGAGTGACGGCCCAGGCTGCCACTTCGGCCCGGCTGCGGACGTCCAGCTTGGACATCACATGATGGAGGTGGACCTCGGCGGTCTTTTCGGATATCCCGAGCACCCTGCCGATCTGCCGGTTGGTCCGGCCAGAGGCGACCAGCGCGGCTACCTGCCGCTCGCGCGGGGTGAGCGGTATCTGCTGCGGACGTTCCGGGTCACCGGGCGCGGCGCCCGAAGCGACTGCCATGGCGAGATCCGTGGCCTGCTGGGCGGGCATTGTCCGGCCAGCGTGGACGAGCCTGTCAGCATCCTGAGGCCCCAGCGCCCGGACGAGTACCCGCTCCACTGCCGAGTTCCTTGCCTGCTCGACGTCGGGTGGCCGGGCGGCCACCCGCGCGCGTAGCGCCGCGGCGGCGCCGATCAGCCGGGCGGCGGTCTCATAGTGCGCCTGTTCGCTGGCGACGGAGGCCAGCGCTTCCTGGCACTGGGCAACGCCCCTGGGGTCGTTGCCGTCGATGTAGATCCGCAGCGCCTCCTCCAGCAGCGAGCATGCTTCTGCCAGCCGGCCCTGAACGGTCAGCGTGGTGCCAAGCCCCCATGCCGACCATGCCACCGCCCATGCATAGTCGAGTTCACGGAAGTCCCGCAGGCTCGCCCGGAGCAGTTCAGCCGCGCTATCCAGGTCACCGCGATCACGGGCGAGCAGGCCAAGGTCGTGCCGCGCCCATGCCACGCCCTGCGTGTTGCCTCCCTTGCGGAAATTCGCCTCCGCCCGCTGATGCCAGTCGGCCGACGCATCCCACTCGCCGCCGGCGCGGGCAACATGTCCGAGAAAGGCGCAGGCGATCGCCGCGCGGCGCATATCGTCACGCCCTTCGCTGCGCTCAAGTGCCTGGAGAAGCAGATCCTGGGCACGGCCGGTTTCCCCTGTCGCCCAGGCCAGAATCCCGCCCACAATGAGCACGCCGTCCAGGCCACCCGCTGTGGCATCATTGCCGTGGCCTGCCGGCTCGTCCCTGCCGGTGGCCAGGGGGAGGGCCGCGTCCACCAGCGCCTGGCCATGACCGAGGTCGCCACGGGTGTAGTGGTACCAGCCAATCGCGGCAGCCAGAGGAAGCGCCCAGACATCCTGCCCCGCGCCTAGGCAGTGGTCCAGTGCGGCGCGCAGGTCCGCGTGGTGGCGGCCTGCCCGCAGGACCCAGGCTCGCTCCTCCGGCAGGCCGATGGCGGCCTCGAACTGCGCCGCCAGGGCCGCGTAATGGCGGGCGTGCCTGGCCCGCGTCTCCTCGGTTTCAGCGTGAGATGCCAACTGCTCCGCCGCGAACTCGCGCAGGCTCTCCAGCATCGAGAACTCAGCGGTCTCCTCGTCACCGGGCAGCCGCCGGATCAGGCTCTTCTCGAGCAGCGACTCCACGGCCGGGAGCACTTCACTGGCGGACAAGCCGCACACGTCGGCCGCGTCCGCGAGCGTCCAGCCGCCGGCGAACACCGACAGCTTGCGAAACAGTGCCCGCTCGCCGGAGTCGAGCAGGTCATAGCTCCAGGCGATGGCGCTGCGCAGCGCGCGCTGCCGGGCCGGCACGTCCCGCGTGCTCCCGGCTAGAACTTCCATCCTGCTGCCGAGCCGGGACACCAGCTCCCCGGGCGTCAGGACCTTCAGCCGGGCTGCGGCCAGCTCGATCGCCAGCGGCAGGCCCTCCAAGCGGACGCAGGCGCTGGCCAGCAACGGCGCATTAGCCGACGTGAGATCAAAGCCTGGATTGGTCCGGCGCGCGCGATCCAGCAGCAGCGCCACCGACGGATTCGCTGCCAGGCAGCCAAGGTCGGCCGCCTCCGCCGGCGCGGGCATGGCAAGTGGCGGAACCGGAAACTCCTGCTCGGCGGACAGCCGGAGCCGTTCCCGGCTGGTCGCGAGCACACGCAGCCGCGGGCAGGCAGCGAGCACCGTGCCAACGTCCGGGGCCGCGGCCAGCAGATGTTCACAGTTGTCCAGGACCACGAGCCGCTCTTCGCTGCCCAGTGCCGCAGCCAGCTGGCCGGTCAGGTCGGTCCCGCCCCGCAGCTCGACGCCCACCGCCTGCGCCAGCTGTGCCATCACCAGCGCCGGATCCCGGACCGGAGCCAGGTCAACGAACACCGCGGTGCAACCGCTGCGCTCGGCGTATGCCACCGCGCAGGCGACGGAGAGACGGGTCTTGCCGATGCCCGGCGGCCCGGTGAGTGTCACCAGCCGAGCCTGGGGGCTTGCGAGCATCCCGGACAGAGCCGCCAGCTCGTCGTCCCGGCCGACGAACAGGTCAGCAGGCAACGGCAGGGCACTATGCGGTGCACGCCTCGCGTCTCGCATCCGTCCGCCCCGCCCTGTCCCCATGTTCGTGCAGCCAGCAGGCCATACCCGAGCATACGGAGGCCCACCGCGCCGCCGCCATCGCTGGCCGGGCACGGGCTAGGATGCCCTGCCGGTATCGCCCATGTAGGGGAATTCCCCGATACCACGATGACAGCCCGTACCTATACAACATGTCCATGACGACAACCCGCGACCACAGGGCGACCAGCGCAGTGCCGCGATCGGAGTGCGCCAGCGCGTTCCTTGACAGCCTCGCCGCTCAGGACTTCGCCCAGCTCGGCGACACGCTCGCGGCCGATGCCCGGCTGCGCGCCCTTCTCCCCTCGGGCCCGCGGGAGTGGGCCGGTGCCGAGGTGATCGCAGACAGGTTCGCCCGCTGGTTCGGCGACACCGAGGACTTCGAGCTCGTCGAGGCCGCCGCCGGCACGCTCGGTGATCGTTTGCACTTGCACTGGCAGCTCCGGCTGCGGGCGGAGCGGCTCGGCGCCGGCTGGTTCATTGTCGAGCAGCACGCGTACGCCGACACCGGCGAGGATGGCCGCCTCGCCCGGCTCGACCTGCTTTGCACGGGCTACCGGTCCGAGGGCGACCATGACTGACACCCTGACCACCTGGGGCGGCTGGCCACCAGCGATCCGCGACGATCCTTTCGGTCACTTCGCCGAAGCGCGGGCCCGGTGTCCGGTGCAGCGGGTGCGCCTGGCCGACGGTCACCCTGCGTGGGTTGTACTCGGGTACGACATAGCCCGCCAGACGCTCAACGACCCGCGCATCTCCAAGGACATGCTCGCTGCGCTCGAAGACAACGGCGATGTCGTGGCCGAGGGCCTGCCCGGGCCGGAGTTCTCGCGGCACATGCTCAACGTCGACCCGCCCGACCACACCCGGCTGCGGCGCCTGGTGTCCCGGGCCTTTGCGCCGTCCCGGATCGCCGCGCTGGAGCCGGCCATCCAGGCGATTGCCGGTCGCCTCCTCGACGAACTGGACGACGCTGGGCCCGGCGCCACCGTCGACCTCGTCGAGGGATACGCCTACCCGCTGCCGTTCGCAGTGATCGGCGAACTGCTGGGCATCCCCGCGGGCGACCGCCCGCGCCTGCACGCCTGGTTCCAGGTGCTGCTGAGCGGGTGGGCCGGTGACCCGCCGCCGGAGGCGGTCGAGGCATCGGACGGTATCGTCGCCTACCTGCGCGAGCTGGTCAGCGCCAAGCAACAGAGCCCAGCCGACGACGTGGTCAGCCTCCTGGTTGCCGCCGACGCACTCACCGCGCAAGAGCTGCTGTCGACCCTGTTCCAGCTGGTGGTCGCCGGCCAGGACACCACGGCCAGCCTTATCGGCAACGGGGTCGTGGCCCTGCTTGACCACCCCAGCCAGTTCCAGGCGCTGCTGGCCGATCCCGGGCAGCTTCCCGCCGCGGTCGACGAGCTCATCCGATTCACCGCCCCGGTCCCCCACGCCACATTCCGGGTGACGGCCGAGCCGGTGACGCTCGGCGGCGTGCAGATCCCCGCCCGCGAGCAGGTGCTGGTATGCCTCGGGTCGGCCAACCGCGATCCGGGCCGGTTCCCAGAACCCGATGTACTCGACATCGGCCGCGGCCACGGGCCGAACCTCGGGTTCGGCCACGGCATTCATTACTGCCTCGGCGCGCCGCTGGCCCGGCTCGAAGCCCGGGTCGCTTTCGGGGCCTTGCTCGGCCGTCACCCCGGCCTGCGGCTCGCCGTCGACCGTGCCGCGCTCACCTGGGCGCACGGCGATGGCCTCGTCCTGCGCGGCCTCGTCTCGCTCCCCGTGGTCCTCGGACCCGGCCGGCGCCGGGGATGACCAACCATCCCGATCCCACCGAAACCAAGGAGACACCGATGACCATCACCGACCGTCCCGTCGACAATGGCGTGAACGTCCAGGCCCTGCTCGGCGCCCGCGAGGCGCTGTCCGCCGCGCCGGAAGCGGCCCAGTTCACCTGGCGGGCCAGCTGCACCTGGCGCAACGGCACCCACAGCCACTCCACGGTCGCCGGCTTCACCGGCCTCGGCGCCGAGCAGCAGCACCGCAGCACGTATGAGTTCGACGTCGACCACCCCGAGTGTTTCGCCTCCGAGGACAACGGCGCCACGCCGGTGGAGTTCGTGCTGGTCGGCCTGGTCGGGTGCCTGACCGCCGGCGTCGCCTCGGTCGCCCAGCACCGGGGCATCCAGCTTCGGTCGGTCACCGCCACGATCGAAGGCGAGATGAACGTCCTGGGCATCCTCGGCGCCGACCCCGGCGTCCGCAACGGTTTCGAGGCCATCACCGTCCGGTTCGTCATCGACGCCGACGCCTCCCGCGACGACCTTCAGGCGCTGATTGCTCAGTCGCAGAAGCGCTCGGCGGTCTTCGACATCGTCACCAACCCGACGAAAGTGCTCGTCGAGCTGGCCTGACAGTCACGGCGCAGTACCTGCGTGATGCACACCACGGCAGTTGTCATCGGCGCAGGCCACGCCGGCCTGGCCATGAGCCGCCGCCTCACCCAACGTTCGATCGACCACGCCGTCCTCGAGCGCGGTGAGGTGGCGCACTCGTGGCGCACCCAGCGCTGGCCGAGCCTGCGGCTGCTCACCCCGAACTGGCAGACCCGGCTGCCCGGCTACCACTACGCCGGTGATGACCCCGACGGGTACATGCCCGTCGCCGAGGTCGTGGCCACCCTCACCCGATACGCCCGTCTCGTCGGCGCACCGGTGCGCACCGCCGCGACGGTGCACGCCGTGCGCGCCGCGCCGCAGGGCTTTCAGATCCACGCTGGCGACGACGTCCTCTACGCCCGGGCGGTGGTGCTGGCGGCCGGGGCGTGCACCCTGCCAGCGATCCCGGCCTTCGCCGGCGCACTCCCCCCAACGATCACGGCACTCACCCCGCTCACCTACCGCGATCCCAGCCAGCTCCCTGACGGCGGGACACTCGTCGTCGGCGCATCAGCCACCGGCGTCCAGCTCGCCGAACAGATCCACCGGTCAGGGCGGCCGGTAACCCTGGCGGTCGGCGAACACGTCCGGCTGCCCCGCACCTACCGCGGCCGCGACATCTTCTGGTGGCTGCAGGCAACAGGCTTGCTGGCGGAACGCTACGACCAGATCGACGACCTCACCCGGGCCCGCCACCTGCCCTCCCCCCAGCTCACCGGAACCCCCGAAGCCACCACGACCGACCTCAACGCGCTCATAGCGCAAGGGGTCCGCATCGTCGGCCGCCTCGGCCGCATCACCGACGGGAGGGCCCAGTTCTCCGGGTCGCTCCCGAACACATGCGCCCTCGCCGACCTGAAGATGAACCGGTTCCTCAACCGGGCCGACGAGTGGGCCACGGCATCCGGCCTCGACGACGAGCTCCCGTCACCGCACCGCTTCGCACCCACATACGTTGATCCCCGCACTCCTCTGGAGCTGGACCTGACCAGGGGTGAGATCACCACGGTACTGTGGGCGACGGGCTTCCGGCCCGACCACTCCTGGCTCGACATCCCCGTGTGGGACCGCACCGGCCGCATCCGCCACGACGGCGGCGTCGTCACCGGCGCCCCCGGACTCTACGTCCTCGGCCTGCCGGTGCTCCGCACCCGCGCCTCCACCTACATCCACGGCGCGGGCCCGGACTCCGAAGTCCTAGCCGGCCACCTGCACTCCTTCCTCAGCAGGCGGCGCTGATGACTACCTAGCCGCGGTGGAGGTGGGATTTGAACCCACGGAAGACTTTCGCCTTCACACGCTTTCGAGTACTGCGCATCACCGTTCACCGGCGTCCGTCAGCGGCCGTGGCCTGCGCGAACACGATCAGGGCGACCACCGGTGAACGGTGGCGGACGGGGTGAATGAGACCAAAACTGAGCCCAGGCCCGGGCCGGGGCTGACCTCAGATGTGGCGGCCGAGTCGCTGGACGGGAGTGGCGCTGCATGCGTGGTCGTAACCGTACATAGGCAGCGATTCGTACTGCATGCGATTCCAAACCGCGCTGCCGAATAGGTGCGATTGCAGTGACGGTCCTTGGCGGCGATGTGGGCGTTCGTACGCCCGGTTGTGACGCGGAGACCTTGCCGTCGCGTACGTGCCGCGACCTGCCTGGTAACTCCAGTCGAGTTGTACCGGAATCGTGCCCCTCTGTAGTGACGTCGTACTGCGCCGCGATCTGGCCGGCGGCCACGCGGCGCCGTGCAGTAGCCGCCGAGGGAGCAGGAGGGTTCCGCCGAACGCGGTCGCTTCCCTTTTCCTCGTCGGGTCGGCATGTCCGGAACGGCATACCGTTCAGGTCCCGGCGCCCGGCGGCACTGGCCGCGGGAGAGTCCATGGCAGGCCAGGGTCCTCCGCTCGTTACCGTCAGCGGCGGTTGGCTTTCCGGTCTTCCCAGACAGCGCCGGCCACCGCGCCGAGGATGATCACTGCCCCGATGGCGACGAACCAGGTCAAGATGCCGAGGATGGCGCCGATAGTTCCGTAGGTCTTGCTGTCGGAGGTGATGGTTGAGGAGAAGTAGAACTTCGAGAAAACCCCGAGGCCGGCGTAGAAGGCGCCGGTGAAGATCGCCGACGGCAGCAGCCTGCGCCAGGGGACCCGGCCCGCCAGCAGGAAGTGCATCGACCACCAAAAGAACGGCGCCCAGATGGCGAAGGTGAGCAGCTCCACCAGGCCGGCGCCGGCCGAGGCGTCGCGAACCGGCCGCCCGGCCACGGTTTCGAGGGCCACCACCAGGCACAGCGCGACGACCCAGATCAGCAACCGGTATGCCCCGCGCAGGCCCCGGTGCTCTTGACCGAAGACCTTCTCGTAGATCTGCCGCAGTGAGCCGGCGACCGCGAGCGTGCCCGCCGCGACGAACAGCAGGCTGGTGGCGGTCGCGACGTTCAGCGTGGCCGGCGCGGAGGTGAGCAGGTGGGTCATGATTCCCGATGCCTGCCGGTTCAGGCCCAAGCGCAGGGCAATGTCATCGTCGACCCGGTTGCTGGCGAACGCGCTGAGCAAGATGAGGAACGGCAGCAGCGAAACCAGCAGGCCCGCGCCGAACAGAATGATCTGATCGAGAAAGCCAAGGGCGTTCAACTGGGTGACGAAGCCTTGCGCCAGCGATCCTTCGTACCGGTCCCGTGCGGCCGCCACGGCTTTGCGCCCCAGGGGGGCCGGTGGCTTGGTTTCCCGCTGGTCGGCGGGCTGAGGGTCGTGCTGCACCATCACGCTGCTCTTTTCTAGCGCCGGGGTCCTGGCTGGGCGGCGCGGCGCCAGCGGAGGCTCAGGTGCCGCAGCGGCTCGACGATGAACAGCACCGACACCGCCAGGTAGAAGACGGTAGCGATCACGGGGAAGAAGACGCCCACGGCGGTGGCGCCGGCCTGCAGTTGTGCCGCGGCCCGGCGCTCGCGGGCGAAGGCTTGCAGCTCCTCCTCGGCCAGGTCATCGGCCGCGATGCCCGGCGTGCATGCCGCGTGCCGCATCACCCGGTAGACCATCAACGCCGCCAGGGTCAAGTTGAGCCCGAACACCACGGCAGCGACTCGCTCGCCCAGCCCGGGCCCGCCCCCGTGGTCATCGAAGGACAGGAACGTCGCGAACAGGTGCGT
>DASXKD010000024.1:0-3373 GCA_036497045.1 Streptosporangiaceae bacterium | reverse complement strand
ATGACCTGCCTGGCGGCTCAGCCCAGGACCGCGAAAACCAGCTTGGTGAACCCGTAGTCCAGGACGGTCACAATCCCGATCATGATGACGATGAAGGTCAGCGCCACGGTCGTGTAGGTGATCAGCTCCTTGCGGGTCGGCCAGATCACCTTGCGCAGTTCGGCGATGACCTGCCGGACAAAGAGCGCAGGAGAGGTCCGGTCGTTCTTAACCGGGCCCCCGGGCTTCGCCCGGCCCTTAGAGACCTCGCCACGCGTCTGAGTCGCCATGTCCTCACCTGAAGCAACGCTGATCGGTGTACCAGCTGATACCACCGGCCCGCGGACGCGGACCGCTCTCGCAGGGCAGGAGGGACTCGAACCCCCAACCACCGGTTTTGGAGACCGGGACTCTGGCCAATTGAGCTACTGCCCTACTGCCTCCCGGATACCGCCGCGAACCGTTGCAGGAGCGCAGCCGTCACCAGGCGGACCACCACCAGTTGATGAAGTCTACGTTGCCGGGGGCCCCTCGTCGAACCGTCTGGCCGGACCGGTCGAATCTGCCCGGCCCCCGATCGCCCCAGGTGCCCTCGCTGACCGGTAATCGCGATGCGGTCACTATCCGTGGGGTGTCACCATGGTGGCATGACTTCAGACCATCCGCGCATCTCAGCCCGGGTCTCCGCGATCGCAGAATCCGCCACCCTCGCCGTGGACGCCAAGGCCAAGGCGCTCAAGGCGGCCGGACGGCCGGTCATCGGGTTCGGGGCGGGCGAGCCCGACTTCCCCACCCCCAGCTACATCGTCGAGGCGGCCCAGCGGGCGTGCGCCGTCCCGAGGTTCCACAAGTACACGCCCGCGCCCGGGCTGCCCGAGCTCCGTGAGGCGGTCGCGGCCAAGACCGCGCGGGACTCCGGCTACCAGGTCACCGCGGCCCAGGTGCTGATCACCAACGGCGGCAAGCAGGCCGTGTACGAGGCGTTCGCCACGCTGCTCGACCCGGGTGACGAGGTGCTGATGCCCACCCCGTACTGGACCACCTACCCCGAGTCCATCGGGCTGGCCGGCGGCGTGCCGGTACCCGTGATGACCGATGAGCAGACCGGGTACCTGGCCAGCGTGGCCGACCTGGAAGCGGCCCGCACCGACCGGACCAAGGTGCTGCTGTTCGTGTCGCCCTCCAACCCGACCGGCGCGGTGTACCCGCCGGAGCAGGTGGCCGAGATCGGGCGGTGGGCTGCCGAGCACGGCATCTGGGTCGTCACCGACGAGATCTATGAGCACCTCGTCTACGGGGACGCGCGGTTTTCCTCCGTGCCCGTGGTGGCCCCGGAGATCGCGGACACCTGCGTGGTGCTGAACGGGGTGGCCAAGACCTACGCGATGACCGGCTGGCGGGTCGGCTGGATGATCGGCCCGCTGGACGTCATCAAGGCCGCGTCGAACCTGCAGTCGCACGCCACCTCGAACGTGTGCAACGTGGCCCAGGCGGCCGCGCTGGAGGCGGTGTCCGGTGACCTGTCCGCGGTGGCCGAGATGCGCGCCGCGTTCGACCGGCGGCGGCAGACCATGACCGCGATGCTGAACGAGATCCCCGGGGTGGTCTGCCCGCTTCCCGAGGGTGCGTTCTACTGCTATCCGTCGGTCAAGGGCGTGCTGGGCAAGGAGATCGCGGGGACCCGGCCGGCCAGCTCGGGCGAGCTGGCCGAGCTGATCCTGGACCACGCAGACGTGGCGGTGGTGCCCGGCGAGGCGTTCGGGACCCCGGGCTACTTCCGGCTCTCCTGCGCGCTGGGCGACGACGACCTCGTCGAGGGGATCAGCCGGATAGGCAAGCTGCTCAGCGAGGCGCACTGAGGGTTTGTTGGGGCGTGCGGAGATGATGCGGTCGCCAGCGGGTCCGTTGCGGCCGCTGGCGGCCCTGCCCAAGGCGCACCTGCACCTGCACTTCACCGGGGCGATGCGGCACTCAACGCTGACCGACCTGGCGGACCAGCACGGGATCAAGCTGCCCGAGGCGCTGACCGCGGCCTGGCCACCGCACCTGTCCGCCGCCGACGAGCGGGGCTGGTTCCGCTTCCAGCGGCTCTACGACATCGCCCGGTCGGTGCTGCGCACGCCGGAGGACGTGCACCGGCTGCTCCTGGAGACCGCGCAGGACGAGCGGGCCGAAGGGTCGGGCTGGCTGGAGATCCAGATCGACCCCTCGGGCTACGGGCAGCGGTTTGGCGGCCTGACCCCCACGGTGGAGCTGGTGCTGGAGGCGGCGCACACCGCGGCCACCGAGACCGGGGTCGGCATCGGCATCGTCATCGCGGCCAACCGCACCAAGCATCCGCTGGAGGCCCGGACCCTGGCCCGGCTGGCCGCCCAGTACGCCGGGCGCGGGGTGATCGGGTTCGGCCTGAGCAACGACGAGCGGCGCGGCGCGGCCGGCGACTTCGCCGCGGCGTTCCGGATCGCGGCCCGCTCGGGCCTACTGCTCACCCCGCACGGCGGCGAGCTATGCGGCCCGGCCAGCGTCCGCGCCTGCCTGGATGACCTGCACGCGGACCGGATCGGGCACGGCGTGGCCGCGGCGGCCGACCCTGAGCTGACCAAGCGGCTCGCGGCCAGCCGGATCACGCTGGAGGTCTGCCCAGCGTCCAACGTGGCCCTGGGGGTCGCGGCGGACCCGGCGGATGTGCCGCTGGTGGCCCTGCTGGCCGAGGGCGTCCCGGTCGCCCTGGGGGCGGACGATCCGCTGTTGTTCGGGTCGCGGCTGGCCGCGCAGTATGAGATCGGCCGCCTGGTGCACGGGCTGTCCGACGCCGACCTGGCCGAGCTGGCCCGGATGTCGGTCCGCGGCTCAGCCGCCCCGCCGTCGGTGGCGCGCCGCTTGCTGGCGGGCATCGACACCTGGCTCGCCGCCGACCCGGCCCCTGACCGCGACCCAAGGGCGTGGGTGTAACTCTCATGTCGTTGGGGGGGCTGTCGCGCAATTGCTGTCGCGGTTGGGCGGCCGGTGCGTGTGCCCGTGGTGCCAGGGTTCGCCGGGGCACCTGCTGGGTGGCTGGTGGAGGGTGGCAGGTCGTGGTGCCCGGGTCAGGCTGGGCGGGGCTGCCATCGGGCAGCGTGGATTTTCAGCAGGTTGGTGACGGTGTTCTGGAAGGACCATTCGCCGTTGGCGCGGGCCAGGCCGCGCATGGAAAAGCGGCGGAAGCCCTTGTTGTGCTTGATGTCGCCGAAGGGTCCTTCGGCGAGCGGGCCGCGCTGCCGGTAGGCAGCCTGGCCCGGGTAGCCCGCGAGGCGGGCGGTCATCGCCGGGGCCAGCGCGCCGCCGTGGCCGTTCACCGGCGCGGCGGCTTTGCCCAGGTCGCGGCGTTTGCCGGTGGCGATCAGCCGGTCCGGCC
>DASXKD010000023.1:0-4664 GCA_036497045.1 Streptosporangiaceae bacterium | reverse complement strand
CCGCCGGGGATTCGATCAGGTGGTAGTCATCCAGCACCAGGGCCACCTCGCCCGGCGCCGTGGCCAGCTCGTTGACAAGCGTGGTCACCACCGCCTCGAACGAGCGTGACCACGGCTCGCGAAGGAGCGGAGCGACGCGATTCCCGACACCGTTCCGGACGCCGCCCAGCGCCGCGGCGACATGGCGCCAGAACCGCGCCGGGTCATTGTCGCCTGTGTCCAGCGACAACCACGCGACCGCCCACCCGCTCCGCCTCGCCCAGTCAGCCAGCAGCGCCGTCTTGCCAAAGCCGGCCGGAGCGCAGACCACCGTCAGCTCGCCCGCCAGCCCTTCGGTCAGCCGGTCGACCAGCCGCGGGCGAGGCACCAGGCCCCGGCGCGTGCGCGGGACATGCAGCTTGGTCGCCAGCAACTCGACCAGCTCGAGTGCGCCACCCCCCGGCGGGGGCGACGCGGGTGGTTCACCCATCAGCACGCACCACCGCACCTGTATGCAGCATGATCCTAGAACGCCGCCCCGGGGCCGAGCCAGCAAGCGCACACAGCGGCCGGGCCGTGCGCTATCGGCGGCCTGGCCTACCTGCGGGCCGTGCCCAGGCTCTGGGGTAGCCATCTGGCGGGCGAGCGTTCAGGCGGAACAGGTGATCAGCCACCGATGGCCGCGGCGGCCACGTCTTGCTGCACCAGGTGAATTACCCAACCCGCCGGTCTCACCGCTGGTGATCTCGGCTGCGGGTATCTGGGGCCGATACCTCGCGGGTGGCGGGTTGGCAAGCTGGCGGGGGAAGCGCGCGGCCGCTGGCAACCTTGAGCTCCTGCCAGCGGCCCTGGTAGCTATAACATTCGCACGCCAAGAGTCGTCGTGCGCGAGGTTGGCTGCCCAGGCAGCGCGCCTTGATCACGCACAACGACCGTTCGAGTGTGGCGAGGCAAGGCAAGGCGGCCGACAGGGACGGGCGCCAGAACGGCGGCGATGCGCGCGCCTAAGACTTCCTGGTCTGATCACGCTTCGTGAGATGGCGCACTGACCCGCCGATCACCGCGTGAATGTGTTAGCCCTGGCGAGTGCGACGCGAGCGCCTACGGGGGGCTACTGGGCGGGCCGGGCATGTGCGGCATTCAGTTATGCGTTCCGGTCTGCCGGTGCGATGTGGCTCAGCCAGGTATCGTTCCGCTGCGGAGCCTGACCGTGAAGCCGTCGCCGGCGTGCCCGAGCGCGACGTCGATGTCGAGCTGGTGGATGGCCCATAGCCCCAGTCCAAGTCGCCGGTCCGAGATGCTGCCCGGTGCGGGGACTAGGCCTGCCAGGCGGTCGGCGGGGCCGCGGCCGGTGTCGTGAACGGTGACCACGGTGCGGCCCGGCAGGGCCCAGATGCGCACGGTCGCGGGCGGGCGGCCGTGGCGGTGTGCGTTGGTGACTGCCTCGGTGACGCCGATCAGCAGGTCGTCGAGCGTGGTGGCGGGGATGCGGCCGGAGCCGATCCGCGCGAGCGCGTGCCGGGCATCGGCGGCGGGCCGGTTGACCAGCTCGATCGCGGGCGGGGTGTCTTCGAGCGGGTCGGGTGCGTAAGGGAGGCCTTCGAACACCGCGGCGTCTTGGTAGCGGCCGCTGGCCCGGCGCTGTCCCGTCGGCGAGACGAGGCGGGGGTGTGTTCGTTGGACGATGTCGAGCACTGCCTGAGGCGCGGTGGTGGTGTCGTACAGGCACCGGCCCCATACCGGGAAGTCCTGCCAGACGGTGTTGACGGCCGATTCGTAGCGGTCCCATCCCTCGAACCGTCCCCCGTTGCCCGGATGGGGCACGTCCCCGGCGATCCGGATCTGCCGGGCGCCCGCCGCGGCATGAGTTTCAAACAGCCGCCGGTAGGTGGCGATTGCCCGCGCGGGGGTGGCGTACAGGCTCTTGTCGCCGATGAATTGGGCGGCGGACGGGTCGGTGAGCCATGACCGCAGCAGGCCGCTCTTCCGCTCGTCGTAGCGGAGGATGACCGGCTCGCCCGCGGCGATGCCCTCTTCGGCGAACGGCACGATCAGGGCGGCGAATTCGGCATCGGAGCCGTAGAAGCCGGCCTCGTGGAAGTGGCCCACGTGGCCGCGCGCTGCGCCAGTCCTCATCGCAAGACCCCAGTATGCCCGGTGTGCGGGCGGGCGGCTTCGTCACCTGCGGCAGCGCTGGTGGCGATGAACGCCTGCGTTACATCCATTGCCTCAGCCCGCCCGTTACTTGTTGGCGGTGTCCTTCTGCTTCTCACCGGCCTGGGCCAGGTTGGCCCTCTTTCCGCCGCCTCAGCCTGGGCAGACGGATTCCCGGGCGGCCTTCCCAGCTGCCCGTTTGGCCGTGCCCGTGGCCGCCTAAGCGGTGTTTCTGGCCTTGATCACGCTGGCTGACCGCCATAACCTCCTTCCCGCGGCCGGCTGCCCGGCACCGGCAGGGACCCCGTCCGGCTTCCCCGGGCCCCCGCCGTAAACCAGCGCAACCCGGGTCAGCCAGAGCGCCCCGGGCCTGGGGTGCCAGGCCCAGCGGGGTCGTGGTAATCCGGGGCTGCCGCTGTGGGGCTGCCGCGGAGGGCTGCGGCCGGCCCGGATTCGGCGGCGTCGCCGGAGGCGGCCAGCACGGCGAGGAATGGGCCGACCCGGAGCCCTTCCTGGGCGGGGTGGCGGAAGGAGCTGTCGGGGTTCACGGTGTACCGGGTGCGGCGTCCGGTCCGGGTGCGGGTGAGGTAGCCCGCGGCTTCCAGGTCGGCCACGATGGCCTGCACGGTGCGCTCGGTGAGGCCGGCGGCGGCGCTGATGTCGCGGATCCGGGCTCCGGGGTTGCGGGCGATCTCCACCAGCACGTGCCCGTGCCCGGTCAGCAGCGTCCAGCTGCCGTCGCGCTCGCCAGGATGACTCATACCTCCTGACCATATCCTCGCGAGAAGATCCTCGCGAGAGTTTTCCCGCGATATTTTTCTCATGTTTTCTATTGACACCTGTCCGCCGGGTGCCGATCCTGGTAGTGCCACACAGGACCGGGCCCGATGCGGGGAGGGATGGCGATGACCATGGCACCCGGCGGGGAGCTTGCCGCCCCCGGCCAGAAACTGGCGCCCGCCGCGCCGCAGCCAGGCACGGCCGGCGCAGCGGTGTCATCGCAGCAGCCACGGCTGGCGGTGGCCACGCTGCCTGGCGAGATCGATGCCAGCAATGACGGCCAGGTCCAGGACACGCTGACCCGCGCGCTGGGCGACGGGACGGCGGTACTGGTCGCCGACGCGGGCGCGACGGCCTTCTGCGGGTGCTCCGGGGTGACCGCGCTGCTGGTTACCCATCACCGGGCAGCCGCTGCCGGAGCGCAGCTACGGGTCGTGGTGGGCAGTCCCGCGATGCGGCGGATACTGCAGCTGACCGCCGCCGATCAGGTGCTCAACACCTACCCCACCCTGGCTGCGGCGCTCGCCGACGGGCAGGCACCTGACCGATCATGACCCCATCACCCGGATGCCACCCGAACGCCGTGGATCCGGCCGCGCCGGGCTGGCCGCACCTCAGCTATCCGCAACGACGCCGCAATACTGCCATGCCGCGGCCGCGGCGGGCCGGCGATTGCCGCCCTGCACGGCCAGCGAGCATGCCCGCCTGCGCACAGGCATGCGCGCGTCAGACACCCAATTCGCGCACGAGCGACGCTGGTGCACCGTTGACCGCCGCCCGGCAGCACCCAGATCACCCCGTTATGCACAACCATGAATACTGTGGCAGATTCACATCGATTATGCATAACGGCGGGTATTCGCGCGCTGGCTCCGACCAGCGCTTGTCACGGACTGTGACTCGAAATCCAGCCAGGCGTCGCGTGGAACGATGCCGATTCGGCCCGCCTGCGCGGTGGGCGAGCCGTGCTGGGCAGCCATACGCAGATTATCCGTTCTGGGTCCGGATTGAGGCCAGAGCTTCACGGGACGGACAACCAGGGCAACCCAGTCACAGTGCGTCGATCCAGCGATCGAGCTGACGCGCCTGCCCGGAGAAGAGATGCCCGGATCGCGCAGCCTGTTGGCGAGCAATGCGCTGTCTTCGTAGGCGGCCAGAAGGTGGACGGCAAGGTCCTGTGCGTCGCGTCGGCTCAGCAACCGGAACTGCTTCTTAGCTCACTCAATGGGGATTCGCATCAGCTCCGCTGCGGCGACACCGGACCCGTCGACGCGCTTATCGAGCAACCTCCGGGCTGATCGCCCTTCTTATCGGCGGTGATCTTGCTGGCATGGTCCCCGGCACTCGCGGTGGCACCGATGCCGCCCACCCGCGGGTTTGAAGTACATCCAGCGTGGAAGGTGGCAGCCGTCGGGTCGTGGCGTCTCAGGCGACGAAGAGGAGTCGGTCATGGGTGTGGGCCAAGAAGGCGAAGCACGAGGCGAAGGCAGCCAAGAGCAAGGCTAAGAAAGATGCCGGCAAGGCTGAGCGCAAGGGCAAGAAAGTTAAGAATGCCGCGAAGCACTGACCATGCCCGCGTGCTGAAAAGAACCTGAGGACCAGGCCAGGACCCCGTCGGTCACTGCGTGCCATCGGCGAGGTCCGCGGCCCAGATGCGGGCGAATTCGTCACGCATGCTGAGCACCGTCCAGCCGCCTTCGGCGGCCGCGCCGAGTATCTGAAGATCGTCGTAGGCGTATTCCCGCACGGCA
>DASXKD010000022.1:0-19385 GCA_036497045.1 Streptosporangiaceae bacterium | reverse complement strand
ATGGTACCCACGACCGGGACGAGGGATCGTGCCAATTTAGCCCGGGCGCAGTCTCGGCAGTGTCTGCCGCGGCCTGCTCAGCCAGGCCGCCGCCAGGGGAACCTGAGGCGAACTCTGCTCCCGTGTTACTCGGGGGTATGGTCACGCGGCACCGGGCGCGTTACCTTATGTCCCGAATGCGTATCCCGGCTCGGTAGCGCCCAGCAATGAGCTGTGCGCAAGGCGTAACCAGGGCGGCGCCTGGCAGCGAGCATGACCGGCACGGAAAGGGAGTGAGGGCGATTCTCAATCGTTTCGGCAAGGCACTCATCGCGAGTGCGGCAACGGCGGCGGTCATTGGCATGGCAGCCGCGCCTGCGTTCGCCACCGCAGCCACATGGACCGTCAAGCCGGGTGGCGCCACCACCGGTACGGCCGGAAAGACAGTGATCACCGACACGACCGCGGGCCAGTCGGTGACCTGCACGTCGTCGACGGCAAAGGGCACGCTCAAGCACGGCTCCGGCCTGGCCGGTGCGGGCCTCGGCACCATCACCTCGCTGGCCTTCAAGGGGTGCTCGATCCTCGGCCAAACTGTCGCGGTGACAATCACCGGAAAGATGCCGCTCAATGGCGTCTCCTACAACGCGACGACGAAGACCGCGAGCATGACCATCACGAAGATCCATGGGTCGTTCTCTGTCAGCAGCCTTGGCTGCAGTACCACCATTGACGGCACTGGCGCCGCAGCGCACAACGGAACGGTCAAGGCCACGTTCAGCAACGGCACCGACACGCTGAAGGTGCTCGCCACCGGCGGCAACCTGCACCTCTATAACAACACCTGCCCGGTGATCAGCAGCGGCGACGCGGTGAACTTCACCGGTGGCTATAAGCTCGCGCCCAAGCAGGCCATCACTAGCCCTTGAGACCAGGCGCGGATTAGCAAGACAGGCTGGCGGCTTCCGTGTGGGAAGCCTCCAGCCTGTCTTGTCCGGCCAGCCTCTAGGCTCTGCCCGTGGACCAACGGAAGAGTTTCGGCAGCGACAATCACGCGGGTGCGCACGACGCGGTGGTGCGTGCACTGGCCCAGGCCAACACCGCGGACGTGCCCAGCTACGGCGCCGACCCGTGGACCGGGCGCGCCGCTTCCGCCCTGCGGGGGGCCTTCGGTGCGCGCGGCGACGTCTACTTCGTGTTCACCGGAACGGCCGCCAACGTCCTCGGGCTCAGCCTGCTGCTGCGCCCCTATGAGGGCGTGATCTGCGCGGAGAGCGCGCACGTGAATGTGGACGAGTGCGGGGCGCCGGAACGGATCCTCGGCAGCAAGCTGCTTACCGTGCCTGCCCCGGACGGGAAGCTGACCCCTGAACTCATTGGCGGCAGGCTGGGTGACCGCGGTGACGAGCACCGGGCTCAGCCGAGGGTCGTGACGATCTCCCAGGTGACGGAATGGGGCACCTGTTACTCGCTGGAGGAGCTCAAGTCGCTCGGGGAGTTCTGCCGGGCGGAAGGGCTGCGCCTCTACATCGATGGTGCCCGGCTCGCGAATGCCGCCGCCCACCTTGGTTGCTCCCTTGCCGACTTGGCCGCATGGGCGGACGTGCTGAGCTTCGGCGGGACCAAGAACGGGGCGGTGGGCACGGAGGCCGTGGTGGTCATGGCCGGAGAATTGGCGGCGGACGCCCCGTTCCTGCGCAAGCAGCAAGGGCAACTGGCCTCGAAGATGCGCTTCCTGGCGGCCCAGTTCGAGGCCTTGCTTGACGGCCAGCTATGGCTTCGCAATGCGACCCAGGCCAACGCCATGGCGCTGCGGTTGGCCGAGGGGATCGCCGGGGTACCCGGCGTGAACCTGTGGCAGCCGGTGGAGTCCAATGCGGTCTTCGCATCACTGGCTCCCGGGCACATCGAGCGGCTTCAGCGGGACGGGCATTTCTATGTGTGGGACGCCTCCGCGCATGTGGTCCGCTGGATGACGGCCTTCGATACCACCGAGGACGACGTCGATGCCTTCGTGGCGGATATCAAGCGCACGGCCGACCAATGACGCGCGGCGGCGGGCCCTTGTTTCACGTGAAACGCCACGGACTTGGCGCACATGGGGGCGGTACACCGCGTGGGTAGTCGGCGCCCCTGACTTAGGACAAGATTCGGTGGTCGCTGATAGAGCGGGGCTGTGACCTGCCGGTTTGCTAGACGTGGAAGCTGAGCTTGCGCGCTAACGACGGCCCGCAGAGTGGGCCGGTGCCGTATGCGCGGACGGTGAAGCTGTCAGAAGCTGGCCAAGATTGCGTCACTTGCCATGCATTGCCAGCACAACGTCATTCGGTCTCGCTGCATGTGGGGCCGTAACTCGCTGGTTCTGGCGGAGGTCATGTGGCAGGCTCCGCTGGTGGCCAGTGATGTGGTTTGGTGGCCGGCCGGTCCTAACGCCAGCCGCGAGAGTGTGGCTGCTCTGATCGTTTCGTATAACACCCGGGAGCTGACGGCGTTCCTGCTGTGGTCGCTGCGCACGATCGTGAGCTGGCCGGAGTTGGAGATCGTGGTCGTGGACAACGGTTCACGGGATGGGTCGACGCAACTGCTGGCTGAGGCCGAGCGGGGCGGGGTCTGCACGCTGCTCGCCAATCCCGACAACCGCCATCACGGCCCCGGACTCAACCAGGGAATCTCTTACCTGGCTTCCCGGCCCGGGCCACGGCCCGCGTGGATCTGGATCCTGGACTCCGACGTCGTCGCCGCGCGGCCCGACGCGCTGTCCGCGGCCGTCACCGTGGCGCGGGAGCACTCGGCGGCCCTGGTCGGCGAACCGCAGCACGACCAGTGGCACACCGACGGGCGCTTCGGGCAGTGCTCGCTGCTGATGGACCCGGCCGTGGTCTGGCAGCAGCAGGCGGGGCCCTTCACCGGCGGCGGCGACCCGTCGTTCGACCTGCTCACCTCGGCCGCGCGACTCGGCATCCCGATGGCGCCTTTCCCGTTCACCGCCGCAGGCCACGTCATCCACCGCGGGCGCGGCAGCCTCGCCGCGGTCTACGCCGCCGGGGACCGCTCCCATCCCTTCTACGAGTGGGCCGCGGGCCACCATGAACCGCACTTCGCCGGAGTTCCCGGCGCGGACCAGCGACACCACGCCCTGCTGCAGGAATTCCGTAGACAGCCAGGCCCGCTGACCGGAGCAACCCTGGCCGCAGCCCGCCGGCGCGCACCAGGCTACGAGTAACACACGCATCGACAATAGGGTGCCGTGACAGCATCAGTGCGGCTGTGGGTGGTCAGGCGGTCAGGCTTTGCGCCCATTCCGGAGACATCGTGGTCACGATCCGCTGCAGGTCCTCCAGCGAGGCGAACTCCACCACGATCTTGCCCTTCTGCTTCCCGACCTCCACCTTGACCCTGGTGTCGAGCACGTCGGAAAGGCGGTGCGCCAGCTCGGTCAGCGCGGGCTCCACCGGCTGCCTCGCCGACGCCCGCCGCGGCTTGGCCTGGGGCTGGCCGAGCGCCACGATCTCCTCCACCGCCCGCACCGACAGTCCTTCGGCCACGATGCGGTGGGCCAGGCGATCCTGTTCCCCGGGGTCGGCCAGTGCCAGCAGCGCCCGGGCGTGACCGGCGCTCAGTACGCCCGCCGCGACCCGGCGCTGTACCTGCGGTGGAAGCTGAAGCAACCGGATCGTGTTCGAGATGTGCGGCCGCGACCTCCCGACCTTGCGCGCCAGCTCGTCATGCGTGGCAGCGAAGTCGTCGAGCAACTGCTGATAGGCAGCGGCCTCTTCCAGCGGGTTGAGCTGTTCCCTGTGCAGGTTCTCCATGAGGGCCTCACGGAGCAACTCGTCGTCGGGCGTGCCACGCACGATGGCCGGGACGTGCTCCAGGCCGGCGCGCTGACAGGCACGCCAGCGGCGCTCCCCCATGACTAGCTCGAACCGGCCCGGCATGACCTTGCGGACCACGACCGGCTGGAGCAGGCCGACCTCGCGAATGGAGGCGGCAAGTTCTTCGAGCGCCTCCTCATCAAAATTCTGCCGGGGCTGGCGCGGGTTAGGCGTGATCGCGCCGATGGCGATCTCGTCGAAGTAGGTCCCATCGACCTGGTACTGCTCCCGCGCCGCAAGGCCGGAACCGGCTCCCGGAGCGCCCGCGGGCTCGCTGGCATGGCTCCCCAGCCCGGGCGGCCCAGGCGCCGTGGGTATCAGCGCCCCAAGCCCCCTGCCCAGTCCCCGCCTCTGCTGAGCCATCTCATCTCCTCGCACTGCCCGCACTACCGCCCCGCTCCTACCTAGAGCATCCCATCCCCACACCCATCCCCGTGCTCTTTGCTCGATCCGGCGAGCCCGCCCAAGCCTCGACTCACCCCCCCGGAGCCCCACCGACCACGACCCACCTCTCCCTCAATCCACCGAGAAGGCCGTCCGGTGGGTTACCTGTGCGGACAAACCGGCAGCGCACGACCGATGCCTAGAACCGGCGGCGCATCGCCCTATGCCCGAACCGCCAACGGAGCAGCAGCAACCGAAACGGCCGCTACCCGGCTGAGCCCCCCAGTCTGGCCCCGGACGCCATCTCCCGCGCCGCATCCAGGTACGCCTGCGCTCCGCTTGAACCGGGGTCGTACGTGATCACGGACTGACCGTAGCTCGGGGCCTCGGAGACTCGGACGCTCCTGGGAATCACAGCACCAAGGACGACGTCGCCGAAATGTTCTCGCACCTCGTCGGCTACCTGGGCGGCCAGCCTGGTGCGCCCGTCGTACATGGTCAGCAGGATCGTCGAGATCCGCAGTTCCGGGTTGAGGTGCCCCTTGACCAGGTTGACCGTGCGCAGGAGTTGCTCCAAGCCCTCCAGGGCGTAGTACTCGCACTGGATGGGGATCAGCACCTCCGTGGCCGCCACTAGCGCATTGATCGTGAGCAGGCCCAGCGATGGCGGGCAGTCGATCAGGATGTAGTCGAGGTCTGACGCGTCATAGCTGGCCAGCGCGCGGTTCAGCCGCCCTTCCCTGGCGACCAACGGCACGAGTTCGATCTCGGCACCCGCCAGGTCGATGGTGGCCGGTGCGCAGTACAGGCCCGGTATCGCCGACACCTCGCGGACGATGCCGTTCAGTGGCTGCTCGTCGATGAGCACGTTGTAGACCGATGGCGTTCCGGCCCGGTGGTCGATGTCCAGGGCCGTGGATGCGTTTCCCTGCGGGTCCAGGTCGACCACGAGCACTCGGGAGCGGTGCAGCGCCAGGCAGGCCGCCAGGTTGACCGCCGAGGTGGTCTTGCCCACGCCGCCCTTCTGGTTGGCGATGGTGATGACACGGCAGGCCGGCGGGCGGGGCCATTCGCGTTCGGTCTCTCCTAGTGCGGCGAGTGCCGCGTGGGCCTGGCTCACCGCTACCGGGCCCTGTGCGGATGCCCCGGCAGGCATCTGGGCAGAGGGGGACACCTCTACCGCGGCGGGAAGGCCTTCACCGACATCGGCCCTGCCCTGCGCCGGAACGAGATTTTCCGCTGCGCCCAGGGGCGATGCTGTATATGCTGCGTCCGGTTTCGCCGGACCGGGCATCATCGGACGTGAGCCGACCGGGCCGCCGCCCTGCCTGCCGCGTGATTCCTGCTCCAAGAAAGCTCCGGCGCCACCAGCGGGCTTTCCCCGTGTCCTCACTGTGCCACTTCCCTGTGCCTCGTCTCGCGCGCTGACGCTCCGCACATCCGTTTCACGTGAAACCGCTGCCGACAGCGCTTGCTTCACTCGGGCCGGTGGCTCCCCTGGTTTCTCATCCCGGAAGACCTGTCCTTGCCCATCCTCGCCCGTCCTGCTCACACCCCGCACGGGCCCCGCCGTGTCTTGCCCGGACCCCCCGATACCTGGCCCGGGCACGGGCTGCCCTGTTCCGGGCCTGCGGCTCGGCCAGCCCAGCCCGACCGTCATGAGCCTCGACTCGTCCCGGGCGGCACCGAGAGAAAACCTGGCAGGCTCCTCCGGCCATCCCACGCCGTCCGGCGAAGCCATCAGCGCGCTCCTCCCAGGGCAGTACTGCGCCGTTCTCAGGCCGGTACCGCTGCGCAGTCCCGGTCCCGCCGAGGGCAAGTCCTGGCCTTGCCGCCCGGTCCCGCTCCCGGTCCGCCACATCCGGGCCAGTTCCCGGTCTGGTCGCCCAGACCCGCCGCCGCTATCGGTGAACGGTCAGCCGGACCACTGTTGCAGCCGGATCGACCTTACCGCTCCCGGCGACGAGAACCTCCGCGTCCCGCAGACCCAGCCGGCGCAGCGCCGCTTCTGCGTCGCGGACCTCCGCCGAGGCCTTTGCCCCTTTGATCGCCAGCAAGATCCCGCCCGGCTTGAGCAGCCCCACCGCCAGCGCTGCCAACCGGTCAAGGGGTGCCACCGCCCGCGCGGTCACCACATCCACGGCCAGTTCGCCAACCATCTGCTCGGCCCGGGCCCGCACCACCCTCGCATTGGCCAGCGCCAGCTCCGCCACGCACTCCTCAAGGAAGGTCGCCCGGCGCAGCGCCGGCTCCAGCAGGATCACCTCGCTATCGGGCAGCAAAAGCGCCAGCACGATCCCTGGCAGCCCCGCCCCGGACCCCAGGTCCACCAGCGAACAAGGACCAGGCACCAGTTCGGCCACGACTGCGCTATTGAGCAGGTGTCGTTCCCAAATCCGCGGCACCTCGTTCGGGCCAAGCAGCCCCCGCTCCACCCCCACCCCAGCAAGCAACTGAGCGTACTGCTCCGCCTTATCCGCGGCATCCCCAAAAAACTCCCGTGCCACGGCGGGCATAGGCGGCGCGGTCATGCCTGCCGCACGCCCATATCCGGGTAGGGGCTCAGGCCCAGCGTGGCGTGCGGGCTCACCCTCACCGTGGGCTGCGGATCCGGGTGCGGCGCGGGAAAGAGGTTCAGAAGCAGCGTGGTGTGCGGGGACGGGCGCGGCACCAGGTGCAGGTTCAGGTCCGCCGTGGGGTGTGCCAGGGTCCCCCGGATCATCCCTCGCCTCGCCCATCCCGGAACCAGGCCAACCACCCGGATCCACCTCTCGCTTTTCACCCAACAGCCGTCGACCGGCCTGCGACCCGCACAGACCCGCCGCTGCCCCCCCGGCAGGTCTCGGCCTGACGGCTAATCCCAGCGGTGCCAGGGTTGCTCTGAACAGCGTTTTGTCCCACTATTCAGTGCAAATCCTGGTATCGCCCTACCCCTGACCGCCCGCCGGCTCCATCACGGCTTCCACGGCCTCTTCCGCCGGCAGCACTACGACCCGCCGCGAAGGCTCCTCGCCCTCGGACTCACTCCGCAACCCCGCAGCCGCGACGGCATCATGCACTACCTTGCGCTCGAACGGCGTCATCGCATCGAGCCGCTGCGGCACTCCGGTCCGGCCGACCTCCTCGGCGACCTTCCGCCCGAGTTCGGCCAGTTCCTCCCGGCGGTGTGCGCGGTATCCGCCCACATCCAGCATGATCCGGCTGCGCGCGCCCGTCTGGCGGTGCACGGCCAGGCGTGTGAGTTCCTGCAAGGCCTCCAGGACTTCGCCACGGGGGCCGACAAGCTCCGTCAGCGTCGCGCCGACCACGGACACGACGGGCCGCTCGCCCTCCACGTCCATGTCGATGTCGCCGTCGAGATCCGCCACGTCGAGCAGGCCCTCGATGTAATCGGCCGCGATCTCGCTCTCCTGTTCCAGGTCCACCGCGGCCTCACCCGGCTCCGCGGCCCCACCCGGCTCCGCGCCTTCACCGTCCGCAGAGTCGATCGTTACGTCGCGCTCTGGAACTTCCTCGTCACGCTCCGCCGTCAAGGCTTCCGATGCGGCGTCGTCACCTGCTGCAATGCTCTCACCGGTCCCGCTGCTGTCAGCCGGTGCCGGGGCCCCCGAGTTCTCATCGCCGGTCACGGCAACCACTTTCTCCTCCTGATTCTCGCAGCGCAAAAGCTACGGCCCGGCCCGGCCAAACCAGGCCGTCCAGGGCCAAACCGTGGCCTGGCCCTGCCCGCGCCTAACCCTTACCGGAACGTTTGCTGCGCGACTGACGGACGCGCTGCTGCCTGACGAGCTTAACCTCGGGTGTCTCCGCCTGTGGCTCGGGTTCTGGCTTGCTCCGTCCCAGGCGCCGCAGCAGGCCGCCTGAGCTGCTGGTCGAGCCGTTCGACGCCGCCTGCTGCCCATTCTTGGTCCCGGCGGACCCGGTGCCCTGCGGCTTCTTCCGCGGCGACTGGCCCGCGGGTGGCTTCGGCGTATTCTTGCCCGGCGCCGGCTTCGCGGATGACGTGGACGGCTTGGCCGCAGTTGCCGGCTTCGCGGTGGTGGGCTTGCCCGCAGTGGACGGCTTGCCGACGGTGGACGGCTTGCCTGAAGTCACCGACTTGGCCGCGGTGAGCCTGCTGACGGCGGCCGCTGGCTTGGCCGGTGCGGCGGGCGCCGCAGGCGCCGTGCCGTCGGTCGCCGACGCGGCACCGGGCACCGTCGGATACCGCTTGAACAGTACGTACTGCTGGCCGAGGGTCCACACGTTCGTGGTCACCCAGTACAGGACCAGGCCGAACGCCCAGTACAGGCCGGACAGGGCAAAGAACGGGACAATGTAGGCCATGTACTTCTGCGAGGCCGCCATCGGGTTGTCCGGCGTCATCGCCGGCGTCATGCCGCGCTTGGTGCTCTGCCGGACCGTCAGGAACGTCGTGATGACGCTGATCGTGACCGCGCAGAGGATCACGATCTTGGCCTCAAGCGGCACATGCAAGTTGCCGGTGAACAGCACCTTATCGGAGATGTGGGCGCCCAGGATGTTGGCGTTCTGCGCGCTCTTGACCACCGACTCGGTCATGCCGTAGGGGGTCGGCGTTCCTGGTTTCCAGTCCGCGATCCCCCGGAGCACGCTGAACAGCGCGAAGAACATCGGCATCTGCGCCAGCAGTGGCAGGCACCCGCCGAGCGGGTTGACCCCGTTCTCACGGTAGAGACGCATGGTCTCTTCGTTCAGGGTCTGCTTGTCGCCCTTGTACTTCTTCCGCAGTTCCATCAACTGCGGGTTGAGCGCGGACATCTTGCGCATCGAGTGCATCTGCTTGATGAACAGCGGCACGAGGAGGAGCCGCATCACGACCACGAGCACGACGATCGTCAGGAACCATGCCTGGCCGCTGGTCGACGGCATGATCAGGCTCAGCGCACTATGGATGTGCGTCATCACCCAGGCGACCGCGACGTACAGCGGGTTCAGCGGGTTCACGAGCTAACTCCCTCGGGACGGGACAGGCGCCCGCGGCGCGTGCCGGGCGGGACCGGGTCGAGTCCGCCTGGGTGGAAAGGATGGCAGCGCGCCACCCGGCGCACCGCGAGCCACGAGCCACGTAGCGCCCCGTGCTCGAGAACCGCGTCGAGCGCGTAAGCACTGCATGAAGGGACGAACCGGCAATGCGGGCCGGTCATCGGGCTGATGAACCGGCGGTACCCGCCGATCAGGAGCATGAGGATCCTGGCACCGGCGGAGGGCCGTGCCTCCGCTGGCTGCCTGCCCGAGTCCGTCGTCACCGCACTGCCCCAACCTGCCGCCGCATGAGCGTGCCCATCACCAGATCCAGTTCGGCGGCGAGATCTGCCTGGCGCGCGGCCGCAGCCTGCGGATGAGCGCGTACCACAAGCAGGCTACCTCCCGGCAGAGCAGGCAGGTACCCGCGCAGTGCCGAACGCAGGCGCCGCCGCACCTTGTTCCTGACCACGGCGTTCCCCACCGCCTTGCTCACCACGAAACCGACCAGCGGAGGCTGTGCCTCGTCGCGGCCGCGGACCAGCAGGTGACCGGTCAGCAACCCGCGCCCGGCGCGACTGCCACGGCGCACGGTGAGCTGGAATTCAGCGCTGCGGCGCATCCGGGATTCTGCGGGAAGCACGCACGACCTCCGCCGTCACGCGGGGCGGCAGGGTCATACGCTGACCCTGGCCCGGCCCTTCCGGCGCCGGGCGGCCAGGACCGCGCGACCTGCCCTGGTACGCATGCGCAGCCGGAACCCATGCGTCTTGGCGCGGCGTCGGTTGTTCGGCTGGAACGTGCGCTTGCTCACAGGAGGCTCCACATACGGTGTCATCACTGGCAGCCGGGCTGCGAGGCGCGCCAGCGCGCAGCAGACTGCCCAGGGGAAAGCTTTTGAGTCGGTTCACGTTACGCGCACCACTGAGCAGCGGTCAAACCAGCGGCACCCGCGGCAACCGGTCTCGCCATCTTAGCGTGGAAGGAACGGCCGTTTGCCGAACGCGGCACGGCCCGCGCGCCTAGGCTGTGGATAACCGGCCAGGCCGCGCGGAACGGGGTGGCGCGCGCCAGCCACAGCGGTCCCGCGGCGTTCCGGCACGGCGCAGACTGCGGCGTGCACAGCCTGTGGATAAGACTGTTGATCGGCATGTGGGGGCACAAGGTGAACACCCGATGAGCCAGGCGGACCTGGCAGAGGTCTGGGCGAGGTCCCTCGAGGAACTCTCCGATCTCCAGATCGAACCCCATCAGCGCGCGTGGCTGCGGTTGACCAGACCACTCGGCCTGGTCGAGAACACCGCCCTCATCGCCACTCCCAACGAGTTCGTCAAGGAACAACTCGAGAATCGTCTTCGCGGCCTTATCACCCATACGCTGTCCCGGGAGTTCGGCCGCAACATCCAGCTCGCGGTGACCGTCGACCCCGCGACCGCCGCCGGCGACATTCCGGCTCCGCGCGATGCAGCCTCACCGCACGCCAACACGGGCATCTCCGGCTCCGGCCCGGGCAGCCAGGGGCACACCGGAGCCGGGCACGACAGCCCGGCCGGGCACGGCGATCTGCCGACCGAGAACGGCGGCCAGGTGCCGGGCGAGGCTTACCCGCACCCCTTCGGCTATCCCTCCAGGGCCTATCCGCCTCAGCCGGGGCACGGCAGCCATCCCGGGCACTCTTCCCATCCGGGGGACGACCGCGACGCAACCGCCGGACTGCTCGTGCCGGGCCACCTGGGCCGCCCTCCGGGCACCGGCGGGCCCGCGATCACCGGACGGGGCACCAGGGACAGGGACCACGACGGGCTGCCGCTGTCCGAGGGCACCCAGCACGGCGGCGAGCCGAACGGGCCGCCGCACCGCCAGCCGAGCCTTTCCGGCCTGCCCGCGCCCGGCCTGCCCCGCCCCGCGCAGGCGCGGCTCAACCCGAAGTACACCTTCGAGACTTTCGTCATCGGCTCGAGCAACCGGTTCGCGCACGCCGCGGCGTTCGCGGTCGCCGAGGCGCCCGCCAAGGCCTATAACCCGCTGTTCATCTACGGCGACTCGGGACTGGGCAAGACCCACCTGCTGCACGCGATCGGGCACTACACGCAGAGCCTCTACCAAGGGGTCCGGGTCCGCTACGTCAGCTCGGAAGAGTTCACCAACGACTTCATCAACATGATCAGGGACGGCAAGCAGGACGGGTTCCGCCGCCGGTACCGCGACGTGGACGTGCTCCTGGTGGACGACATCCAGTTCCTGGAGAACAAGGAAGGAACGCAGGAAGAGTTCTTCCATACCTTCAACACGCTGCACAACGCCAGCAAGCAGATCGTTATCTCCAGCGACCGGGCGCCCAAGCGGCTGGTCACGCTGGAAGACCGGCTGCGCAGCAGGTTCGAGTGGGGCCTGATCACCGATGTGCAGCCGCCGGAACTGGAAACCCGCATCGCAATCCTCCGTAAAAAGGCCGTCCAGGAGGGCCTGAACGCGCCACCGGAGGCGCTGGAGTACATCGCCAGCCGCATCTCCACCAATATCCGGGAACTGGAGGGCGCGCTCATCCGGGTGACCGCGTTCGCCAGCCTCAACCGGCAGACCGTTGATCTCCAGCTGGCCGAGATCGTGCTCAAGGATCTGATTCCTGAGGCGCAGGGCCCGGAGATAACAGCCTCGACCATCATGGGGCAAACCGCGTCCTACTTCGGCATGTCCATTGACGACCTCTGCGGTGCATCCCGGTCACGCGTTCTGGTAACCGCCAGGCAGATTGCTATGTACCTCTGCCGCGAACTCACAGACCTGTCACTCCCCAAAATCGGGCAGCAATTCGGCGGCCGCGACCACACCACCGTCATGCATGCGGAACGCAAAATCCGGTCCCTGATGGCCGAACGTCGCTCGATCTACAACCAGGTCACCGAACTAACCAACCGCATCAAGCAGCAAGCGCGGTCCGGATGAGGCAGCACCCGGCCCGGATGAGCCGACACGTATCAGTGCCACCCGTAACAATCGGTACACACAGGCTGTGGATATCTCTGTGGACACACTTGGGATGGGACGAGGACAACACCGGAAGTCCGGGGGGTAACCGGCAGGCGTCCGGTGGAGAAAAGAAGGCTGTCCACAGCTCTCCCCCGCCAGGCCATTGCCGGCGCACAGGGGGTGTGGTCACGCAAAGCCGCACTGGGCTGGGAGATAGCCGGTTGTCCCCAGGTTCCACCGGCCCTACGACGACTACTTATCTCTTTATCACTAAGACTAAAAACAAGTAGGAGGGGGCTGGCCGGAGAGCCGGAGCCGTCACACGCGAGATACCCGCTCCGCACCCTGGCAACCCACTCATGTGACAGGAGGCAGCTTCCGGTGAAGATCCAGGTGGATCGTGATGCGCTCGCCGATGCGGTGGCCTGGACGGCGCGTGCGCTTCCGGCACGTCCCGCCATCCCGGTGCTGGCCTGCATGCGCCTGCACGCGGGCGAGGACCTGACGCTGTCCAGCTTCGACTACGACGTGTCCGCACAGGCCAGCGTCCCGGTCGTGGCCGAGGAGGAAGGCACCGTGCTCGTCTCGGGCCGCCTCCTCGCCGAGATCACCCGTAGCCTGCCCGCCCGCCCGGTGGAGATCTCCGCCGATGGCACACGCGCCACATTGACCTGCGGCAGCGCCACGTTCACGCTGCTGACGATGCCGGTCGAGGACTACCCCACGCTGCCGGGCATGCCGCCCGCGGCGGGCTCGGTGGGCAGCGACGCCTTCGCCTCGGCGGTCGGCCAGTCCGCCACCGCGGCCGCGCGCGACGACACCCTCCCCGGCCTCACCGGCGTCCGCATCGAGATCGAGAACGACACGCTGACGCTGGTGTCCACCGACCGGTACCGGCTGGCCGTCCGCGAGCTCCGCTGGAACCCGGTCCGGCCGGGCCTGAGTGCCTCGGTCCTGGTGCCGGCCCGCGCCTTGCTGGACACCGCCCGCGCGCTGACTTCGGGCGCCGAGGTGCTCATCGCGCTCAGTCTGCCCGAGGAGGGCGGCCAGGCCGGTGACGGGATGATCGGCTTCGAGGGCGGCGGCCGGCGCACCACCACCCGGCTGCTCGGCGGTGAGTTCCCGCCGTACCGGGCGCTGCTGCCGGGCACCCCCACGGCGGTGGGCGAGCTTGCCACGGCGCCGTTCAGCGAGGCGGTCAAGCGGGTTGCCCTGGTCGCCGAGCGCAACACCGCGCTGCGGCTGGCGTTCGGCCCGGGCCAGGCCGTGCTCGAAGCTGGCACCGGGGATGAGGCACAGGCCACCGAGGTGCTCGACGCAAGCTATGAGTTCCTCGCCAATGCCGATGGCGATGGTGAGCCCGACGCCGCTGGGTTCAGCCCTGAGGGCCTCGAGGTCGCCTTCAACCCGCAGTACCTGCTCGACGGCCTGTCCGCCATCGATTCCGACACCGCCAGGCTCGCGTTCACCAAACCTGGCAAGGCCGTGCTGATTACCGGCAAGCCGGGCCCCGAGGGCGAGAATGACTTCCGCTACCTGCTCATGCCGATCCGGCTTGGTGCGTAGCCGCCCCTGGTGCGACCCGCCAGCGGCGGGTGGCTAGCGTAGGTGCCGGATTGCCCGCAAAGCAGGCGAGGTGGAGACAGCGATGCAGATCGGCATGATCGGCCTGGGCAAGATGGGCGGCAATATGGCGGAGCGCCTGCGCCGCGCAGGACACGACGTGGTCGGCTATGACCACCACCCGGAGAAAAGGGATGTCGCGACCCTGGCAGAGCTGAGGGATCGGTTGTCCGCACCGCGCGCGGTGTGGGTCATGGTCCCCGCGGGCGAGCCCACCCGGAAGACGATCGACGAGCTCAAGAGCCTGCTCGAACCCGGCGACCTGGTCATCGACGGCGGCAACTCGCACTACGTGGATGACCAGGAGCACGCCAAGCTGCTCGGCGAGGCCAGCATCCACTTCATCGACGCCGGGGTCAGCGGCGGGGTCTGGGGCCTGCAGAACGGCTACGGCCTGATGGTCGGCGGGGACGACGAGGACGTGAACCGCCTGATGCCGGTGCTCGATGCGCTCAAGCCCGAGGGCGAGTTCGGTTTCGTGCACGCGGGCAAGGTGGGCGCGGGCCACTTCGCCAAGATGGTCCACAACGGCATCGAGTACGGCATCATGCAGGCCTACGCCGAGGGCTACGAACTGCTCGCAGCCACCGACCTGGTGACCGATGTCGCCGGTGCCTTCTGCAGTTGGCGGGGCGGCACGGTGATCCGCTCGTGGCTGCTCGACCTGCTGTGCAAGGCGCTCAACGAGGACCCGGGCCTGGAGCAGATCCGCGGCGTGGCGCAGGACTCCGGCGAGGGCCGGTGGACCGTGCAGGCGGCGATCGACCACGCGGTGCCGATGCCGGTGATCAGCGCGGCCCTGTTCGCGCGGTTCGCCTCCCGCCAGGACGACTCTCCCGCGATGAAGGTCGTCGCCGCCTTGCGCAACCAGTTCGGCGGGCACGCAGTCACCGCCTCAGGCACGGATCCAGGCAATACGGAAGGCCATCCAGCCCCCTGACCCCGGCGCACCGGCCCCCGGGGCCGGCCATCCGAACAAACCGGTCATCCGAACAAAGCTGTGCCCGGGGCCTTGAGCCATCCGGGGGTTCCAGGGGGGTCGCCCCCCGGGACAGCACTGCGCGGGAGCCCGCGCGAGTAACCTCGGCGGTGTGCACCTGAGCCGCCTCGCCCTCACCGATTTCCGGTCCTACGCAGCGGTGGACCTGCGCCTGGAGCCCGGGGTGAGCACGCTCATCGGTGCGAATGGGCAGGGCAAGACGAACGTGGTCGAGGCGGTCGGCTACCTGGCGACGCTGGGCAGCCACCGGGTCGCCAGCGACGGTCCACTGGTGCGCCACGGGGCGGAGCGGGCCATCCTGCGCGGCGTGGTGACCTCCGCCGAGCGCGACAGCCTGGTGGAGATCGAGATCAACCCCGGCCGGGCGAACCGTGCCCGGCTGAACCGCGCGCCGATGTCCCGCCCGCGCCAGGTCCTCGGCGTGCTGCGCACCGTGCTGTTCGCCCCCGAGGACCTTTCCCTGGTCAAAGGGGACCCCGAGCAGCGCCGCCGGTACCTCGACGACCTCCTGGTCGCCAGGGCGCCGCGGTACGCCGCGGTCCGCGGGGACTACGACCGGGTGCTGCGCCAGCGCACCGCGCTGCTCAAGTCGCTGCGCGGCAGGCCGTGGGCACGCCAGTTGGCCGGTGCCGGGCGGCCGGGCTCGCCGGGACCCCGCCCTGGTTCCCCGGGTGAAGAGTTCCCCGGGGAGCAGGATGGCCACGGCGCCACGGAGGGCTCCGCCGCGACCACGCTCGACGTGTGGGACGAGCACCTGGCCACGAAGGGCGCCGAGTTGCTGGCCGCGCGGATCAGCCTCACTGGCGCACTCAGGCCGCTTGTCGACCAGGCCTACACCGCGGTGTCCGGCGAGAGCGCGACGGCGTCAATCGCGTACCGGCAGGCGTTCAGCATCAATATCCCCGGTCAGCGGAACGGCGCAGGTGCCGCCGACCGGCCCGAGCCGGAGCCGGACGCGGAGAAGCTGGCGACATGGCTGCGCGAGGCGCTGGTGCTGGCCCGGGCCGAGGAGATCGAGCGCGGGGTGTGCCTGGTCGGCCCCCATCGTGACGAACTCGAACTGCGGATCGGTGACCTGCCCTCCCGCGGTTACGCCAGCCAGGGCGAGTCGTGGTCGGCGGCGCTCGCGCTGCGGCTGGCCGCCTTTGAGTTGTTGCGTGAGGCGGGGGACGACCCGGTGCTGCTGCTCGACGACGTGTTCGCGGAACTCGACTCGGGGCGGCGGGAGCGCCTCGCGGCCGTGGCGGCGGGTGCGGAGCAGGTGATCGTCACCGCCGCCGTGGCGCAGGACGTCCCGCCGGTGCTCGCGGGCGCCCGCTTCGAGGTCGCGGAGGGGAGCGTGGCGCGTGCCGGCGGAGGAGGCTGACTGGCAGCGCCGGGCCCGGCTGGCCGCGGATGCGCTCGCGGAAGCGAAGGCCGACGCCCAGGCTAAAGGCCATCGCCCGGTCCCCAGAGGCCGGATGCGGCCGGCCCGCGGCGGGCCGGCGCCGGTGCCCGGCACACCGGGAGCCGGGGTGCCCGAGGCCAGGTCGCCAGCGCCCGGCGGATCTGCCACGCCGGGCGGGTCCCCGCCAGCGGGCGGGTTCCCGGTGCCAGGCGAAGACCCGGCCGGCGCGCCAGATGAGGCTGCCGTGCCGGGTGAGCCCGCGGTGTCAGGTGGGGCTGTCGTGCCGGGCCAGCCGATGGCGCCGGGCCAGCAAGGGCCGCGAGGCCGGGCCGCGGTTCCAGGCCCGCGGCGGCCGCGCCGTGGGGGGCGTACCCGGCGTGAGGACCCGCAGCCGCTGAGCACCGCCCTGGACAGCCTGCTGGGCGATCAGGGCTGGCGGATGGCGGCCGCGGTCGGCTCGGTGTTCGGCCGCTGGGACCAGCTCGTCGGGCCCGATGTGGCCGCGCACACCAAGCCGGAGCGGTTCAACGACGGCGAACTCGTAGTGATCGCCGACTCCTCCGCCTGGGCCACTCAGGTGAGATTGCTCACGCCGGTGTTGCTGCGCAGGCTGAACGAGGAACTGGGGCACGGGACGGTCACCCGGGTGGTGGTGCGCGGCCCCGCGCCGCCTCGCCGGATGGGCCCGCTGCGGGTTCGCGGCACGCGGGAACATAACGACGACTACGGCTGAGTCAGGACGCTTTACCAGGTAAAATCAAAGGGTAAGTGCCCCGGGGCGGGAACGCGGGGGCTGACGCATGGGTCTCCGGGCGCATCCCTTTCAGGAGGAGCTTGTCCTTGGCGTACGACGCGCGCTCGATCACGGTCCTCGAAGGCCTTGAGGCGGTCCGCAAGCGACCTGGTATGTACATCGGCTCCACCGGTGAGCGTGGTCTTCATCACCTGGTCCAGGAGGTGGTGGACAACTCCGTCGACGAGGCCCTGGCCGGTTACTGCGACCGGATCGAGGTCACCCTTCTCCCCGACGGCGGGGTCCGGGTGACCGACAACGGCCGTGGCATCCCCATCGACGACCATCCGGTGGAAAACCGGCCCGCCGTCGAGGTGGTGCTCACCACCCTGCACGCCGGCGGCAAGTTCGGCGGCGAGTCCTACGCGGTCTCCGGCGGCCTGCACGGTGTCGGCGTCTCGGTCGTCAACGCGCTGTCCGCGCGGCTGGACGTCGAGGTGATGCGGGACGGTTACGCCTGGCGGCAGTCCTACCACCGCGGCGAGCCCATGGGCGAGCTGGCCCGCGGCGAGGCGACCGACCGCCACGGCACCATCATCACCTTCTGGCCTGATGGGGACATTTTCGAAAGCACCGAGTGGAACTTCGAGACGCTTTCCCGCCGGCTCCAGGAAATGGCGTTCCTGGTCCGCGGTCTGGCTATCGAGTTCACCGACCAGCGCCCCGCGCACATCAACGGCGAGCCACGGGTGGTGACTTACCAGTACGACGGCGGCATCGCCGACTTCGTCCGCTACCTGAACGGCACCAAAGACCCGGTGCACGCCTCGGTGATCGAGTTCGGCGAGGAGGGCACGGGGATCTCGGCCGAGATCGCCATGCAGTGGAACTCGTCGTACTCCGAATCGGTGTACACGTTCGCGAACACGATCAACACGGCCGAGGGCGGGACCCACGAGGAGGGTTTCCGCGCCGCGCTCACCTCGATCGTGAACCGGTACGCACGCGACCAGAAGTTGCTCCGCGACAAGGACGAGAATCTGTCCGGCGAGGACGTGCGCGAGGGCCTGGCCGCGATTATCCATGTCAAGCTGGCCGAACCGCAGTTCGAGGGGCAGACCAAGACCAAGCTCGGTAACACCGAGGCCAAGTCGTTCGTGCAGAAGGTGTGCAACGACCATCTGCGGGACTGGTTCGAGCGCAACCCCGGCGAGGCCAAGGACATCATCACCAAGGCCACCCAGGCGGCCCGCGCCAGGATCGCCGCCAGGCAGGCCCGCGACCTGACCCGGCGCAAGGGGCTGCTGGAGTCGACCTCGCTGCCTGGCAAGCTGTCGGACTGCCAGTCGGGCGAGCCGGAGAAGTGCGAGATCTACGTGGTCGAGGGTGACTCGGCCGGCGGCTCGGCCAAGTCCGGCCGGGACCCGCTGTTCCAGGCGATCCTGCCCATCCGGGGCAAGATCCTCAACGTGGAGAAGGCCCGAATCGACCGGGTGCTGAAGAACACCGAGGTCCAGGCGCTAATCACCGCCCTGGGCACCGGCATCCACGACGAATTCGACGTCACCAGGCTGCGCTACTTCAAGATCGTCCTGATGGCCGACGCGGATGTGGACGGCCAGCACATCAGGACGCTGCTGCTCACGCTGCTGTTCCGGTTCATGAAGCCGCTGATCGAAGCCGGCCACGTGTACCTGGCCCAGCCGCCGCTGTACAAGATCAAGTGGGACGGGCGCGGGGTAGAACCGGGGTACGCCTACTCCGACCGGGAGCGGGACGCGGTGATCGAGGCGGGGATCGAGGCCGGGCGTAAGGACCCGCGGCCGCGCGATGGCGTGCAGCGGTTCAAGGGCCTCGGCGAGATGAACGCGAACGAACTGTGGGAAACCACCATGAACCCAGCGCACCGGGTGCTGCTCCAGGTCACGCTCGACGACGCGGCCCAGGCGGACGAACTGTTCAGCGTCCTGATGGGCGAGGACGTGGAGGCACGCCGGTCGTTCATCCAGCGCAACGCCAAGGACGTGAGGTTCCTCGACATCTAACGGCCACTTCGGCCCGGCGGCCGGCCTGAGCCGCCCGGGCACGGCTGCCGTCGTGGCCAGCCAGCCGCCGTTTTCTGTAGGGACGGGAAGGATCAGCTAGTGACGGACGTGGACTCGGGAACCGTACCGTCCGGTGGGGGTGACCGGACCGAGCCGGTCGACATCCAGGTAGAGATGCAGCGCAGCTACATCGACTACGCCATGTCGGTCATTGTCGGCCGCGCCCTGCCCGACGTCAGGGACGGGCTCAAGCCCGTGCACACGCGCATCCTCTACGCGATGTACGACGGCGGCTACCGGCCGGACCGCGGCTACTCCAAGTGCGCCAGGGTCATCGGCGACGTGATGGGCCAGTACCACCCGCACGGCG
The DNA here is from genome assembly GCA_036497045.1 of Streptosporangiaceae bacterium. Taxonomy (GTDB): domain Bacteria; phylum Actinomycetota; class Actinomycetes; order Streptosporangiales; family Streptosporangiaceae; genus DASXKD01. The sequence goes on along the minus strand of DASXKD010000022.1, from coordinate 36 downwards.
ACTCCGCCATCTACGACGCGCTGGTGCGCCTGGCGC
>DASXKD010000021.1:0-5668 GCA_036497045.1 Streptosporangiaceae bacterium | reverse complement strand
TGATCTCGGACGGCGTCATCGACTTGCCGTCGATGATCCCGCCCTTGATCTCCAGCGCCGGGTTGGCCTTGGCGAAATCGCGCAGGCCCTTGGCCGCCTCAACCACGTCGCCCTTGACGAAGGCGATCGCCGACGGGCCGGTGAGCAGGGCGCCGAGCTGGTCGGCGACCCCCGCCTCGGTGGCGGCGATCTTCGTCAGGGTGTTCTTGACCACCGCGAAGCTGGCGTGCTCGTTGAGGGCACGACGCAGCTCGGCGAGCTGGGCAACGGTCAGGCCACGATAGTTGGCCAGCACGGCCCCGTTCGAGGTCTCGAACCGTTCCTTCAGCTCGGCGACCGCGGCCACCTTCTCCGCATTCGCCATGGGCCTCCTTTCGGGCCGTGGCAGTGTCAGCCCGGGGGAGCGACCCCCCGGAGCCCCTGGTGGCCTGCGGCTCCTGCGACTTCGTCGCGGGGGCCTTGGCCGTGGAGGTGCTCACACTGCCCGGCAGTTATCCGGCTTTGGGTGCCACCGGCGCGGGGCCCACGAAAGGCGAACGCCCCGGCGCAGGCGCACCAGGGCGTGGACACCCCCCAGTGCACACACCGGGGCGGTGGATCAGCTCGGTCACCTGCGCAGGCCGCCCGCTCTCGCGGGTCCTTCGGTTGCCGCGCGCTGGCGCGCGGCAACAGCCGACGGTCTTTGGCTTCGTTTCAAGAGTAGCGGCGCGGGCCCGCCCGGCCAAATCGCGCTGCGTTTGTGGTCGTTGGCACTCCACCCACATTCTATTGTGGGCAAACTTCCAACGATCATGAACGGCGGGTCAGCCCGCGGCCGCCGCCTCCAGTTCCTCGGTCAGCCCGCGGGTCTTGGCCGGGTCGACCGGGATGCTCGGGCCCATCGTCGTGGCGATGGCCGCCTTCCTCAGGTACCTGCCCTTGGCGGCGGACGGCTTGAGCCGCATGATCTCGTCGACCGCGGCCGCGTAGTTCTCCAGCAGCGCGTTGTCGGCGAACGAGGTCTTGCCGATGATGAAGTGCAGGTTGCCGTGCCGGTCCACGCGGAACTCGATCTTGCCGCCCTTGATGTCGGTGACCGCCTTGCCCACGTTGGGCGTGACCGTGCCGGTCTTGGGGTTGGGCATGAGACCGCGCGGGCCGAGGATGCGGCCGAGCCGGCCGACCTTGCCCATCAGGTCCGGCGTGGCCACCACGGCGTCGAAGTCGAGGAAGCCGCCCTGGATCCGCTCGATCAGGTCATCGGAACCGACGTAGTCGGCGCCTGCCGCCCGCGCCTCCTCGGCGCGGTCGCCGGTGGCGAAGGCAAGCACCCGGGCGGTCTTGCCGGTGCCGTGGGGCAGGTTGACCGTACCGCGGACCATCTGGTCGGCCTTGCGCGGGTCCACGCCGAGCCGCAGCGCGACCTCCACCGTGGGGTCGAACTTGGCCGGCGAGGTCTGCCTGGCCAGTGCCACCGCCTCGGCGGGGCTGTAGAGCTTGTCGCGGTCGATCTGCTCGGCCGCGGCCCGGTATGCCTTGCTGCGCTTCATGGTGTCTCCTTCGCGAAACGGAGGTTGTGGTCAGCGGGCCAGCGCAGGCCCTGCCACAGGTGGGTGATCAGCCCCGGACGGTGATCCCCATCGACCGGGCGGTCCCGGCGATGATCTTCTCTGCCGCTTCCATCGAGGTCGCGTTCAGGTCGGGCATCTTGGTCTGCGCGATCTCCCGCACCTGCGCGGGGGTGATCGAGCCGACCTTGTCCGTGTGCGGGGTGGCGCTGCCCTTGGCCACCCCGGAGGCCTTCTTGATCAGTTCGGCCGCAGGCGGGGTCTTCGTAATGAAAGAAAACGACCTGTCCTCGTAGATCGTGATCTCCACCGGGATGACGTTGCCGCGCTGGGACTCCGTCGCCGCGTTGTACTGCTTGCAGAAGTCCATGATGTTGACGCCGTGCGGGCCCAGTGCCGTGCCCACCGGCGGGGCTGGGGTAGCCGCGCCCGCGTTGAGCTGCACCTTGACTACCGCAGCGATCTTCTTCTTCCTCGGAGCCGCCATCAGTTGCTGTCCTTACTCATGCCTGTTTGATTCCAGTGCCCGGTCAGATCTTGGAGACCTGGTCGAACGAAAGCTCGACCGGCGTCTCCCGGCCGAAGATCGACACCAGCACCTTGAGCTTCTGGGTGTCGGGGTTGATCTCGTTCACGGTAGCCGGGAGCGTCGCGAACGGGCCGTCCATAACGGTAACGGATTCGCCGACAGCAAATTCCACGGCGGCCCTGGTGATTTCGGCCTTGGCCGCGGCCTCCTCCGGCTCGGGCGCGAGCAGCGAGGCGACTTCGCCCAGGGACAGCGGCGAGGGCCGGCTCGACAGGCCGACGAAGCCGGTGACTCCTGGGGTGTTGCGGACCACGGCCCAGGATTCATCGGTGAGCTCCATCCGGACCAGGATGTAGCCGGGCAGCACCTTCTCCGAGACCTGCTGCCGCTTGCCGCCCTTGATCTCGATCACCTGGTGCACAGGGACCTCGATCTGGAAGATGAAGTCCTCCATGTTCAGCGACTGGGTGCGGCTCTCCAGGTTGGCCTTCACCCGGTTCTCGTAGCCGGCGTAGGAGTGCACCACGTACCACTCACCGGGCAGCCGCCTCAGTTCCTCGGTGTACAGGGCGACGGGGTCCGGTTCGGCCGCATCGTCGGCGCCCGCCGCGTCCTGCGCAGCGTCGTCAGCCACGGCACCGGCGTCGTCAGGCGCAGCACCGGCGTCCTCAGCCGCGGCACCGGCGTTGTCAGGCGCGGCACCCGCGTCGTCAGCACCCGCGTCGTCAGTCACGGCGCTCGGGCCGTCAGCGGTGACAGCAGCGTCGGCAGCACCGTCCCCAGCCTCGCCGAGCTCGCCGGCCGCGCCGGTCTCTTCGGGCTCACCGAACACGTCGGCCTCACCAACCTCGCCGTCTGTGACCGGGGCTTCTTCCGTCTCGCCATCGATACGGACCCGGGACTCGGACACGATCGCTCTTCTCCGCTTCTCCTGGCGGCGCCAGCGCCCTAGCGCTGCGGCGGCACCGTTATCCAGGCCTTGTTTTCCCCCGGCAACGCCATGGAGCCAGGTGCGCAGGCCACCAACCGCTGGCACGTGGCCCTCCGGCCAGGCCAGACCCTCCGGCGCGCTCGCGCCGGCGGGACTCAGCCGAAGGCCCAGAACACCAGCTTGGTGAACGCGTAGTCCAGGCTGGTCACGATGACGACCATCACGAGTATGAACACCAAGGCCACGATCGTGTACGTCCGCAGCTCCCGCCGGGTCGGCCAGATGACCTTGTGCAGTTCCGCCGTGACCTGCCGCAGGAAGAGTGAGATAGTCGTCCGGTCCCGTTTCGAGGGGCCGTCGGGCTTGTCCCGCTTCTCCGTGAGCTGAGTCGCCATGTCCTCACCTGAACAACGTCACTCGGTGATGCAGCAGGCCCGCAAGCCGCGGTCCGTGCTCGCAGGGCAGGAGGGACTCGAACCCCCAACCACCGGTTTTGGAGACCGGGACTCTAGCCAATTGAGCTACTGCCCTGTGATGGTCGCGGCCGTGAGCTCGACCGTGCCACCGCTGGCGGGGCCCCGCAGACGGTCCCCGTAAGCCCTTTCGGGCGCACGAGGTCCGCAGCTGGACCGCCACCAATGGGTGAAGTGTAGTTGCCCGGGGCGCTGCCGTCGAACCCGCCAGTGGCGTGACGACCCGATCGCAGTCGCGATGATGACAGGATGGCCTTATGACTGCCGCCCACAGCCGCATTTCCCGACGTGTCAGCGCCATTACCGAATCCGCCACGCTGGCCGTGGACGCCAAGGCGAAAGCGCTCAAGGCGGCGGGCCGACCGGTGATCGGCTTCGGCGCGGGCGAGCCTGACTTCCCCACCCCCGATTACATCGTGGCGGCGGCGCAGCGCGCCTGCGCGGAGCCCCGGTTCCACAAGTACTCCCCCACGCCTGGGCTGCCCGAGCTGCGCGAGGCCGTTGCCGCGAAGACGGCGCGCGACTCGGGCTACCAGGTCGCCGCGGGCCAGGTGCTGATCACCAACGGCGGCAAGCAGGCCGTGTACCAGGCCTTCGCGACCCTGCTCGACCCCGGGGACGAGGTGCTGCTGCCGACCCCGTACTGGACCACCTACCCCGAGGTCATCTCGCTGGCCGGGGGCGTCGCGGTGCCGGTGCTGACCGACGAGCAGTCCGGGTACTGCGTGTCGGTCGCCGACCTGGAGGCGGCCTGGACGCCCCGCACCAAGGCGCTGCTCTTCGTGTCCCCGTCCAACCCGACGGGGGCGGTGTACCCGCCCGACCAGGTCGCCGAGATCGGCCGGTGGGCGGCGGCCCGCGGCCTGTGGGTGATCACCGACGAGATCTACGAGCACCTCGTCTACGGCACCGCCAGGTTCGTCTCCATGCCGGTCGTGGTGCCGGAACTGGCGGACAGGTGCGTGGTACTCAACGGGGTGGCCAAGACCTACGCGATGACCGGATGGCGGGTCGGCTGGATGATCGGCCCGGCCGACGTGGTCAAGGCGGCCGCGAACCTCCAGTCGCACGCCACCTCCAATGTCTGCAACGTCGCCCAGGCCGCCGCGCTCGCCGCGGTCACCGGGGACCTGTCGGCGGTTGAGGCGATGCGCCAGGCATTCGACAGACGGCGGCTGGCTATGACAACGTTGCTTAACGAAATGCCGGGGGTGATCTGCCCCCTGCCAGAAGGTGCGTTCTACTGCTACCCCTCGGTCAAGGGCGTGCTCGGCAAGGAACTGGCCGGCGCCAGGCCACGCAGTACCACGGAACTGGCCGAGCTCATCCTCGAGCACGCCGACGTGGCCGTGGTGCCAGGCGAGGCCTTCGGGACCCCGGGTTACTTCCGGCTGTCCTGCGCGCTCGGTGACGCCGACCTGGAGGAAGGGCTCACCCGGATGCACAAGCTGCTCGCGCAGGCGAAGTAGACCGCGTCCGACGGATGGCACGGCCGCTCGCCGCACTCCCCAAGGCGCACCTGCACCTGCACTTCACCGGTGCCATGCGGCACGCCACGCTCGTCGAACTGGCGCGCGAGCGCCGGGTGCACCTGCCGGACGCCCTGGTCTCCGGCTGGCCGCCGCAGCTGAGCGGCACCGACGAGCGGGGCTGGTTCAGGTTCCAGCGGCTCTACGACATCGCCCGCTCGGTGCTACGGGAGCCCGCCGACGTCTTCCGCCTGCTGGCCGAGACCGCGGCGGACGAACGGGCGGAGGGCTCCGGGTGGCTGGAGATCCAGGTGGATCCCTCGGGGTATGCGGCGCGCTTCGGCGGCCTCACCCCCGCCGTGGAGCTGGTGCTCGAGGCGGCGCGGGTTGCGCAGGCCGCGACCGGGGTGGGGATCGGCGTGATCATCGCGGCGAACCGCACCAAACACCCGCTGGAAGCACGCACGCTGGCCCGACTCGCCGCGCAGTACGCCGACCGTGGCGTGACCGGGTTCGGCCTGAGCAACGACGAGCGGCGGGGTGCCGCTCCCGACTTCGCGCCCGCGTTCCGCATCGCGGGCCGCGCGGGCCTGCTGCTGACCCCGCACGGCGGCGAGCTGGCCGGCCCGGACAGCGTCCGCGCCTGCCTGGACGCGCTCGGTGCGCACCGCATCGGCCACGGCGTGGCCGCCGCGGCAGACCCCGACCTCACCAAGCGC
>DASXKD010000020.1:0-13121 GCA_036497045.1 Streptosporangiaceae bacterium | reverse complement strand
CAGTACTGGCTGGTCAGCGGCACGAGCCCGGCCTGCGCGCTGACCGCGGGGGTGGCCGCACTGATCAAGTCGGTGTACCCGGCGCTGGCCCCGGCCCTGGTCGTGCAGGCCATCACATCGAGCACAAGCAACAAGCCGCACGACGGCTATGACCAGGAGGTCGGGTTCGGCACGGTGGACGCCACCGCCGCGCTGGAGATGGCCGGCCGCCTGGCCCGCGACCATGGCACCGGACATGGCCTGGTCGCGGCCGCGCAGTTCGGCGGCGGCACGGCGGCCATACCGCCCGTTCCCGTGGCCCCGCGGACCAGCCGGCAGTTCCTGGTCGACTCGCTGATCGCGCTGGCCTGCCTCGCCGTCGTGCTGATCGTGGCGTTCCGCCTGCTCGTGACCCGCAGGCCCGCCGCTGCCGGGGTGCCCGGCGGCCGGGCCAGCCCCGGTGCGCCCGCTGGCTGGGCTGGAGGCGCTCCGCCTGACTCTCGTGCACCCGCTGGTCGGGCCGGGGCCGGCCCGCCTGATTCTCGTGGGCCCGCTGGCTGGGCTGGAGGCGCTCCGGCGGACTCTCGCGCCGCCTATGGCCGGGCTGGAGGCGGCCCGCCAGTCGCTGGCCCGCCAGACTCTGCCTCCGGCGCGGGCGGAGCCTGGTCAGACGGCGGCGCGACAGATTACAGCCGCCCGGCGCGTTACTGGGCCCCCGGAGGCTACAAGCCGTCGGCCGGGTACCCGTCGCCCCCGGGATACGGATCGCCCGGCGGTGTCCAGCCGCCTGCCGATCCCGGGCCGCCAGCCGGTGCGGGGTCGGCCGGGGATCACGACCGGTCGGCGGCCTCCGGGCAGCCGACGGGATCCGGGGCATCGGGGGGTTACCAGCCCTCGGCCGGCCCCGGGCCGCAAGCGGATCCCGGGCGGCCCGCGAGCTATGGGCTGCCGCATGAGCCGGAGCCACCCGCCGGTTATGGACCGCCCACCGGCAACGGGCAGGCCGCCGGTTATGGGCTGTCCGCCAGCCCGGCGCTGCCCGGCGCACCAGGGGCCCCGGGAATCCCGGCGGCGTTCGAGACCCTGGCCAGCAGTTCCCCGGACGCGAAGACCGGGCGGGTCACCGGGTCCGGAGAACCCGCGGAGCCTTTGGACCTGGGCAACCAGACGGGAGACCCGCCGGCCGTCGACGATGACACCTGGCCCTCGTCCGGCCAATGGTGACCGCGCAGCCGCCCGACTTCGCCGAACGGGTGCTCGGGGTTACCGAGAGCATCCCGCCTGGTCGCGTGATGTCCTACGGGGACATCGCCGAGTACCTGGGTGATGCGGGCCCGCGCCAGGTCGGCCGGGTGATGTCGCAATGGGGCGGTGGCGTGGCCTGGTGGCGGGTGATCCACGCCGACGGGTCTTTCCTGGCTGGTCATGAGCGCGAAGCGCTGGCCCGCTACCTGGAAGAGGGCACGCCGCTGCGCCGTGCCCCCGATGGCGAGGTCCGCGGCGTGGACATGCGCCGGGCCCGCTGGCTCGCCTCGGACCGCTGACCACCCGGCTGGCCATCCTGCGCTCGCGTAGGCCCAGTAAGGCCGCCTGGTCACCCGTCCAGATTCGTGATCATGACTTTGCTGTGTCTCCAGAACGGCAAAGGAGCGCGGGATGTCATAGGGGTCTGCTGGAATGCCTAATTGAGATGAGTGAGCATTCCCCGGCCTATCACCTCGTCCGCCCGCCCACCAGGGCGGCCGGGGCCCCGGTCCTCGACGCTGCACAGCAGGCCGTCGTGGACCACGAGGGGCTGCCCCTGCTCGTCCTGGCCGGGCCTGGCACGGGGAAGACCACCGCGATCGTGGAGACCGTGGTGGAGCGCATCACCAAGCGCGGCATCGACCCGGAACGGGTCCTCGTGCTGACGTTCAGCCGCAAGGCCGCGGAGGAGTTGCGCCAGCGGATCACCGCCCGCCTGGGCCGGACCACCCGCGAGCCGCTGGCACTGACCTTCCACAGCTACGCCTACGCGCTGGTGCGCCGCGAGTTCACGCTGGCCGGTGATGAGCCGCCGACCCTGCTGTCGGGTCCGGAACAGTTGCTGGAGGTGCGGCGACTGCTGCGCGGCGAGGCCGAGGACGGCGGGGGCCGCTGGCCGGAACGGCTGCGACCGGCGCTGGGCACGCGGGGCTTTGCCACGGAACTGCGGGACTTCCTGCTGCGCGGCGCGGAGCGCGGGTTCGACGGGCGCGGGCTCGCCCGGCTGGGCCGGCAGCGGGACCGGGACGACTGGGTCGCCGCGGGTGCCTTCCTCGCTCGCTACGACGCGCGGTTCGACCTGGCGCCGGTTCCCGCCTACGACTACGCCGAGATCATCAGGATCGCCGCGGCGCTACTGTCCCGCGGCGCGGTCCGCGAGCGGGAGCGGAAAGCCTACGACGTGGTCCTGGTGGATGAGTATCAGGACACCGACCCGGCCCAGGAGGCGCTGCTGCACGCCCTGGCCGGGGACGGCCGGGAACTGATCGTGGTCGGGGACCCGGACCAGGCGATCTACGCGTTCCGCGGCGCCGACGTCAGCGCGATCATGCGGTTCCCCGAGCGGTTCCGCACGCCGGACGACCGGCCCGCCCGGGTCGTCGCCCTGGGCACCTGCCGGCGCAGCGGGCCCGTCCTGCTCGCCGCGTCGCGCCGGATCGCGGCCAGGCTCCCGGCCCCGCGCGCCGTGGCGTCGGCCCGCCGGCCAGCCAGCGGCCCGCGTGCCGGTGGGCCGGATGACAGCCAGCCCGCCGGTGGCCCGTCCCATGGTGGCCAGCCGCGCGGCGGCCAGCCCCGGGGCAGCCGGCCACCGGGCGGCCATCGCGATCTGCGCCCGGTGCCGTCCGTGCCGGCCGGTGCACTCCGGGTCGTGGTGGCCTCCAGCGCCAGCCAGGAAGCTACGGTGGTGGCCGACGCGCTCCGCCGGGCGCACCTGCACGACGGCGTGCCGTGGTCATCCATGGCGGTCCTGGTCAGATCGGTGATCGGCCAGGTACCGCTGCTGCGCAGGGCGCTCGCCGCGACCGGAGTGCCCTCGGTGATCGCCGGCGACGAGCTGCCGCTCGAGGCCGAGCCCGGGGTGCGCCCGCTGCTCCTGCTGCTGCGCTGCGCGCTGCATCCGGAGACCCTCGACGAGGAGGCGGCGATCGAGCTGCTCGCCGGGCCGCTCGGGGGCACCGACGCCTTGGGCCTGCGCCGGCTCCGCCGGGCATTGCGGGCGGCGGCATGGGACGCGGGAGAGGACGCCCCGCCGCAGCCGCTGGCCGCCGTCCTGTGTGACCCGCGCGAGCTGACCCTGATCCACGCCCCCGCCGCGGATGCCGCCCGCCGGGTGGCCGAACTGCTGGCGCTGGCGCGGCAGACCGCCGGCGAGGGCAATGCGCATGACGTGCTCTGGGCCGTGTGGGACGCGTCCGGCCTTGCCTCCGCGTGGCAGGCGGTCTCGGCCGCTGGCGGCTCCCGCGGTGCCGCGGCCGATCGCGACCTGGACGCGATGTGCGCGTTGTTTGACGCCGCGGCCAAGTTCGCCGTGCGGCTGCCGCCGGGCTCGGCCTCACTGTTCCTGGACAGCATGTCCGGCCAGGAGATCGCGGGCGACACCCTCGCGGACCACGCCCCGGACGGCGATGCCGTCCGGATCCTGACCGCGCACCGCGCCAAGGGCCTGGAGTGGGATGTCGTCGTGGTGGCGGGGGTCCAGGAAGGCATCTGGCCGGACCTGCGGATGCGCTCGTCGCTGCTCGGTATGGACGAGCTGATGGACGCGGCCGCGGGCGTGCTGGTGCCGGGCACTGGCACCGACACCATGGCCGCGGCACTGGCGGCCAAGCTGCTCAACGAGGAGCGCCGGCTGTTCTACGTCGCGGTCACCCGCGCCCGCCGTCAGCTTGTGGTCACCGCATCAGGCAGCGACGACAGCCAGGAACGGCCGTCCCGGTTCCTGGCCGAGCTGGCCGGTGACGAGATCGAGATCGAGGACGTCGCGGGGGCCGCGCCGCGGTGGCTTTCGCTGCCCGCGCTCACTGCCGACCTGCGCCGGTCCGCGGCCGACCCGGGCCGCCCGCCCACACTGCGCCGGACCGCCGCGGCCCAGCTCGCCCGGCTGGCCGCTGCCGGGGTACGTGGCGCCCACCCGGGGCAGTGGTACCAGCTCACCGAGCTGTCCGATCCCGGGCCGATCCCCGCTGCGGCGGACGGCCTGCTGGTCCGGCTGTCGCCGTCCCAGGTCGAGTCGTTCCACCGGTGCGGGCTGCGCTGGCTGCTCGAGGTGGCCGCGGGCGCCGGGTCCTCGGACGTGATCCGGCACTTCGGGATCCTCATCCACGCGGCCGCCGTGCTCGCCGCCACCGGCGCCGACGAGGCCATGATCGGCGAGCGGATCGACGAGATCTGGCATCACCTGGACTTCGGCAGCCCCTGGTACGGCGAGAAGGAGCGGGAAAGGGCCAGGGTCATGGTGAACAAGTTCCTCGCCTGGCACCGGGACAACCCGAGGGAACTGGTCGCGGTCGAGCAGAAGCTGCGGGCCCAGGTGGGCGCCGTGGAGATCACCGGGCGGGTGGACCGGCTGGAGCGGGACCCCGGCGGCCGGGCCATCGTCGTGGACCTGAAGACCGGGTCCACCCCGGTGCCGTCCACGGACCTGGACCGGCACCCCCAGCTCGGCGTGTACCAGCTCGCCATCCTGCTCGGGGCATTCGAGCGGTTCGGCCTGACCGAGCCGGGCGGTGCGGAGCTGATCCAGGTGGGCAAGGCGAGCCTGTCTGCCCGGGTCCGGGTGCAGCCACAGCAGGCGCTGACCGACGACCCGGAACCTGACTGGGCACGGGACCTGGTCGAGACCGTGGCGGCGGGCATGGCCGGCCCGTTGTTCGAGGCGCGGGTGAACCCGGGGTGCCGGAACTGCCCGGTCCGGTCCTGCTGCCCTGTGCAGCCCGACGGCGAGCAGGTGACCCGGTGAGCCCGCCCATTCGCTACGAGCCCGGGCAACTGGCCCGGCTGCTCGGGCTGCCCGAGCCCACCGCGGAGCAGGCCGAGGTGATCGCCGCGCCGCTGGAACCGCTCGCGGTCATCGCCGGCGCCGGCTCGGGCAAGAGCGAAACGATGGCCGCCCGGCTGGTCTGGCTGGTCGCCAACGGCATGGTCCGGCCGGAACGGGTCCTTGGCCTCACCTTCACCCGTAAGGCAGCCGCCGAGCTGGGGCAGCGGGTGCGCACCCGGCTCACGGGGCTGCGCCGGGCAGGCCTGGACGTCACGGGCGGCGACGCGGCGGGCAGCACGGCAGCGGATGGCCCGCTGGGCGCCCCGGGAGCGGGCGGGCTGCCAGGCGGCCCGGGAGCGGGCGGGCTGCCAGGCGGCCCGGCAGCGGGCGGGCTGCTTGGTGGCAGGGGAACCGGCGGCTTGCTTGCGGACGGCACGCTTACCGCCGCTGGCGGCGGGCTCGCTGGCGGCGGGCTCGCGGACCGCGGGCTCGCGGACGGCTTGCTTGGCCGCCCGCACGAGGTGGGCGGCGGTCCTGCGAGCGGGCGGCTGGGCAGCCGCGCCGGGGCCGATCTGGCCAGTCCGGCCGTGCTGGGCGCGCTGGACGGCCGAGTGCCGGCCGACCTGTACGGCGGCGCTGCGGCGCGGGGCGTTGCGAGTGGGCTCGCGGCCGGTGAACCGCCCGGCGACGATCTGCTGGACGGCGAGCCCATCGTGTCCACCTATCACTCCTATGCCGCCCGGCTCGTCGCCGACCATGCGCTGCGCGAAGCCCTGGAACCCACCGTGCGCTTGATCACCCCGGCGGTGGCGTGGCAGATGGCGGCCCGGGTGGTGGCCGCCTACGCCGGGCCGATGGACGCGGTCCACTGGGCCCCGCAGTCGGTGACCGCCGCCGTGCTTGACCTCGCCGGGGAACTCTCCGAGCACCTGGCCAACCCCGCCGACATCTACCAGATCGGCGACTGGCTGGAGTCGGCGTCCCGGGCGCTGCCCCGCCTGCCCAGCGGCGTCCGCAAGATCCTGGACTGCCAGCGCACCCGGGAGCAGTTGCTGCCGCTGGTGTCCGGCTATGCCGCGGCCAAGAGGGCCAGGGAGGTCATCGACTACGGCGACCAGGTGACGCTGGCCGCCCGGATCGCGACCAGGCACCGCGAGGTGGGCGCGATCGAGCGCGCCAGATACCAGGTGGTGCTCCTGGACGAGTTCCAGGACACCAGCCACGCCCAGCTCCTCCTGCTGCGGGCACTGTTCGGCGGCGGGCACCCGGTGACCGCCGTGGGCGACCCCTGCCAGTCGATCTACGGCTGGCGCGGGGCCAGCGCGGGTAACCTGGCCCGCTTCGCCCGTGAGTTCCCGGCGGGCGCACGCCCTGCTCAGGTCGCCCAGCTCGCCACCAGCTTCCGTAACACCGGCAAGGTGCTCGACGTCGCCGCCGTGATCCAGCGGGACCTGCGGGACCAGGTGTTCCAGGTTCCCCGGCTGGTGGCGCCGCCTGGGCGGGCCGGGCGCGGAGCCGTGGTCTGCGCCCTGCTCGAAACCGCCGCCGCAGAGGCCCGCTGGGTGGCCGAACAGGTCGCGGGGCTGCTCCGGCTGCCCGCTGGCATCGCACCTGACGGCGAGCCCTGGGACCGGCCCGGCGTCCAGCCGTCCGACATAGCCGTGCTCTGCCGCAAGCGCTCCCAGTTCGCCCTGCTGCGCGCGGCGATCGAGGCGCAGGGGGTCCCGGTCGAGGTGGTCGGCCTCGGCGGGCTGCTCACCGTCCCCGAGGTCGCCGACATCGTGGCCACCCTGCGGGTGCTGCACGACCCGGCGGAGTCCGCCGCACTGGCCCGGCTGCTCACCGGGCCACGGTGGCGGATCGGGCCCCGCGACCTGGTCGCCCTGGGCAGGCGTGCCAGGGACCTGGCCCGCGACCCCCGCGACCCAGTCGGCCCCGGCGCGCACCGCCGCGGAGAACGCGCGCCCGGAGGCAGCCAGGCCAGGCCCGGCGCAGGCGAAGTCCGGGATGGCCCCGGTGGCGGTGATGCGGCGGGGGCCGGGGATGCGGGCAGCGGCGTAGCGCATGACAATGATGCGCTGGCGCAAGCGGTCACGGATCTGACCGCGCTGCCCGGCAGCCTGGTGGAGGCGCTGGACGACCTGGGGGACCGTGGCGCGTACTCGGCGCGGGGCTACCAGCGGTTCGCCGCGCTGGCCGCCGAACTGCGGGCGCTGCGCACGCACGTCAGCCGGGCGCTGCCAGACCTGGTCGGCGAGGTCGAGCGGACGCTGGGCCTGGACGTCGAGGTAGCGGCGCAACCGTGGCGGGATCCGGCCGTCGCCCGCGCCGACCTGGACGCGTTCGCGGACGCGGCGGCCGCCTTCGCCGACGATGAGGAAGAGCCCACGCTCGGCGCTTTCCTCGCCTACCTGACCGCTGCGGAGGCGGAGGAGTTCGGCCTGGAGTCCGGCCAGCCGAGCGGGGCCAACACGGTCACGCTCACCACCGTGCATGCCGCCAAGGGGCTGCAATGGGCCGCCGTGGTGGTGCCGGGCCTGGCGGCAGGCCCGCGGGCCTCGGTGTTCCCCGCCAAGCCGAGGGTCACCACGCGGTGGACAGAGAACCCCCGGCTGCTGCCGTTCGGCCTGCGCGGCGATGCGGAGGACCTGCCTGTGCTGCGGGACCTGGAGGAGGCGTCGCGGGAGAAGTTCACCGGCGCCTGCTCAGCGCGTGAGCTGGCCGAGGAGCGGCGGCTCGCCTACGTGGCGGTGACCAGGGCGGCGTACTGGGTCGCCTGCTCCGGCTACTGGTGGGGCGAGGCCGCGTCGCCGCTGGGCCCCTCGCTGTTCCTGGAGGAGGTCCGCGCCGCGTGCGCGGATGGCCCGGGCACCGTGGCGCACTGGACACCGCCGCCGGAGGACGGCGCGCAGAATCCGGCGCTGGCCGAGGCCGCCGTCGTGTCGTGGCCGCCGGCCGCGGATGACCCGCGGCATGCGGCCGTGCGGGAGGCGGCCACGCTGGTCGAGCGCGAGCTTGCCCTGCTGGAGGAGCCGGACGAGGGGGAGCCCGAGGACGGGGACGACGCCGGCGGCGAGCTGAGCGAGGCGGACCGGGCGCTCGCCCGCGCCTGGTCCCGGGACGCCGGCCTGCTGCTGAGAGAGCTTTCCGAGCGCCGCGCCGGAACCGGCGCGGCGGTACCCCTCCCGGCGCAGCTGTCGGTGTCTTCGCTGGTCACGATGGCGGCCGACCCGGGCAGGCTGGCCCAGCAGATCCGCCGCCCGATGCCCCGCCCGCCGGCGCCGCAGGCCCGGCGGGGCACCGCCTTCCACCGCTGGCTGGAGCAGCGGTTCGGGCAGCAGCGGCTGATCGACCCGGCCGACCTGCTGGGAGCGGCCGACGACCTGGCGGACGATCCCGACGACGCCGACCTCGCCCTGCTCAGGGAACGGTTCGAGGCGGGGGAGTGGGGCGACCGGTGGCCGGTGGACGTGGAGGTGCCGTTCGAGACGCTGGTCGCGGGGCGCACGGTCCGTGGGCGGATCGACGCCGTGTTCGCCGACCCGGTCAGCGGTGGATACGACGTGGTCGACTGGAAGACCGGGCAGCCGCCGGCCTCGGCCGCCGACCTGCGCGCCGCCTCCGTCCAGCTCGCCGCCTACCGGGTCGCCTGGGCAACCCTGGCCGGGGTGCCGCTTGACCAGGTCCGGGCGGCGTTCTATTACGTGCGCCACGACCAGACGCTGCGGCCCGCGGACCTCATCGACGAGGCCGGGCTGACCGCCCTCATCGAGGAGGTCCCACTGGCAGGCCAGGGACGCTGACGCGTCCCTGGCGAGGGCGCAGGCGGGAAAGGGCGGGCGCGGGTCAGCCGGCCAGATGGCGCTCCAAGCTCTCCATCTTGGCGGTGAGCGCACCGGTCGCGCCGGGGCGGATGTCGGCCTTGAGCACCACGCTGACCCGGGGCGCCTTCGCGGCGACCGCGTCGATGGCCTGCTTGACCACGGCCATCACCTCGTCCCAGTCGCCCTCGACTGTGGTGAACATCGCGTCGGTGTGGTTCGGCAGCCCGCTGTCACGGACCACGCGCACCGCGTCCGCGACGTACTCTCCGACAGTGTCCCCCACGCCGAGCGGGGTGATCGAGAACGCGACGAGCATGGCTATCCTCCTGGGGTGCCGCGGGCCGGGCCGGGAGCGGGGTTTCGGCCCGGCCCGCGGCACCGGTCAGGAAACCGGGAAATTGAAGTAGTGGAGGCTCACGTACATAGTGACGGACGGAACGGTACGAGCGGACGGCGCGGGCGCAGTGGGCGGCGCCGAGCGGGCGGCGCGGGGATTGCGGCTGCGGCCGCTGCGCCCGCAGGACGAGGCGGCGTTCGCGGCCGGCCACCAGGCCATGGCCGCCGAGGGCGTCACGTTCGGCCCCGGGTACCAGCCGGGCAAGCCGTGGGCTACCTACCTCAAGGAACTGGAAGACCACCGCCACGGGTGCAACCTGCCCGCGGGCCATGTGCCGGGCACCTTCCTGGTGGCCGCCGTGGCGCAGGAGATCGTCGGCCGGACGTCCATCCGGTTCATGCTCAACGCCTTCCTCACCGAGCGCGGCGGCCACATCGGCTATGGCGTCCTGCCGCAGCACCGCCGCCGCGGCTATGCCACCGAGATCCTCCGGCAGAGCCTGATCATCGCGCGGGCGGCCGGAGTCGGCCGGGTACTGGTGACCTGTGACCAGGACAACGTCGGCTCACGGGCCGTCATCGAGTCGTGCGGCGGGGTGCTGGATTCAGTGGTGACCCTGGACGGCAAGCCACCCGTGCTGCGGTTCTGGATCGACTGACAGATCACCGGGCAGTTCCGGCCAGCGGGACAGCAGCAGCCAGGCGGCCAGGCCCAGCGGGTACACGAAATAACCGACCCGGCTGGCTGGCGCCAGCACGAACAGCAGAGCCAGCCCGAGGGCCAGCCGCCAGCCCGCCGCATGCGCGTCCTTGGGCGGGCGGGCGATCATCCAGGCGCCGACTCCCGCCGCGGCCAGCGCCATCAGCACTATGGCTGTCCAGTGGCCCAGGGCCCCGGTGTCCGCGAGCAGGTGACCCGGCAGCAGGCTCGCGGCCGGGCTGGCGACCTTGGCCAGGCCCAGCGGGTAGAGCACGGTATTGGCCAGTGCGGCGGCAGGATGGGCGGCCACAGCGGGGCCGTCGATGGCCAGCGCCACGGCGAGTACCGCCGCGGCGAACCAGGTGATGGCGCGCCAGCCCTGGCGGGCGATGAGCAGCACGGCCACTACCGCTACGGCAGGCCACGCGGTCGCCTTCATGGCCGCGGCCAGCCCGAGAGCCAGCCCGGCCGCGGCGGCCCAGTGCCACTGGCTCCGCGATCCCCGGCTGGCCAGCGCCAGGCCGAGGCACATCAGCCCCAGCACCGGCAGGTCGTCGCCGCCGGCCGCGAGCGGCAGGGCGACCACGGGGGAGGCCGTGACCAGCACGGTCCACCACACCGGCCGCGGTATGCGCGCGATCCGGACGGCGGCGCCGAAGGTGGCTGCGAACACGGCCCCGAACCAGATCCGGGGATCGCTGAACAGCCCGCCGACGAAGACCCGCGGGATGCCGAAAACAATCAGCGCGGGGAGGTAAGGGTCATACGCGCGCCAGCTATGGGCCGCGGCAAGTGCCGCCGGGCTCGCGTACGGCGTGCCCTGGTGCACGAGCATCGCGGCGGAACGGATGATCACCGTGACCTCCGGCTGCGCCAAGCCGGTGACGGCCATCCAGGCCAGCGGGGCAGCCACGGCGCCGGCGAGGCTAATCAGCGCCGCGAGGCTGATGCCGCGGCGGCGCACCACGGCCGCGGTGACGGCGCAGACCGCGTAACTGGCCGCGGCGAAGGTACCCCACACCCGTTCCGGTGCGTTGACGCTGGTCAGTACGGTGACGAGGGCAAAGACGGCGGACACGGCGAACGCTCCGGCCAGCCATTCCCGGCGGATCAGGGTGAACGCCGCCCAGGCGCGGTCGCCGCGCGGAAGCCAGCCAGGAGTGCGTCCCTGGCGGCCCGGCCCGGGGTCTCCGGTGGTGGCCGGGGCGCTCGCGTGCTCCAGCACCTGAGCCGGTGGCGGCGTCATGGATCCCGAGGCTAGGCCCTGAGCCAGGGCGAAATCGTCATCCCTGGGGCTGATCTCGCACCTGGCCCGCCGCCGGTTCCCAGCGCGCTCGTAGTGGGGCTGACCGCGCGCCCGCCGGCGGGAGGACCCGGCCGGTGCGAGGATGGCCTCCGTGACCACCGTGACCGGACAGTCGCCGCCCGTGCCCTCCCCGGACGGGCCGGCCAGGCTGCCTGGCGCGAGTGGGGTGCCCGGCCAAAGCGGGGTGCCCGGCCAAAGCGGGGTGCCCGGCCAAAGCGGGGTGCCCGGCCAAAGCGGGGTGGCCGGCGCGAGCGGGGTGGCCGGCGCGAGCGGGGTGGCCGGCGCGAGCGGGGTGGCCGGCGCGAGCGGGGTGGCCGGGCTGCCGGAGGTCGTGCGCCGGGCCGGCCTGTTTCCCCGGCTGCGGTACATGGGTTCCAAGTACCGGCTGATCCCGCATCTGGCGAGGGCTTTCACCGAACTGGGCGGCGCCACCGCGCTCGACGCCTTCTCCGGCAGCGGCGTGGTGTCCTACCTGCTCAAGACCTGCGGCTACCAGGTCACCGCGAACGACTTCCTCGCCTTCCCCGCGGTCATCGCGCGGGCCGCCGTGGTCAACCAGGATGTGACGCTCGGCGCGGACGACGTCGAGAAGATCTGCGGCCCGCCCGCCGACGACCGCGACTTCATCCAGCGCACCTTCGATGGGATCTACTTCACGGGCGCCGACCTCCGCTTCCTCGATTCCGCGTGGTCGCATATCGACCGGATGAGCGGGCACCGGCAGGCACTGGCCATCTCCGCGCTTGTCCTGTCCGCGGCCCGCCGCCAGCCCCGGGGGGTCTTCACGGTCGCCGGTCACCGCTACGACGACGGCCGCCGTGACCTGCGCCTGTCGCTGCGCGAACATTTCGCCGAGCGGGCCGCGGAATACAACGGCGTGGTGTTCGACAGTGGCCGGTCCTGCGCCGCCACCTCCTGCGATGTGTTCGACTTGCCCCCGGGCGGCTACGACGTGGTCTACCTGGACCCGCCTTACGCGCCGCCGCGCGACGACAACTGCTACATCAAGCGCTACCACTTCCTGGAGGGGCTGTCGGGCTACTGGCGCGGCCAGGTGCTGCTGGAGAACACGCGCACCCGGAAGCTGCCCAAGCGCTACACCCCGTTCTCCTACACTCGCACGGTCACCGACGCCCTGCGCCGCGTGGTCAGGCAGTTCGCCGACTCTGCCCTCGTGCTTTCTTACTCATCCAACGCGGTGCCGGACGCCGCGACCATCGAAGGGCTCCTGCGTGAGGTCAAGCGACACGTGGAGGTGCGGGTGATCGACCACACCTATGCGTTCGGCACCCACCAGGCGGCCCGTCGGCGCACCGCTCGCGAGTACCTGTTCATCGCCCGTTGACTTCCACCCCGGCCTGGAGGCGGGGTCCCGCCTGTCACGCCAGAATCGCGCGGTGAAGGACTTTGGCGTCTGCCGTTTTCCAGTCACACGCTGGGGAGGGTGAGCGCGAGCCCGGGATAGGTTGCCGCGCATCCGGCGATCGATCCCCCGATAATGCCGACTCTCATGCCCGTCACCCCCGAACCTCTAGGAGCGCCACCCGGGAGGTGACGGCAATCCGCCAGCGTAGCGGCCACATGTTCTCGGAGGAAGCCGACGGAACGGGACCGGAGGGTTAGCAGGCGACACCTCAGCCCCCTCCCCCGACCTCCTACGTTCCCTCATCGCGGCCTCCCAAGAACCGGGGCTACGTTGCCGGTCGCGGCACTAGCCGAATGGGCAACCAGGTGAAAGCGGCGAAGACGCAAGCCCGGCGCCTACAGGTAGCACCCGCACGTCACCAGGCCGTTGCTGCCTGCGCCACGTGCCCTGGTCCAGGCGGCCGGTCCGGGGGAGTCAGGTCGCCGGTGTGGGCGGTTGGGTCAGTGCGGTGATGCACGTGGTGAGCAGGCGCCGCATCTGATCTTGTTCGCTGGTATCCAGGTTGGCGAGCATGTGTTGCTCGACGCGGCGGACCGCGGCGCTGG
>DASXKD010000019.1:0-7095 GCA_036497045.1 Streptosporangiaceae bacterium | reverse complement strand
GGGGAAGGCGACCCGTCCGGCCATGGCGGAAATGTTGACGATGTGACCGCGGCCGCGGGCCAGCATCCCGGGCAGCGCGGCGTGGGTCAGCGCCACCGGTGCGATGAGGTTGAGCTGGAGCGTGCGCAGGTTCTCCTCGATGGTCATGGTGTGGAACTCGCGCAGCGGGTCGCCGCCGGCGTTGTTGACCAGCAGGTCGATGCCGCCGCGCTGGTCCTCGATGGCCTGCACCAGGGCCTCGGCGGCGCCGGGCTGGGTCAGGTCGGCGGGGATGAACGACACGTCGGCGCCGTCGGCGGCCAGCTCGGCGGTGACCGCCCGCAGGTCGTCGGCGGACCGGCCGGTCAATACCACGTGCCCGCCCTGGCGGGCGATCTCGCGGGCAATGAGCGGCCCGATGCCGCGGGAGGCGCCGGTGATCAGGGCCGTGCGGCCCTGTCCGAGAACGGTGGAAGTACTCATCTGAGTGGCTCCTGTGGAGAGTGGGTGGAATTGCCGGGGGTCGCCGCCACTTTCTCCGCCCACCAGGCGGAGATCGCGGTGGTATAGGCGTCGGGGTCGTCGTTGAACGGGAAATGGTGCCCGTTGGTGATGCCGGCGGCCGTGGCCTGGGGAAAGACGTGCTGGAACCGGTCCTGCCAGCCGTAGGGGTCGTTTTTGCGGCCGAACAGCGTCAGCACGGGCAGATCGGCGAGCGCGGCCGGAAGGGACCGTTCCAGCGTGGCCATCATCGGGTCGATGCGTAGCACCCCGGCGAGGATCTGCTGGGTCGCCCGGCGGCCGCTGCGGGAACGCCACGGGCCCAGGAAGGCCCGCCGGTCGGCGCTGCTCAGGTGCCGCCCCACGCCGTAGCGGGTGGCGGTGAACAGCGCCATCACGTTGGTCAGGCCGTTGATCACGCCGAACGGCGGGCTGGCGATAACCCGCAGCGTCCGCCGCACCGCCGGGTAGCTGGCCAGTGGCCAGCCGAAGGTGTTGCTAATCACCAGCGCGCGGAACCGGTCCGGCCGCCTGGTGGCGACCAGGAAACCGAGCGGCCCGCCGACGTCGTGGACAGCCATCGTGATGTCCTGGAGGTCGAGGGCATCGATGAAGCCCTCCAGGATCTGGGCATTGGCCGCGATGCTGTGGTCATGGCCCGGGACGTCCGGGGAGAGCCCGGTGCCTGGGAAGTCCAGCGTCAGGCAGCGGAACTGCCCGCGCAGGCGCACGATCACATCGCGGAACATGAAGGACCACTGCCCGGCGCTCACAAACAACAGCGCCGGACCGGATCCCTCATCGAGATAGTGGATCCGCTTGCCCGCGATGTCGGCGTAGCGGGTCTGGAACGGCAGGGCTGACCAGGGCAGCCACCGCGGCCGGTCCAGCTCCCTCGCCCTCCTTGGGGTGGGTTTCACCATCGGCTGGCCTCCTGTCCGGGATTCGAACTGAGGCCACCGTAGGCTCGGGATAGCGGGCCTGACTTCCTGGAAACTATGCAGGCGGCACTGACGGAAAGCCGCCAGGAGCCCGCCAGCCCGCGGTGCGCTATGCCAGGCCGTTGCGGAGGGCGTAGGCGGTGGCGTCGGCCCGCCCGCGTGCGCCTATCTTGCGGTAAAGGTTGGCGACATGCCGCTCGACGGTGTGGGTGCTCAGCCCAAGCCGCCGGGCGATCTGCGAGTTGGACTCCCCAGCAGCGACCAGCCGTAGCACCTCCCGCTCCCGGGGGCTCAGGCCATCTGACGGCAGCCCGGAATGGCCGCCCACAGCCCCGGCCGCGGCCGCCGGTGGCACCCCGGCTGGCTCGATGCCGTCACAGAAGAAGTCCATGAGCAAGGTCACGACTTCACCAGCGTCTTCCCCGAACAGGACCGGTTGTGCACCGTCAAGCAGCACCAGCCGCCCGCGCGGCAAATCCATCGCCAGCGACCGCGCAACCTCGACCGGGATCTGGGCCATATCCCGCGGGTGCAGCACCAGGGCCGGCGCGGCCACCCTCGGCAGCTGCTCGGTGACATCGGCCGCGCTGGCCGCCTGCATGGTGGCCCGCGCGACCCGCGGGGTTACCGCGCCCCGGATCCCGTCGGCGATGGCACGCCCGGCCTCCCCCGCAGACCAGCCCATCCACTGGTGCGCGGCCGTGTCGGCGAACAGGTCCCAGTCCTGCTCGATCAGGCTCAGCAGCGCCTGCGTCTGCCTGGCGCTCATGGCGTTCCACCCGCGGGCCGAGCCCGCGAACAAGACCATCCGCTTAACCTTCTGCGGATGGCGCGCGGCGTAGGCGATGGCATGCGGGCAAGAGTTGTACTGCCCCAGCAGGCTGACCTCCGCCAGCCCGGCCCGGTCAATCACGGCCTCCAGGTCGGCGACCATCGCCTCAAGCGAGAGGTCGGTCACGTCCCGCTGCGAATGCCCGGTTCCCCGCCCGTCGTAGTGGACCAGGCGGAGCCGCTGCGCCAACTGCTCAAAGACCCGGTTCAAGAACGGGTTCCGCCATTCCGCCCGGAAATTACTGAACGGCACCCACGGAACAAGCACCAGCGCAGGGCCATCGCCGGCGACCGTGAAAGCCAGGCTCACACCATCCGCGCTGCGCGCATAGCTGACCCGCGGAACCCTCATCACAACCGGACTCTACCTCCGCAGCGTGGACATGATCACAAACCCCAGCCCCGCCTTCGTCACCGCGATTGCCTGCGCCGCTCACGCCACCGCCAAGGCCACACCCAACCGGCCGCACGGGCTGCGGATCACCCTCACCTGCCCGCTGCGCCTGCCCCGCCCCATCGAACCGGATGCCGCCAGTCCACACCGAACTGGCGGATCTGCGCTCGCATGATCCTGAGCCCGCCAGGCCGGAAAGAAGCAAATATTCGGCAGGGAGACGCGCGAAGTCGGCCAAGAACCGGGTGACGCTCGGTGACCAACGCCCGGCTTTGAAGAAGAATGTCAACCGTCAGCTCAGGCTGCCCAGGTTCCGGGCGGCCAATGGCACGGGGCTGGCGCCTGCTGGAAAGGCGGGGAGGACCCGCAGCCACGCCTGTTCAGCGACATGGCGCGGGAAGGCGATAGCGGACGACCTCTCCGGCATCGGCGGCGTAGACGGTATCGCCGGCCACGGCCAGTTCTCCGGGCGGAAGCCTGGCCGGGATGCCGGTGACCGGCCCGACTTGGCTGTTCTGGAATCTGAAGCAGACAAGCGGTTTCGAGGCGACGGAGGTAGACACGACGACGGTGTTGCCGGTGGCCCACACCATCTCGGGGAAGGCGAGGGCGGGATTGTTGCTGATGGAACGCGGGGTGACCACCTGGAGGCGGTCGTTGAGGCGGATCACGGCTGTTGACATCGGTGCGGCGCCCAGGGGGCCGGTGGTGATCCACAGGCTGGTGCCGTCGCTGGCCATGGAGTTGATGCTCACGCCAGAGCCGGATTCGAAGGCCGGGCGGCCCCGGCCTGCCAGGACGATGCGATAGTGCCCGGTGTTGTTGTTCTGAAGGACAGCGATCCGGCCAGCGAGCCGGGCGAATTCGACAGCACCGTCGTAACCGTGATCAGTGGGCAGGGCCGATACCCGATGAACCGCCCACTGGCCGAAATGACCGGGAACCGGCATGTGCACGTCCATGAGCCCGTTAGCGGCCACCAGCGCGGCGGACGGGCCGACCGGGTAAACGTCAGACTGGCCTGCGCTCCCTGCGCGGAGATTCAAGGCGGAGCGCTGGCCAAGGTCAGGGCTGAGCAGCCAAAGGCCCCCGACACCGCCGTTCTGGCCCGGGTAGAACGTCAGCCAGACCAACCCGCCCGGCCCGACCCGCAACACACCCGGCACCGCCGGGACATCGACCCGGCGGACCAGCTGCCCGGTCGCCCGGCTGAACGCACTCAGCGCGTCAGCCGGATAGTCCTCGGTCGCGACGTACAGCATCGACCCGCCCACTGCGAGGGCGTCGACCCCGTCCAGCGTATTAATCGCCCAAGCGGGGTGCGGCGCCGACCGTGAGGAGGAGGAGGCGTGATGCGGCCCGCCGTGAGCAACTACCACTCCGGCCAGCACTGCCACAGCGGCAACTCCGGCGACCGCCCATACCCACCGCGGCGGTCGACGCCAGCCACCGAACTCCGTGATCTCACCTGATGGCACTGCAACCTCGCCCTCATCCTAAGTGGCGGTATTCGCAGTATTCACCGAAGCCGTGGGACTGTGGAATCACCAGCCGGGCAGGGCGCAGGCAGCAGAGCCCACGCTCCCGGCTGGCCTGGCCAGGAACCCGATCGGCTAGCGGGCTTACTACCCAGACTGGTCGAGACGCCAGAGACGGCCCTCAAGCCAGGCACCGGCGGCAGGGCGGCTGGGCTGGTCAGTGGGACGCACAAGCACCGTGCAGAGACCGGGGAGACGAATATCGTAGTGCTCATAACCCAAAGGCAGCAGAAAGTACGGTGAGATCACACCGGCATGTGGCGCCCACTGGCGGTCGACCGCCGCCGAATAGATAATCTGCGCGCCTCCACGACCGGCCAGCATGGACCTGCCGGAAGCGAATAATCGGCGTTCGGCTTGCCTTTATTGCGGAAGGACGCAGACGAGTGGGCGACATCGCTGTCCATTAAAGCTGTCGATCAATCTCAAGAGAATATGCCAAGCGGCGCATGAATATGCGCTCGGCAGCGTCCGCTATTCGGCAGGACGTGGGCTGGTGAGACGCCGCCGATCAAGTACCGGATGCCATGTAGGCGGCGAGGATGTAGTTGGGGTGGCGATCGAGGTTCTTTCTGGCACGGTCGTAGCGCATTGTGGTACGGGGGTCGGCGTGGCGAGCGGCGATCTGGACGTCTCGTAGGTCTACCCCGGCGTCAAGCATGGTCGTGACGAAGGTGTGCCGGAGCATATGAGGGTGCGCCCTGGTCATCCGGACTCCCGCTGTTTCTGTGAGCCACCGCAATCGGCGGGTGGCGGCGTGCCGGTCCATCCGGGTGCCGCGGCTATTCAGGAGGATGGGCCCGCGGGTGCGGGTGCCGGTTGCCCGGTCGATGGAGCGGCCGACCGCTGGTGGCAGCGGGACGAGGACGATCTTGGTACCTTTGCCGCACACACGCAGCACTCGGTGGCCGTGCTCCTCGCCGAGATCGGTGATGTCCGACCCGGTGGCCTCGAAGATGCGCAGGCCGAGCAGCCCAAGCATCGCGACCAGGGCGAAGTCGCAGGTGTTTGGTGACTCGCGGGCCGCGGTGAGCAGGGCCTCGAACTGCAGATGGGTGAAGCCGAGAGTTGGTGACTCCGGCGGGACCGAGGGCCGGCGGACGTGCTCGGCGGGTGAGTGCTCCAGCAGGCCGTCGATGACACAGGTCCGGTAGAACCCCGCCACCACGGAGAACCGCCGGGAGACAGTAGAAGGCTTGAACTGGCGGATCTCCTGCATCCACCTGATGTACAACTCCAGGTGCGGCCGCCGGGCGGCCAGCGGCTCCAGGCCGCGCTCGGTGCACCAGGTGAGGAAGCAGCGCATATCGGACTCGGTGTGCTCGCGGGAAGATCCCTTGAACCGGCCAGATAGGCGGCTACTGCCAGCCGGAGCGGGTCAGCACATCGGATCGCCAAGGGTGTGAAGAACTCTTGATAACCGCGCGCCGACCCGCCGTTAGGAGCGGCGCCAAGATCGAGTTCCGTGGCACGGACGGCCGTCCCTATCCGGTGGTTCTGCCCGGAGGCGGGATGCCGTGGTGTGCTTGGAGGCGACCGCGGTGCCGGTGGGCATGCCCGCGTGGCCGTCGCATTGCGAGCCGTCACGAGGGATCATGGACGCTAGGGCGCCGTGGGTGCGTGCGGGGTGGAAGGGACTGTGCTGGGGATGCCGGGATGGAGCATGATGCCTCGCCAAGGTGAAGACCGCGACGTTGGTCAGCCTTCTGAATCCGCGGGCTGGATATTCCTGCAGACTGCGATGGCGGAAGAAGCTGCGGCGTTGGGAGAAGATTTCGGCTGCCTGACATGGATGCGGGCGGCAGGGGCCCGGTTTGCTGTTGGCTCTGGTCCCTACAGCGCCGTCGCGGTAGGCATTAGCGGCATGGGAAAGGTGGCCGCCGCCATTGCGGCTCAGTACGCATGTGACCGCTGGAGGCCGTGGCTGCTGATGATGAGCGGAGTCGCCGGAGGCCTTCAGCCGGGCGCACGGGTGGGTGACCTTGTCGTCGCGTCTGAGGCCATCCAGCATGATTTCGACGCCAGGCCTATCGCTGCCTCGCGGTCACTGATCCCGCATCTGGGGACGAGCGCGCTTGAACCTGACCACCGCGTGAGCGCCATCGTGGCCTCGGCGTGTGAACACTACCTGGCCAGTGCCGCGGGCTCGCAGCTACGGGACGTGGGGCTGCGGCGGGATACCGGCCGCGTCATCAGGGGGGCGGCCCTGACCGGCGACCAGGTGATAGCGGCCGGGCCGGTCAAGGACGAGCTTGTCTCCGCCTTTCCCGCTGGCGTGTGCGCGGACATGGAGACCGCGGCAGTGGCCCAGGTCGCGCGGCAAAACGGGCTGGCGTGGGCGGCTGTCCGGATGATCTCGGACACAGCCGAAGCCGTCGACGCCGGGGCGGTCCTTGAGTACCTGGCCTCCGGCGGGGCCAAAGCTCTGAGTTCCATACTCCGCGAGACGATCGACCGGCTCTTGAACCGCGAACCCCAGGTGCTGTCCTACCAGACGTAACCGGGCGGAACGGTAAACCGCGCACTGCGGCGAGTCGTCATGCGCGGCCACGCAGCGCCGGTTGCATCGCACGGCGCGAGCAGATACGGGCGAGGAAGTAGCAAGCCGACCCAAGAGCTGCCGCTGACCGGTGCCGATATCGAGCACCTGGGCCCGGAACGCGGGCACCGGACCCTCACGATCACCCGCAAGGACGGCAAGTCATCACCGTCCCGCTGGCGCCGCGTACCGCCCGGGCGATCGACCTGGCCATCGGCGAACGCGCCGGCCGGCCGGTGTTCCTGGCCGCGGACGGGCGGCGGCTGGACCGGCACGGCGCCGGGCGGATCGTCCGCAAGACCGCCCGCAGCGACTCGGGTACCCCGGTGTCACCCCCGGCCAGGGCCCGCAGCACCTCCACGACGAACAAGG
>DASXKD010000018.1:0-7648 GCA_036497045.1 Streptosporangiaceae bacterium | reverse complement strand
ATGCCCACGCTGACCGCGGCCACGGAACCGACCACTGGGTTGCCCTTGCAGCGCTTGCGGCCCTGCAGCCATCCGACCGCGTCGGCCAGCGCGAGGTAGCCACCTGTGATGGCCGCCGTGCGGGTGCCACCGTCGGCCTGGAGCACGTCACAGTCGATGATGATGGTGTTCTCGCCGAGCGCCTTCGCGTCGACGCAGGCCCGCAGCGATCTGCCGACCAGGCGGGAGATCTCCTGGGTACGGCCGCCGGGCCGGCCCTTGATGGACTCCCGGTCGCCGCGAGTGTTGGTGGCCCGGGGCAGCATGGCGTACTCCGCGGTCACCCAGCCGAGCCCGCTGCCGCGCCGCCACCTGGGCACCTCCTCGGTGGCGCTGGCGGCGCACAGCACCCGGGTGGCACCGAACTCGATCAGTACCGAGCCTTCGGCGTGCTCCAGCCAGCCACGCGTGATCTTTATCTCGCGCAGCTGATCAGCGCTGCGCCCATCGGGTCGCGACATGGCCGACAGCCTAGCGCCGGCGCGGCGGTGCTCCGTGCGGTGTTAGCCCGGGGGGCGACCCCCGGAACCCCCGCTGGCTCAAGGCCCCATTCCTTCGTCACGGGGCCTTGGCCGTGCTAGCCCGGGGGGTGACCCCCAGGAACCCGGTCAGCAGGTGGCGCGGTCGGGGGCGCCGGACTCGATCCACCGGTACACCCGGCGCACGCCCTCGGCGAGCGGCATGGCCGCGCGCCAGCCAAGCTCGCTGGCGGCGCGCTCGGTGGCGACGGCGCTGCGCTGCAGTTCGCCGGGACGCGGGCCGGCGAACGCGGGCCGGATGTCCCGGCCGGCCACCACGCCGATGATGGCGACCAGGTCGAGCACGCTGACCTCAACGCCGGTGCCGATGTTCCAGGTGCCCGGCCAGCCGCTGTCACCAGCGGTGAGGAACGCGCGGACCGCGTCACCCACGTACACGTAGTCGCGGGTCTGGGTGCCGTCGCCGTAGATGGTCGGTTCCCGGTTTTCCAGCACGCTGGCGCAGAAGATGGTGATGACCCCGGCCTCCCCCGCCGGGTCCTGCCGCGGCCCGTAAACGTTGGCCAGCCGCAGCACCGAATGCCTCGTGCCGTGCAGTCGGTTGTACAGGCCGATGTAACACTCCGCGCAGTACTTCGCGATCCCGTACGGCGACTCGGGCAGCGGCAGCACGTCCTCCAGGGACGGGATGGGCGCGTCGCGCCCGTACAGCGCGCCTCCGGTGGAGGCGAACAGCATCCGGGCGCCCGCCTGCCTGGCTGCCTCCAGAAGGTTCACCGTGCCCAGGATGTTGACGCCGGCGTCCGCCGCGGGTGCGTCGACGGAGGCGCGGACGTCGATCTGCGCCGCCAGATGGCAGATCAGTTCCGGGCCGAACGCGGCCACCTCGTCGTTGAGCGCCGCGGCGTCGGTGATGCTCACCTTGTGCACTGGGATCTGCGGATCCAGTCTCCCGGCCCGGCCCGAGGACAGGTCATCGAGTACGAGAACGTCGTCTCCCCTGGCCTGCAGGGCGTCGGCGATATGGGAGCCGATGAAACCGGCACCGCCGGTGACAAGTACGCGCATACCTGATGATCTTAAGCCGCGAGACGGGATGAGCCGGGCGGTGACCTCCGGTCAGCACCCCGGCACAGGCCGCCGTCAGCCGCGCAACCACGGAGTCCTATGACAGCGGGTCATAGGGCTTTCTAGCGCAGGCGTTCGTAGCGCCCGGCCGCCGCCTCAGTGGGCCTGGTCCAGCGCGATAATTTGCCCCGACGCGGCAAGCGAGATCGGCCCGCCGAAGGACGAGGCGGACGCTTCCGCCAGGGTCCGCTGCTGGTCGTTCCACGGCACCAGGTGGGTGAGCACGAGCCGGCCGGCCCCGGCCTGGGCGGCGTGCTCGGCGGCCTGCCGCCCGGTCAGGTGCATGTCCGGCATGGGATCCGGCCCGGTCAGGAAGGACGCCTCGCAAAGCAGCACGTCGGCCTGGCTGGCCAGCTCGACAAGCGCCGGGCAGGTCCCGGTGTCAGCGGAGTAGGCCAGGGCCCGGCCGGCCTGCTCGACCCGGAAGCCGAACGTCTCCACCGGGTGGTTCATATGCGCGAGGGTGATCTGGAACGGACCGATCTGCCGCTTGCCCGGCGCCAGCGTGACGAAGTCGAAGGCTTCCCGCATCCCCGGATTCTCATCCAGCCCGTATGCCTGAGCCATCCGCAGCGCGGTGCCCTCCGGACCGTACACCGGGATCCGCGGCAACCGGCCGTCGGGGCCGTAGGTGCGCGCCACCCAGAACGGGCAGACGTCCAGGCAGTGGTCGGCGTGGTGGTGGCTCAGGCAGACCGCGTCGATACTGTCGAGGCTGGCGTGCCGCTGCAGCGCGCCGACGGCGCCGCTGCCGAGGTCAAGCAGCAGCCGGAAGCCCTCCGCTTCGAGCAGGTAGCAGGATGCCGGACCCTCCGGGCCGGGAAACGATCCCGAGCACCCGATCACTGTGATGCGCACGGCGACCAGGGTAGTCAGGCTGCTGGGCCGCCGCGGCCGCGGCCCACCCGGGCGATCTGCCGGCTCTGCGCGACCAGGCGGCCGGCCGAGTCCCAGACCTCGGACTCCTCGTCGAACCAGCCCCCGCTGACGTGCCGGGACCGGGCCGCCAAGCGCAGCAGCCCAGGCGCTGGCACCTCACGCATATGCCAGGTGAGTTCCACGGTCGGCGACCAGCCCGCGCGCGCGATGCCGAAGATCACCGGGGGCAGGGCGTCCACCGCAAGCGCGAGCAGGTAGGCGTCGGGCGGGCGCTCCTCGCGCAACCGGAAATAGCCGCGCATCTCCGGCACACCGGCCGGCTGGCCCCGCAGCCAGCCCGAGGTCGCCGGGTCGAGGCGCAGGTCGACCTGGCCGGCGTAGCCGGTGCGCCTGGTGTCCCCGGCGAAGTCGGCGAACCCGGTGCACTCCTCGACCGGCGGCAGCACCGGTGGTTCGCCGGTCCAGCACAGGCCGCCTTCACCGGGATCGCCGAGCCTCCCCGTGGTGACCGTGGTGTCCAGCACACAGGCATCGTCCTGCAACAGCGCCGCGCGCGCCGTGGCCGCGGTCTTGCCCTGCTTGAGCCAGGTGACCTGGACCCGCGCCTTCTCCAGGCGGGGCACCCGGAGGAAATGTGCGCTGGTCGCGACCGGGTCCGGGTGCGGCGAGGTGTCCAGCACCGCCCGCAGCACGGTGGCGAGCAGGACGCCGCCGTTCACTGCGCCGACCGACCCGTCGCCGGACACGATGGCGAACCGCTCATCGGGCCGGATGGCATAGCAGCCGTCGCCCTCCGGCCTGACCGCTGTCGCCTCGTCGAACGCGGTCATGCCCACAGTTGGCCCTCCAGGCGCGCTTCGGCCTCATCCAGGGTGCCCGAGTAGGCCCCGGTGGACAGATACTTCCAGCCGGCGTCGGCGACGATGAAGGCGATGTCGGCCCGCTGGCCGGCCTTGCGCGCTTTGGCGGCCATGGCCAGTGCCGCGTGCAGCGCGCACCCGGTCGAGATCCCGGCGAAGATGCCCTCGGCGTCGAGCAGCTCCCTGGTGCGGCGCAGCGCGTCGTTGGCCGAGACCGAGAACCGCGTGGTCAGCACCGAGGCGTCGTAGAGCTCGGGGACGAAGCCCTCGTCCACGTTGCGGAGCCCGTAGACCAGCTCGCCGTAGCGCGGCTCCGCCGCCACGACGGCCACCCCGGGCACCTGCTCACGCAGGTAGCGGCCCACGCCCATGAGGGTGCCCGTGGTGCCGAGGCCGGCCACGAAATGCGTGATGCCGGGCAGGTCGGCAAGCAGCTCGGGGCCCGTGGTGGCGTAGTGCGCCCGGGCGTTCGCCTCATTCCCGTACTGGTAGAGCATCACCCAGTCGGGATGCTCGGCGGCGAGCCTGCGTGCCACCCTGACCGCCTCGTTGGACCCGCCGGCGGCGGGCGAAGAGATGATCTGCGCCCCGTGCATCTGCAGGATCTGCCTGCGCTCGATCGAGGTGTTCTCGGGCATGACGCAGATCATCTGGTAGCCGCGCAGGTGCGCGATCATGGCCAGGGAGATCCCGGTGTTCCCCGAGGTCGGCTCCAGGATGGTGGCGCCGCGGGGCAGCAGCCCGTCCTTCTCCGCCTGCTCGACCATGAAGAACGCAGCCCGGTCCTTGACAGAACCGGTCGGGTTCCTGTCCTCGAGCTTGGCCCACAGCCGCACGTCCGGTGCTGGTGACAACCGCGGCAGCCCCACCAGCGGGGTCCCGCCCAGCGAGTCGAGCAGCGAGTCGTATCGCATCGGGCTCCTGTCGCGCACCTGTCGGCTGGCCTGGCAGTGCGGCGCGGATCGCCTCTGCCGGTGGCTCAGCGGCTCCCGCCGGCCACCGCGGGCAGCACGGTCACGGTGTCACCGTCCGTGACTGGCGTCTGGAGGCCGCCGAGGAACCGCACGTCCTCGTCGTTGAGGTACACGTTGACGAAACGCCGCAGCCCGGCGTTATCGACCAACCGCTCCCGCAGACCCTGGTGCCGGGCGTCCAGGTCCCCGAGCAGCTCGGCGAGCGTGCTGCCGGATCCCTCGACCGACTTCGCGCCGCCGGTGTAGGTACGAAGGATGGTCGGGATGCGGACCTCGATGGCCATGGACGGTGCTCCAGTGTGTGGCCCCTCGCGGGGCGTGGCAGTTGCGGGCGTCACGGACTTCGGCTAGTCGCTGGTTTCAACCGGCGGGCCGACAGGATCATTCCGCCGTCGCGGCGCCCGCCTCCCCCGAGCTGTCCTCCCCTGCGATCCGCACTTCCTCCTCGGTCACTTCACCGTCCACGATACGGAAGGACCGGAATTCGGCCCGGTCCGGCTCCCGAGTGGAGACCAGGACGTAGTGTGCCCCGGGCTCACTGGCATAGGAGATGTCGGTGCGGGACGGGTAGGCCTCCGTCGCGGTGTGCGAGTGGTAGATGACCACCGGCTCCTCGTCGTGGTCGTCCATCTCCCGCCACACCCGCAACTGCTCCAGCGAGTCGAACCGGTAGAACGTCGGGGACCGCTCGGCGTTGAGCATGGCGATGAACCGCTCCGGGCGGTCGCTGCCGACGGGGCCCGCGATGACCCCGCACGCCTCGTCCGGATGGTCGGCACGGGCATGAGCCACGATCTTCTCGTAGAGCACAGAACTGATCGTCAGCATGGGGGCGAGCGTAGCCGCCCCGGGCAGGCCTCGGCCCGGTGACGGAGGAACCGGGCCGCAGGCCAGCGGGGGTTCCAGGGGGTCGCCCCCCAGGCCAGCAAAGTCCGGGCCGCCGATCTGGTGGCCATCACCGCAGCGCGCGGACCAGGGTCTCCTGCAGGAAGGTGAGGAAGTCGTAGACGTGCAGGTAGGCCTCACGCGGATCCCCGGGATCCAGTCCGCTGAACTCACGCTCGTAGTCCTCGGTGATGCCAAGTATCACCCCCAGCGCGAGCCGCACGTCGTTGAGCGACCGCAGCCATGCCTCCGCGTCTCCAGCCGACAGCCGCACCCGGCCACCGGCGGCCGGGAGCGTCGCGAGCACGGTCTGGGCCGCGGCCACCTTGCCCGAGCGCAGGTCAGGCTCGGTGTACTGGCGGAACTCCCCCGCCGCCTCCGGGTCGTCGCCGTAGGCATCGGGGAGGAGCCTGGCGAGCACCGGGTCCTCCGGCGGCGCCAGCGGGCCGTCCGTCGCGAGTATCTCGGCGAAGTCCATGGGCAGCCCGCCGTCGGCCGCTTCACCCGGTCCTTCCGGGGCGCCCGCGGGCGGCGCCTCCGCCGAGCCGGGGCCGCCCACCAACTCCGCCACCTGGGCCACCAGATTGCGAAGGATTCCGGCCTCGGCGGCGCTGAAGCGCGCCGACACCCCCCGCGGCGTGCGCCGGAAGCCCGCCATTATTTCCTCCGCGATCTCCGGGGCGTCGGCATTGTCGCCCGGGTCGCTCACCGGTCGTGGCTCACCGTGGCCCACAGGCCGTAGCCGTGCAGGATCTCGGCGTCCCGTTCCATGGACTCACGCGTGCCCGACGAGACCACCGCCTTGCCCTTGTGGTGCACGTCCATCATGAGCTTCTCGGCCCGCGGCTTGGCGTAGCCGAACACCTTCTGGAACACATAAGTGACATACGACATGAGGTTGACCGGATCGTTCCAGACGATCGTCACCCAGGGCGTATCGGGCACCACGACCTCATCGGTCTCGGGCCGCTCCACCTCTGCGGGCGCCACGCTCACTGGTTCGTCACCTCCTCGGCTCCTCTCCAGTTTCCCCCATCCATGCTGGCCCTGTCGCCAGGCAGGCCAGCCGGCCGGCCTGGCGAGAGGCCGGGCCGCCGCTATACGTAGTCTTCCATTCGTGACGGATCCGGGTGCGGGGGGCCAGGCGACGGGCGCGAGCACGGCCCTGCTCACCGATCACTACGAACTGACCATGCTGGCCGGGGCGCTGCGCAGCGGCGCGGCACAGCGGCAATCGGTGTTCGAGGTGTTCGCGCGGTACCTGCCCTACGGGCGGCGGTACGGGGTGGTCGCGGGCCCCGGGCGGCTGCTCGAGGCGCTGCAGCGGTTCCGGTTCGGGCCCGGTGAACTGGAGTTCCTGCGGAACACCGGGGTGATCGATGCCCCCACCGTCCGGTACCTGGAGTCGTACCGGTTCACCGGGCACATCTGGAGCTACGCCGAGGGCGACTGCTACTTCCCCGGCTCCCCGATCCTGGTGGTGGAGGCGCCGTTCGCGCAGGCGGTGATCCTGGAGACGCTGGCCCTGTCGATCCTGAACCATGACTGCGCGATCGCCTCGGCCGCCTCGCGGATGGTGACCGCGGCGGATGGGCGCCCGCTGATCGAGATGGGCTCCCGGCGCACCAACGAGCGCGCCGCCGTGGCCAGCGCGCGGGCGGCCTACCTGGCAGGCTTCGCCACCACCTCGAACCTGGAGGCGGGCCAGGAGTACGGGGTGCCCACCCGCGGCACAAGCGCGCACGCGTTCACCCTGGTGCACGACAGTGAGCGGGAGGCATTCGCGACCCAGCTCGCCGCCCAGGGCAGCGACACCACCCTGCTGGTGGACACCTACGACGTGGACCGGGCGGTGCGCGAGGCGGTGGAACTGGCCGGCCCGGGCCTGGGCGCGGTCCGGATCGACAGCGGTGACCTGCCGGTGGTGGCGCGGCGGGTGCGCGCGCTGCTGGACGAGCTGGGGGCACACCAGACCAGGATCGTGCTCACCGGTGACCTGGACGAGCACTCGATCGCGGCGCTGGCCGCCTCCCCCGTCGACGGGTACGGGGTCGGCACCGCGCTGGTCACCGGTTCCGGGGCGCCGACCGCGGCCCTGGTCTACAAGCTGGTGGCACGGGCCCAGGACGCCAGCGGTGAGCTGCGCCCGGTGGCCAAGCGCTCGGTGGGCAAGCCGAGCCGCGGCGGGCGCAAGTGGGCGGTCAGGCACT
This sequence comes from Streptosporangiaceae bacterium, assembly GCA_036497045.1. Classification (GTDB taxonomy): domain Bacteria; phylum Actinomycetota; class Actinomycetes; order Streptosporangiales; family Streptosporangiaceae; genus DASXKD01. Next base: position 194 of record DASXKD010000018.1, on the reverse strand, counting down.
GCGACCAGGCGGGGGTCGCCGAGGCCGAAGTGGTCAGGCTGACCCCGCCCGCGCCGTCGCGGTCCGACCGCCCGCTGCTGCAGCCCCTGGTCCGCGACGGGGAGGTGGTGGGCGCCGAGCCGCTGGCCAAGGCCCGCGAGCGCCACCAGACCGCGCTGGCCGAGCTGCCCCCGCACGCGCTGCAGCTCTCCCGC
>DASXKD010000017.1:0-3945 GCA_036497045.1 Streptosporangiaceae bacterium | reverse complement strand
GCCGCCGGCTCGAACACCGCCGATCCCAGCGGCAGCGCGCCCGACGGGCTGGAGATGCCCAGCGCCGACTGCATCTGCTGCACCGCGGTCTGAGCCTCCCAGGAGTAGTAGTTCCAGCCCAGCGCTGCGATGTCCGCGCTGTCCGCGTAGCCCAGGTTCACCAGGTCGTGGTTGAGCTGGGTCACGTCCGCGCCGGAATCCCCTTCTGACATCGCCCGCCAGTCCGGGACGCTTCCGCACAGCAGCACCACCGGGATGCCGTTATCCACCCGGTACAGCACGTGCCCCTGCCCGATCACCTGCCCGGCGAACGGCAGCCAGGTGAGTGTGCCGCTGCCCTGCCCCCGCACCGTATACGACCCCGCGTACCCGAGCGTCGCGTTCACTGTTGTCGTCTGCGACAGATCCGGCCGCATTACCTGCGCCGTGGCCGGGGCGGGCGCGGCGGCTGCCCCCGGCCCAGGCGAGCCAGCCGGGACGAATGCCCCCGCACGCCATGCGGCGGCTGCACCCCCGGCCACCAACACCAGCACCAGCGTACTCATCAGCCACACCGCTACCCGGCGGCTTCGCCGGGTAGCGGCTCCGGTTACCGTGGCCGCTGCGGCCTCCGCCTGCTGCCCGGCCGCGTGGCTGCGGGAAACCGTCCCGCTCACGATCCGCCTCCGGCCGGTGACTGGCCCTTGCCAGACTGCGACCGGCAGGCTTGCTGCGCGGACTGGTACTGCGGCGAAGAGGTGTCGACGCCGGACAGGTTGTATCCGATCCCGCCATTGCTGGTGGACGGGTCAGGGAAATCCGCCACGCCGTGGGCGCGCATGCACCGGGAGAAATCCAGGGCCTGAGTGACTCTCGCCTGCTGCTGCTGCGAGGTTCCCGTGCCGCCGCCCGGCTGCAGGTGACGGCAGGCATTCTGAGCCGACTGCACCGCCTGCTGAGTTACACCGTTGCGGCCTATCCGGACCGTGGGAAACTGCCCCTGACTGTCGGGGTCGGGGAAGCTCGGCACGCCGTGCGAGCGCATGCACTGCGCATAGGCAACCGCCTTCTGGTAGTAAGTCGAGCCCCCGGCGGTGGAGGAGGAGGCGCCACTGCCGCCGCACGCCGCCGTCAGCAGGGCGACACCGGCCATGGTGGTGATGCCGGCCGCGACTCGCCTCCGCCGCGGCCATGACCATCGCGGCCCGCGTCCGCGTCCGAAGCTCTCGTTCATCTCGCGTCTCTCCCTTGGCTCGAAATCTCAAGGTTCAGGTGTAGGAGAGAGCGGGTGACAGCAAGGTGACGGCTGTCACCTGCGTGTCACCTTCAGGGAGCCGTTCGGCGAAGACCTGCCATCCTGAAACTGGTGAAGCGAAATGAGAGTGCTGATAGCAGAAGATGACGACAGGCTGGCCAGGGCGATCGCGGCCGGGCTGCGCCGCCGGGGCCTGATCGTCGACGTAGCTCTCAACGGCGACGACGCCGTCGACCGCCTGGCGTCCAGCAGCTACGACGTGGTGGTACTGGACCGGGACCTGCCCGGCGTGCACGGCGACGACATCTGCCGCACCCTGGCGTCGCAGCGCTCGGCAAGCCGGATCCTGATGCTCACCGCCGCACGCTCGGTCAGGGACCGGGTGGAGGGACTCGGCCTAGGTGCCGATGACTACCTGCCCAAGCCGTTCGACTTCACCGAACTGCTGGCCCGCATCCAGGCCCTGGGGCGGCGTCCCGGAACACCGCCGCCCGCCGGGCTGGGCTATCGCGACGTGAGCATGGACACGGCCCGCCGCATCGCTACCCGCGCCGGGCGGCGCCTGGCGCTTACCGCCAAGGAGTTCGCCGTGCTGGAGTGCCTGCTCGCCGCCGACGGGCGGCCAGTCCCGGCAGAGGAACTACTGCACCGGGTGTGGGACGAGGCCGCCGACCCGTTCACGACCACCGTGAAGACCACCATCGGCCGGCTCCGCGCCAAGCTCGGAGACCCGCCAGTGATCGAGACCATCCGCGAAAGCGGCTACCGCATCGGAGGATCATGATGCGCCGCCCGCCGGGCGCGGCCCGTTACCGGCCGCGGCTGCCCCGCCGTACCGCCCGGCTACGCCTCACGGCCCTGTATGGCGGGCTCTTCCTCGCCTGCGGAACGGTCCTGCTCGCGGTCGCCTACTTGCTTGTCAAGGTGACCGGAAACCCGACCGGGTCCGGGGACCGGCTCCGCGCCCAGCTAGCGAATCCTGCCGCTGCCCGGTCTTCCTCCGCCGGGCAGCGTTTTCAGCTACCAGTTCCTATCTCCGCCGGCCAGCTCCACCAGATGCAAGCAGCCCAGAAGCTAGCCAGCACCCGGGTAGTCAACGCGGTCCTCAGAGAGCTGCTGGCCCGGTCACCCGTTGCCCTGGCGATTGTCACCGTGGCCGCCCTTGTGCTCGGCTGGATTGTGGCCGGCCGGATCCTGCGTCCGCTCAGCACCATCACTACCGCTGCTCGCCGCATCTCAGCCAGCAACCTGAACGAGCGGCTCAGCCTGAGCGGGCCCGACGACGAGCTCAAGGCGCTCGGCGACACCCTCGACGACCTGTTTGCCCGCCTGGAAGCCTCCTTCCAGGCCCAAAGGCACTTCGTCGCCAACGCCTCGCACGAGCTGCGCACCCCCATCACCCGGGAACGCGCCATGCTGCAGGTCGCGCTCGACGACCCGGGCACTACCGCCCAGACGTTGCGCGCCACCATCCGGGAGGTACTCGCATCTAACGCCGAGCAGGACAGCCTCATCGACGCCCTGCTTACCCTGGCTACCAGCGAAGGCGACGTCGACCAGCGCGAGCCCGTCAATCTGGGGGCCGTCGCCAACGCAGTCCTGCTCACCCCTCGTCCGGAGATCCGATGCCTGGGGCTGCATGTCGAGGCCATCACCCAGCCTGCCACCCTGCACGGCGACCCTCTCCTAATCGAACGGTTGGTGGCCAATCTGGCCGACAACGCCGTCCGCCACAACATCGCGGGCGGGTCTGTCCAGGTCACTACCGGAACCAGCCGCGGCCGCGCGGTCTTGTCGGTGGCTAGCACCGGCCCGGTCATCCCGCCCGGCCAGGTTGACCAGTTGTTCCAGCCCTTCCGGCGGCTCAGCGCACACCGTGCGTCTAACGTCAGCGGCCATGGCCTTGGCCTGTCCATTGTCCGCGCCATCGCCACCGCCCACGGCGCCACCATCACCACAGAGGCTCCGCCTGGCGGCGGCCTATCCATCAAGGTCACCTTCCCCAGCCAGCCGACCCCGCACCTGAACAACGCAATAACTTGACAACTCAGGCAAATGTTCAAAGAGAAGCAACGGACAGCTGAACCTGACTCGGACAGCTAGCAACGGTAGCCGAGGCGTCCTAGCGCCACATGCTGACTTGCCGGCAGCGATAAAAAGACCAGGCAGCCCGCAACCCCCCGGCTCCCAACCAGCCGAAATGGCGAGGCGTGCCGACGGCGAAGCCCGCACCTGCAGATCAGCCAATTCGGCGCCCTCAAAGGCCGTCGCGCCCGTGAACGTCTCTTGCGCCAGATCGGCGGATATTGTCCGGTAACTGGTGAGCGGGCCGAACACAGAGCGTGACCTAGGGACAGGACAACTCTTGATAGGCTGCCGCGCCGGATCGCCGATTATCGGAGCGGCTGGCCGGCCGATGGATTAGCCCTTGCGAGCGGTTCAGATCTACCAGTTCGGGGCGTCCGGTGCGCCGTCTGCGATGGCCTGGGCGGTCAGCGCTGTATGGTCCGGCGTAGCTGCGCAGCAGAGATCGGGCCTGTGTTTCTTATGCCGGCATTGTCGCGAACACAGCGTTATAGCACCCCGGTGCCGACCGCTATGCCGACCCCGATCAGGACCAGGCCGCCGAGCAGCTCGCCGGGCACTGTTGCGTTGGTCGTTCGCGGATGGCTGGAGACTGGTCCGGTGACGGCACATCGAACGGCTTCGGT
>DASXKD010000016.1:0-1986 GCA_036497045.1 Streptosporangiaceae bacterium | reverse complement strand
AGCTGGCTCGCCCGCCAGCCCCGGGTGCTGCTGGACCGCCCGGGCGATCCGCGGGTCGGGATCACCGGCGCCTCCTACGGCGGCGGGATCTCGCTCCTCGCCGCCGCCTACGATCACCGGATCGACGCCGTCGTCGCCCAGAGCACCTGGAACAACCTGGCCACCGTGCTGTTCCCGAACGGCGCTGGGGGCGGGCCGGCCAACGGGGTGTTCAAGCGGCAGTGGGCGGGCCTGCTGTTCACCCAGGGCTCGGTGGGCTTCGGGGCAACGGCTCAGGGCAGCGCGCCCGGGCAGGCCGCCGGGCTGGGCCAGGGCGGCGGGGCTGGGCAGGTGCTGCCGCCCAGCGCGGCTGGCCGGTCCGCCGTGTGCGGCCGTTTCCAGCCCCAGATCTGCGCCATCTACCAGCAGGTCGCGGCCACCGGGCGGCCCACCCCGCAGGTCATCTCGCTCCTGCTGCGTTCAAGCCCGGCGAGCGCGGCGGGCCGGATGCGCGCCCCGACGCTGCTTATCCAGGGCGAGAACGACTCGCTCTTCGGGCTCGACCAGGCCGACGCCAACTACCGGGCGCTGCGCCGCAACGGCGCCCCGGTGAACATGGTGTGGTTCGCCGGCGGCCATGACGGCGGCGACCAGGAAACCGCCCGGGTGGAGTCGCTGACCACGCAATGGCTGCGGCGGTGGCTGGGGCCCGGCCATCCACCGGCCAGCGCGGGCACGGGCCAGCCCGCGTTTGCGGTGACCCGGGTGCTCGGTTTCGACCCGTCCAGCGACCAGGAGTCGCTCGGCATCGCCACCGCCGGCAGTTACCCGGGCCTGGCCGGGACCAGGCGGACCGTGGTGGGGCTGGCCGGGCCGCCCCAGGTGGTCGTCAGCCCGGCCGGGGGGGCGCCCGCCTCGATCTCCGTCTTCCCGGGCCTTGGCCCGCTCGGGCCGGCCGGCCTCACCTTCGACATGCCGGGCCAGAGCGCGGCCTTCACCTCCGCGCCGCTGTCCAGCCCACTCCAGCTGACCGGGTCCCCGACGGTCCGGATCCGGGTCTCCGGCGCGCCCGAGGTGACGCTGTTCGCCAAGATCTACGACGTGGACCAGGCGGGCAACGCCACCTTGCCCAACCAGCTGGTGTCGCCGGTGCGGGTCACCGGGGCGCAGGCCGGCCGGGTGGTCACCATCGCGCTGCCCGCGATCGACTACGACTTCTCCGCCGGGCACCAGCTCCGGCTGGTGCTGACCACCACCGACTACGCCTACGCCACCCCGGCGTCACCCGCCGTCTACCGGGTGGCGCTGGCCGGGCCGGGAGTGACCATGCCGTCCGACCCCGCCCTGACGGTGGTCACCGGCGGGGTGCCCTGGTGGGTCTGGGCGGTGCCAGCTGCGGCGCTGGTGGCGGCCGCGCTCATCCTGGCCCTCGGCCGTCGCCGCGGTCACGGCGACTTCGTGCCCGAACTCGCCGGCGTGCCCCTGGAGATCACCGGGCTGACCAAGCGCTTCGGCGACGGCCAGCTCGCGGTGGATGACCTGTCGCTGCGGGTGGAACGCGGCCAGATCCTCGGCCTGCTCGGACCCAACGGGGCGGGCAAGACCACCACCCTGCGCGCGCTGATGGGGCTGCTGCATCCGCAGGCCGGCACGATCACGATCTTCGGCCGCCGGGTGCACCCCGGGTCGCCCGCCCTGGCCCGGCTCGGCTCGTTCGTGGAAGGCCCGGGCTTCCTGCCGCACCTGTCCGGGCGGGACAACCTGGAGGTGTACTGGCGGGCGACCGGCCGCCCCGCCGGCGGCGCCCACCTGGCCGAGGTGCTGGAGGTCGCCGGCCTCGGCACCGCCATCGACCGGAAGGTGCGGGCCTACTCGCGCGGCATGCGCCAGCGGCTCGCCATCGCCCAGGCCATGCTGGGCATGCCGGACCTGCTGGTGCTCGATGAGCCGATGAACGGCCTGGACCCGCCGCAGATCAGGGAGATGCGCGATGTCCTGCTGGACTAC
>DASXKD010000015.1:0-9794 GCA_036497045.1 Streptosporangiaceae bacterium | reverse complement strand
CAGCTGGGTCCGCGTGGAGGCATAGCGCAGGTAGCGCAGGTCGCCCAGCCCGGCGAGAGCGGAGGAGACCCGCTGCTCGGCGGCTGAGCTGTAGGCGTTGTGGTACTGCGCGAGTAGCGCATGGAAATGCGCGATCGCCTGGTCGGTCTGCCGGTAGAAGGCCTGGATCACCTGGTACTGCTGGACCGCGGCGCTGCGTTTCGATTGGTACTGCTTGATCGCGACGCTGCTTTTCGAGGCGGGCAGCGGGATCAGATAGCCGGGCCGGCCGCTACTGCCGAGCGCGATGAAGTAAACGGTCTGGTCCCGCTCGGTCTCGAGCCGCTGGACCAACTGGGTGACGTCCGCGGCGAGAACGGCCCGCTGCTCGGCCCGCTGGAACGACAGCGCGCTCTGCGTCGCCGAGGCGATGCGGACGCCGCCGAGCACCAGGGCGGTCACCGTGGGGATCGCGATGAGGAGCAGCAGCCGGGAACGCACCCGCCAGTTCTTCAGGCTGGAGAACCCCGCTCCGCCGCGCCGCCCGCCCGAGCCGCCCCGAGGGACGCCGGGGCTGCCCGGGCCACTCCCGGGGGCGCCGGGGCCATCGGCTCCGGTCCCTGGCGCGCCGGCGCCATCCGCGCCGCTCCGTCCGGTGCCAGCGTGGCTGCCATTGGACTGCGGGCCGGTGACGGACCCGGCCGCCGGAGCTGCCGCGTGACCATCGGGCGGAGCATCCGGGGCTGCCGTGGGCGCATCCGCCGGTGCGCGCTCGCTGGGCACGCCGTTGTCGCGGGCCCGCGACCCGTGGCTCGCCTTGATCCGGGACTTGCCTGCTCTTGCGCTCCTCACCAGGCCAAGAACCCGAGCCTGACGGCCTGCGCGTGATGCCAAAGCAGCATGATGTCGCGCCCCTCTCTGGGCGGCGATGCAGCACCGTGGACGGATTCCACAGTCGGCCGGCCAGCCTCTCGCCGTCCCGCAACCAGTAAGCGTGCATGGCAGGCGAGCAACTCGATCTAAACGACTAGCCACCCGCCTTGCCTTGTGTAGGGTACGCTCTGGGCCTGCATGATGTCCTGAAGTGCGGGAATATGCCCGTTTGACCTGGAGTGCTATGAAGGCGATGCGCATTGGCCGACCGGCCCAGCGTCTGGGTGGCGGCCGCGTGCGGATCGCCGCGGGCTGCGCGGTCGCGGCCCTGCTGCTCGCGGGCTGCTCGGCGGCCGGCGGTTCGTCGGCATCCGGTGCGGCCCCGGCGGGATCCTCGATCACTGTCGCGGCGGTGCCCGGGGTCGGTGACGCGCCGCTCTATGTCGCCTGGCAGCAAGGGCTCTTCCGGCAGCACGGCCTAACGGTGCACCTCCGCTCCTACAAGACGATGGCCGCGGTGATGGCCGCGCTGCACAACGGCCAGGCCAACGTCGCCGTAGGCGACTACGCCGACTTCTTCTACGAGCAGCAACACGACTCCAGCGCGCCGATGGTCGTGCTGGCCGACGGCTATGACGCCGCGCCGAACATCATGGATGTGCTGGTCAGTCCGGACTCCCCGATCACCACCCCGCAGGGCCTGCAGGGCAAGACCATTGGCACGGCAGAGCCGCAGGTGATGCCGTACAGCGTGGGCGGGCCGCCGTTCAGCATGGAGACCGTGGCCGCCTCCTCGGCACTGGACAACGACGGCGTACAGCCGAACCTGGTGAAGTGGCGGCCCATGGCAGCGGATCATCTGGTGAGCGCGCTCCGCAGCCACAAGGTGGACGCCATCCTGGTCACCGAGCCCCAGATCTTCCAGGCCGAGAGCCAGATCGGTGCGCGCACCATCCTCGACGCCTGCAGCGGTGAGACCGTCAACTTGCCGCTTGATGGCTACTTCGCGCTGCGGTCGTTCGCCGAGAATCACCGGGCGGCCCTGCTGGCCTTCCGTTCGGTCCTCACCCGCGCCCAGGCCAACGCGGTCCAGCCAGCGCCGCTGGAGGCCGCGTTGACGCACTACGCGGGGATGGACAAGGAGACGGCGTCACTGATCACCGTCGGCCAGTACCCCACCGCGCTGAAGGTGACCAGCCTGCAGCGGGTGGCGGACCTCATGTCGTTCTACGGGGCGCTCACGCGGCCGCTCGTCGTCTCGCACATGCTCCTCCCCTGACCTGCCTTTTTCGGCACGGCCCGCAGCCCCGGGCCCGCGTAGCCGCAGGCATACCACGTCCGGCTCTGACCAAAGCCAGCGACCCCGACGATCGGGTACGGATCCTGAAATCCAGCCTGGCCATGACAGGGTGCGGGGCACCGCGCGAGTTCGCGCGGCGCCCGCACCTTCGTCCAGTGACCGGATGGACGCCAGGCGGTTACCAGGCCGAGGACCCTCAGGCCAGGTCGAACCGATCGAGATTCATGACCTTGTCCCACGCGGCAACGAAGTCACGCACGAACTTCTGCTGCGAATCACTGCTCGCGTAGACCTCCGCGATCGCCCGGAGCTGGGAGTTGGAGCCGAAGATCAGGTCGAACCGGCTGCCGGTCCACTTCAGCTCGCCGGTCCCGCGATCACGGCCCTCGAAGGTGTCCTCGGCTTCTGAGGTCGCCTGCCACGTCGTGCCCATGTCGAGCAGGTTCACGAAGAAGTCGTTGGTCAACGTCTGCGGCCGGTCGGTGAACACACCGAGGCCGGACTGGTCGTAGTTCGTCTTCAGGACGCGCATGCCGCCCACCAGGACGGTCATCTCGGGCGCGGTCAGCGTCAGTAGGCTCGCCCGGTCGATCAGCAGGTGCTCCGCCAGCTGCGGCTGTATCTTGCCGGCGTAGTTGCGGAACCCGTCCGCGGCTGGCTCGAGGACGGCAAAGGACTCCACGTCGGTCTGCTCCTGGGAGGCATCCGTGCGCCCGGGCGCGAAGGGAACCTCAACGTCGGAGCCGGCGTTCCGGGCTGCCTGCTCAACGGCTGCGCATCCGCCGAGCACGATCACGTCGGCCAGCGAGACCTGCTTCGTCCCACCGGCCTGCGAGCTGTTGAACTGCTGCTGGATCCCCTCCAGGGCCCGCAGCACCTGCGCCAGCCCGGCCGGGTTGTTGACCTCCCAATCGTTCTGCGGAGCGAGGCGGATGCGCGCTCCGTTGCCGCCACCGCGCTTGTCGGTGCCGCGGAACGTCGACGTTGCGGCCCAGGCGGTCGAGACCAGCTGGGAGATCGTCACCCCATAGGCGAGGATCGTGCTCTTGAGCGCGGCGATGTCCGCTGCTCCGATCAGCTCGTGCGTGACCGGAGGGACGGGGTCCTGCCAGATCTGCGGCTCCGCGGGAACCAGCGGGCCGAGGTACCGCGCGATCGGGCCCATGTCGCGGTGCGTCAGCTTGAACCACGCCCTGGCGAAGGCGTCGGCGAGCTCCTGCGGGTTCTCGTAGAAATGCCGCGAGATCGGCCCGTAGACCGGATCCATCCGCAGCGAGAGGTCCGTCGTGAGCATCACCGGAGTGTGCCGGATCGCCGGATCGTGAGCATCCGCCACCGCGTCCGCCGCAGCCGGATCCGTCGGGATCCACTGCCACGCCCCTGCAGGGCTCTTCACCTTCTGCCACTCGTAGCCGAACAGGGTCTCGAAGAAGCTGTTGTCCCAGGTCACCGGGGACGGCGTCCAGGTGCCTTCCAGCCCGCTGGTGATGGCGTCGCCGCCCTTGCCGGTGCCGAACTTGTTCGCCCAGCCCAGGCCCTGCTGCTGAAGGGATGCACCCTCGGGCTCGGGACCGACGTTCGATTCTGGTGCCGCACCGTGGGTCTTGCCGAACGTGTGCCCGCCGGCGATGAGGGCGACCGTCTCCTCGTCGTTCATGGCCATGCGCCGGAACGTCTCCCTGATGTCGCGGGCGGCCGCGAGCGGGTCCGGGTTGCCGTTCGGCCCCTGCGGGTTCACGTAGATCAGGCCCATCTGCACGGCGCCGAAAGGATTCGCGAGCTCCCGGTCGCCGCTGTAGCGCTCGTCCCCGAGCCACGTACTCTCCGAGCCCCAGTTGATGATCTCGGGCTCCCACACGTCCTCGCGGCCGCCACCGAAGCCGAAGGTCCTGAATCCCATCGACTCGAGTGCGCAGTTGCCCGTGAAGACCATCAGGTCGGCCCAGGAGATCTTCCGGCCGTACTTCTGCTTGACCGGCCAGAGCAGGCGGCGCGCCTTGTCGAGGCTCGCGTTGTCCGGCCAGCTGTTGAGTGGCGCGAAGCGCTGCTCACCGGATCCGGCACCGCCACGGCCGTCCTCGATGCGGTACGTGCCCGCACTGTGCCACGCCATCCGGATGAACAGCGGGCCGTAGTGGCCGTAGTCGGCCGGCCACCAGTCCCGCGAGGTCGTCATCACGACCTCGATGTCCCTTCTCAGGGCCTCGAGGTCGAGGGTCTTGAATTCCTCGGCGTAGTTGAAGTCCTCGCCCATGGGGCTGGCCATGGGCGGGTTCTGCTGGAGTTGCTTGAGGTCCAGTTGATTCGGCCACCAGTCTCGGTTCGACCTGCCCTCAGTCGAGTGCGCGACCGGACACTTGCTCTCCTCGGTCATGGTGTTCTCCCTCTGGCTGCGGTGCGGTTGCCAGGCACTGGAGTGCCCTTACTTATGGATTGACACGGTGCTCGGAAGCTGCGCGCCTGCGGTTCCCCCGTTGGCTGCGTTGCTGGTCCATCGCCCGAGTCACCTTGTGCGGCCTGCACTCCGGGCAGCGGCCCCAGTAGATGACCTCGGCCTCGTCGATCTCGTAGCCCATCTCGTCGACCGCCGTGAGGCAGGGCGCGGAGCCGACCGCGCAGTCGACGTCGGCCGTGCGGCCGCAGATGCGACAGATCACGTGGTGGTGATTGTCGCTGACCCTGGCCTCGAAGCGCGCCGGTGACCCGGCAGGCTGAATGCGCCGGACCAGGCCCACGTCGACCAGGACGCCGAGCACGTCGTAGACCGCCTGGAGCGAGATGGCACCCAGCTCGGCCCGCACGGTCTCGGCCACGGCATCGGCCGTCACATGGGGATCACGCGAAACCGCTCGCAAGACGGCCAGGCGCTGGCCCGTGACTCGGTAGCCGCGTTGGCGAAGGAGATCCGCCGGCTCGGCAGGCATGTTCTGGACCCTATCTAATCTGGAGAGACTCAGGGAATAGAACCAGTAAAGATATTCCTGTCTCGGTTTGAGACACCGGGACCAGCCTCCAGGACCCGCATAGAGGGCTTGGGCTCGAGCGCCCACCCATTCCGGGTGAGTACCTGGCCCCGTCCGGGAGGCATCCTGGGCCGTGGAGGTGGCTCCGGTCGTATCGGCCCGAAGGAAGCAGAGTCACCCCCATGGTCCCGGCGACAAGGAGCTGGCCGAAAATGCGAGATGAACAGGAACCGCGCAGCGACCACCCAGCGGAAGGGGTCAATCTGCCACTGCCTGGGATCCAGACAGCGCACGACATGGAAGAAGCCGAAGAACACATGGTGAGCTCCGGCAACGACCTCGAAAGCAACGAGCTGCACGCCAGCGGGCAGGTCTGCGGGCGCTGCGGGCGGAAGTTCCTGCCCGAAGATGACGTGCGCCGCACCGCGAGCGGCGCTTACCAGCACGAGTTCTGTCAGCCGCGCTGAGCTGACCCTGCAGGCTGGGGCGCGTGGCCCGGCACCAGAATGGCCTGATGGGATTGCTGGCGGACGACCCGAGGCGCCACGGCCTGCGCGCCGGGTTCGACGCGGCAGCGGAGGACTATCAGCGCACCAGGCCGGTCTGCCCGCCCGAGCTGTTCGACGACCTGATCGACTGTCGCATCGGAGTCTTCGTCCGAGCGGTGAAACAACCCCATGGGCCGCGAGTTTACCCCTGCAGGGCATCGGCGAATGACCTAGGGTCATGTTCGGGAGAACCGTGCCTTCCATTCCTGATCAAGAATGGCGAATACAAGCTCGTCTGTCCACTCACCTTTAATAAGCTCGCGGTGGATGAAATGTGCTTCCTTGCGCATGCCGATCCGTTCCATCAGGCGGGCTGAGGCATGGTTGCGGGCGTCACAAGAGCCGATGATACGATGCCATCCGAAGCTGCCGAACCCCAGCGCAAGCAGCGCCTCTGCTGCCTCGGTGGCCAGACCTCGCCCGTGGTAGTCAGGGTTAAAGACAAATCCCATCTCACCCTGACGGTGCTCCTGGCTGAGCCACTTAAGGCCAATCTCACCAACTACTCTGTGGGCTTCACGCCACACTACTGCGAACGTCAGCCACTTGCCCTCGGCGTCAAGTGTGGTTTCCCCGCACTGCTCCTCCAGGGCCTGCCGGGCCTGGAAGCGATCGCGAGCCTCCCAGTGCAGATACCGGGCTAGGTCCGGGCGAGATTGGTAGGCATACAGATCATCAAAATCATCAGCATTAAACGGGCGCAGGATCAGCCGCGCTGTCTCAATGGTCGCCGCGAAGGGTGTCACCGGGCCATGGTAACCGGCCGCCTTCAGCAGGTACGGCGAGCGATTCTCCTGCCCTTCCGGCAGATACAAGGGTGCGCAACTCCCGCGCCAGACCAGCGGTGTCTGGGCTCGTCCGGCCCACGGGCCTGGGTAGGTCAGTCCACCAGGTGGCCTGGCAGCAACAATCGCTTGACGTACACCACATGCTGTTGTAGGTTAACAACATCTGATGTATGAGTAGATATAGATGGTACCGACATGAACACAACCGCTATCAGCAGAATTGAATACCTGCCGCGATCCCGGCGCCACACGCTCGTCGCCGTCGCCCTGGCCGGCTACCCGGTAGCCGTAGCGGCCCTCGCCGCCCTCAAGCACACCAGCCTGAACCGGTGGCTCATCCTGGCCCTGTTCCTGCTGCTACTGCTGCCCACCCTGGCCACCCTGGCCGTTGGCTACCGCTACGCCCGATGCCGCATCGACGGCCGTCGCGCCCGGCTCGACGAGCGCGACCTTTCCCTCCGCCAGGAGGCCTACGCCCTGTCCCACCGCGTCCTGGCGACCATCCTGATCGCCGCCACCGCCGTCACCGAGATCTACCTCACCAGCGGCAACACCCTGCAGCTCGACGCCAGCACCTTCTGGCCCGCCGCCATGTGGGTGATCGTGTACATCCCGGCGCTGCCCTCGCTGATGCTCGCCTGGATCGAGACCGACCAGCCCGCCGATGCCTGACCACCAGCGCCGGGTCCACAACCGGCTCGCCGTGCTGCGGGCCGAGCGCGGGCTGTCGCGCAAGCAGCTCGCCGACAAGCTCGGCATCAACTACCAGACCATCGGCTACATCGAACGCGGCGACTACAACCCCAGCCTCGAACTCGCACTGACCATTGCCGAGCTCTTCAGGCTCCCCATCGAAGCGATCTTCAGCTTCAAGCCAATGACCCCCCTCTCGGAAGAAATCTTCCGCGAACCACCCGCAGAACCCCGCTAGACCCAGCACTCATGCCAGGGCCACGAGCGGGGTACCGCCGCTGACCGTGGTTAATAGCGCACTGATGGCACGGTGATCTTGGCCCGGGCCCTGCTCACTTGTCGGGTGCGGCAGGGAGCCGGGATCTACAGTGCGTCTATGAATCAGGCCGGAGCCGTGCCCGGCGTCCAGGTCGGAGACAACGCCGGCGCGCTGGGAGTCGTCTATAAGGTCATGATGCTCAAGCGATCGATAGTCACACTGGCGGCCATCGCTGGATGCGTGCTCGCGGTGGCGGCTCCGGCAGCGGCCGCGGTGCCATCGGCGGGCGCGGGGCGGGCGATTCCGCGTGGCCTGCTGCCGGTGGCGACAAGCTGGCCAGCGCCGCTGCGCGGGATTGTGCTCGGCTACCCGTCCCGGACCGCGGGGGCCAGGCCGTCCCTGATAGTGACTGGTGACGGCGGCCGGACCTGGCGGCCGCTGCCCGCGCCGCCGATGCGGTATCCCGCCGACAATGATCAGCCCGACGCGACGTGGGCGGATGGGATTATCGCCGTGACGGACGGGACGCATATCTTCGCCACCGGTGATGCGGGGCGGCACTGGTCGATCGAGCGTCTCGGCGGCGCCTCCGGCGCGTTCTACGTCGATCACCTCGCCATCGCGAGCAGCCGGGTGTTCGCCCTGGTCGCCACGGTAGGCACCACCACCGGGTCGGTAGCGGTGTATTCCGGGCCAGCCCAGGCTGGCGTGCTGCGCCCAGTGCCCGGACTGTCGATCACCGGTTCCACGTCATACGGCGCCATCACCACCGCAGGCGCCCTGCAGGTGGACCTCGGCGCCAACTTCGCCGCCGAACGGTACTGGTACTCCCGCGACGGCGTCCATTTCACCGCCGCGCCGCTGCCCTGCCCGGCCACGGCTATGGCGCTGCTCGGCGGTGTGCATGCGGGCCGGGTGAGCGCCTTGTGCAGCGGCAACCCCAGCGATGTCGCCCCCGGGATCAACGACAAGCAGGTCTGGGCCGCCGCGCAGCTCGGCGGGACCTTCCGCCCGTCCGGACCGGTGTTCGTCTCGCCGAACCAGGAGGATTTCGCCGCCTCAGCCCAGGCCATGACGGTCGCGACGATCTTCACCCTGACCGTCAGCGTCAACGCCGACCGGACCTGGATGGTCACGCTCACCCAGCCCAACGGGGCATCCTGGCGTGACCTGTCCTTCCCAAGTGCCACCACCGGCGTCGTCGTGTCCGCCACGACCAACAATGCGCTCAAGCAAGTAAACACCGTGTACCGGACGACAGACGCCGGCCGCACCTGGCACCCGCTCTCCCTGCCGTAGCGAACCCGGTCCCGATGAGGTCCTGGCGCCGTCCGAGGCCTACCGCCTGGCCGGGGAGGAACCGCCCGGGCGCAATGCCTGACCCAGCTTGCGCCCCGCCGCTGGCGTCCACTGGTGAGCGCCCCGATCCAGGCGCCTGCCTTCGCCAACCGTGGGCCCCCCGGCCGGCGGACTGGGCGTGACTAGAAGTTAATGTGCCACGTTGAGGGCGGGCACAGCCAGTGTGTGGGCCCTATTGCCAGTTTGGCGGTGCCGAACTGGTTCTGGTCGAACACGGCAGGGGGGTGCGGTGTCGCGGTCACGGGGAAGCACAGCAGGCTCCCGGCCGGGTGGATGATGGGGAATGTCGTGCCGCCGGCGATCTTCTCGGTCGGCATGCACAGTTCCGCCGGGACAGCGCTGACCCTCGCCGAGACTGGCTTGCTGGTGAACTGGTCTTGCAGCAGCACGGGGGGCGGCGTGTAGGCGCCCTGGCTGATCTTCACCGGGTAACAGGTGACGTGGTCCAGGCCCGGCGGCTGCACGGGCGTCCGGTGGGGTGGGCCGGTCAGGCTCTTCCATGACGGCAGGCAGAGCAGGTTGGGCTGGCTTGTGGTCACGTCGGCGATGCCGAACTGGTTGGTGACGGCCAGGCTGTGGACGGGCTGCGGCGGGGCGGTGATCGCCAGGCACGCAAGGTGGGCGGCCGGGTTGGTGATGGGGAAGATCTTCCCCGTGGGCAGCGTCTTGGCCACGGGGTTACAGTGCATCGCGACCTTGCCGATCGTCGGCGTGAAGCCGGCCGGGTTGAGCGCGTTCTTCAGCGTTACCCCGGCAGGGACCTTGAAACCGGTACCGCTGGCCCGATAGCAAAGCTGGTGGCTGAGCGGCGGCGGGGCGGCGTTGGCGGACGCGGACGCGGCGGCCACACCCCCGGCCGTGCCCCCGCCAGCCAGCAGGACAAGCGCGGCGGTGAAGGCCGCCCTCCTGGCGGCAGGCCGCAATGACTGGAGCATAGGGTCTTCTTTCGTTCCGCGGGCGGTGGGCAGCTGCCCGCACCTGATGGTGGGCGTGGGCGGGGCTTGATTTCCGGGGCGGGAACACTAACAGCAT
>DASXKD010000014.1:0-18946 GCA_036497045.1 Streptosporangiaceae bacterium | reverse complement strand
AAGGCGATGGCGTCGGGGGCGAAGCCGGTTTTGACCGGTCGCAAGGCGGTGTTGGTGGCGGTCCGGACGGGGTCACCGTGCCGGAATCGAAGTTGGCCACGTAGGCGGTCCTGCCGTCCGGTGTGATCACGATGGCGGTAGGGCTGCGGCCGGTCTTGACCGGTGGCAGGCGGTGTTGGTGGCGGTCCGGATCGGGGTCACCGTGCCCGAAGCGTAAACGTAATCGGCCACGTAGGCGGTTTTGCCGTCCGGGGTGATCACGATGGCAGCAGGGCCGTCGCCGGCCTTGATCGGTGGCAGGGCGGTGTTGGTGGCGGTCCGGATCGGGGTCACCGTACCCGACCCGCGGTTGGCCACGTAGGCGATGACCCGCTGGGCCCGGCCCGCTCCCTGGGGACTGTGGCTGCCGGAAATCCCGCCCAGCGCCGGGACCGCGACGAAGATCGCCGCGGCCACGGCTGCGGTGATGGCAACAGCCTCCATCGCCCGCCGCCGGGCCACGCGGCGGCGCACGGCGGCCACCGTGACCTGGTGCGGCGGGTCCCCGAAAGCGGCCCGCAGAAGATCCCGCAGATCCCTGTTGGTCTCGTCTCTGTCCATCGTGCTCACCGGACCTTTCGCCCTATCAGGGGCTCGCCGCCAGGCGGCTCCGTCCGCCGCAGGGCCGACCGCAGCGATGATCACCGGGGAGGACGAGCCGCGGGATGGGGCGGAGCCCGCCGGATTCGCGGGAGCCCCGCACGGGGCATGGGGTGCTGTGCCGGGAGCCGGATGGCTGGGGCTGCCCGCGGGGCCGGGCCGGTGGGCCGAGCCTGGAAAGGCCCGGTCAGGCGGCGTTCGGCTCGACCAGGTAGGCGGCCCACTGCGGATCGCCGTCGTACATGGCCCCGATCAGCCGCCAGTGCGGCCCGCGCGGGGCGGCGGGAGCGCAGCGCAGCGTCCAGCCAAGTTCCTCGACCAGCCGGTCGCCTTTGCTGTGGTTGCACCGCATGCACGAGGCCACGCAGTTCTCCCAGGTGTGCGTGCCGCCCCTGCTGCGCGGCACGACATGGTCGATGGTCTCGGCCCGGTGACTGCAATAGGCGCACTGGTAGTTGTCCCGGCGCATGAGCGCACCACGGGTGAGCGGGATCCGGCTCCGGTGCGGCACCCGGACGTAACGGCGCAACCGGATGACCGAGGGCATGGCAAGCACAAGCGACGTGGAGCGCAACAAAGCACCCTCCGAATCGTCGTGCACAACATCGGCCTTTTCCCCCAGGACCAGGCACACCGCACGGCGCAGGCCGACCGTGGTCAGCGGTTCATACGTCACGTTGAGCAGCAATACCCGTCGCACGCCGCCTCCCGCCTGGGTGCTTATGCCAAGCACAGCCTAACGGGCGCGGCCCGAACGCTCTAACACCTGGCACGACGCCGGGTCCCGTTGCGCATCCCCGCCAACCCCGGCGGTTGGCCGCCATTTCCCTCCCGGCAACCCCGCGTTCGGGGCGGCAAGCCATCCACGAGATGCACCAGCAGCCACACCAGCCACGATCAGCGCCGCCGCTCAGATGCCCGGTTTCTTATACTTTGTGATTACGGATCGCGTGAGTCACCCCTTGAGGCGGCGGGTGGGGGACAGGGCCGACGGCGAGGGGGCGCTGGCCCCGCGGCCCTCGGCCTTTGGCCGCTTGCGCCTTACCCTGCCGGGCCCTCTTCAAGCGGTGGCCAGGGCCTCGCGGTATTCGCGCACCGCACTGACCTCACCGTGGCGCCCGGCCACGCAGTCCCCCAGCGACCTCGCCGTCCGCACCATGATCTCGGACCGGTGCTCACGCGGCACGGCGAACAGGGTCTCCTTGCTCATGCGGAGCGCCTCCTCCGGCTCGTCCGCCTCCAGACGGCACCTGGCCAGGCCGAGCGTGGTCAGGGACCGGTCCAGGACCTCTTCGGTGGAGTACAGCCGCAGGGCGTGCTTCAGTGCCGTCTCCGCGCCCTGGTGGTGGGCAAGCGTGACCAGCGTGTCGCCCTCGTGGAACAGCAACTGGCGCTCGGTGTAGCCGAAGGCGGTGTCGCCGCGGTCGGTGGCGGGAAGCCCGGACAGGGCCTCATGAGCGCTGTCGAGCAGGCTGGAGGCACGCCGCAGCCCCTGCGGCTTGGCGGTGCCGCCACGCCGTGCGGCCACCCTGGCGAGCGCCCGGGCCTACATCACCGGGGCCATCGCCGCGGCGACGCACACGTTGCGCCCGGCCAGGGCCGCCCCGGCCCGGGCCAGCGCCACCGCCTCGGCCGGGTCGCCGTAGTACAGCGGCACGAGTGCCTCGCGCACCGCTATCCAGGCCCGCAGTTGCCGGTCGCCGGTTTCATCTCCGGCGGTCCGCGCGGTACGGAAGAAGGACCTGGCCAGCCGCTGGTGGCCTACGTCGATCATGATCATGCCGGCCAGCCCGGCGAGCTGTGCCGCGAGCCGGCACAGCCGCTCGCTGAAATCGAGCGGCTGCCGGTGCTCGCACATCCGGCGCACGTCGCCGAAGTCCAGCAGCACGTCGCAGAGCAGCCGCAACGGCGGCGTGATCAGGTACTGGATGCCGTAGCCAGCGGTCGTCTCCTCCCACTGGTCCAGCATCGTGGCCGAGACCGTCCCGCCCGCCAGGGCGTCATCCATCCGGCGCCGGATGCGATCCACGGCACCGAGGAACTGGCTGTCCACCCCGGCCGCCGCGTCCGCGATCATGCGCAACTGGGCCCTGCGGAGCACGTCGTCGTCGTCCTCGGCCTCACGCGGGTCCGCCGGGAAGCAGAAACCGTGGTCCTGGAGCGGCACCGGGGAGGCACCTGCCGATGGCCGGCCGCGCAGGTAGCTCACCTCCGCTGAGCTCGCGGCCGCCCGGTCCTGGATGTCGCCGAACGCCGTGGCCGACTGCGCGGGCACCTGGGTCGCTGGCCGGGCTCCCGGCCCGGCACGATGCGGCCGGCCGCAGAAGCACTGGCCCGGATACCCCAGGTCCGCGGGTTCGGCCCGGTACACCGCGCACAGGTAGTGCAGGTACTCCGGGCCAGGGCGCTTCTGGCCGCCCTCATACGCGGACAGCAGCGTCTCGCTGAACCGGGGCGCAGGCCGGCCCTCGCTGGCATACCAGGCGCGCATCTGGGCGACGACGTCGGCGAGTGAGACGCCGAGCGCCAGACGGTAGGCGCGGATCCGGCTGGTCCCGGCGAGCGGGGCGCACCGGTCGTGGATCTCGGCCGCGATCTGCGCCGTGTTCAGCCCGCCGACGAGCCCGGCAGCGCGGGTTTCGCGGGCGACCACGAACTCCTGCCGCGCCTCTCCCCCGGCTCCCCCGGCCGGTCGCACCACCAGATCGGCCGACGGGGCGGCCGCCAGGGCGGGCGATGGCGCCGATGGGGGCGGCGCCGACGATGGTGCTGAGGACGACCATCCG
The DNA here is from genome assembly GCA_036497045.1 of Streptosporangiaceae bacterium. Classification (GTDB taxonomy): domain Bacteria; phylum Actinomycetota; class Actinomycetes; order Streptosporangiales; family Streptosporangiaceae; genus DASXKD01. The sequence goes on along the minus strand of DASXKD010000014.1, from coordinate 15,521 downwards.
GGGGGTGACGACACCACGGGTGACGACACCGGCGGTGACACCACGGGTGACGACACCGGCGGTGACGATGGCCCGCACGACTGCTGGGGCAGCAGATGCGTCTGATCGGTGTGCTCGTCAGCACGTGAGAGCTCGTCGGCGCCTTGCAACATCCCGGGCCCCTCTCCTTCGACGCTGGCCCGTCCCCCGGCCGGGTGATACCGACTCAATGTAACTAGAGGGTCGCTCAGCGAGAATAGGAATCTGTGAAATCGGCATAGCGTAGTGAGTGTGCGACATGCACATAAGAGGCAACGCTTTAGTGCATGCTGCATATAGGACAGCCGGGGCTGCAATGCTAGGGCAAAACCGTGTCCGTCGGGCAACTATCACCCTTGGTAACCGCTGTGGGCGGCGCAACGGCTGGCACGGGGCCACGTACCCTGGACGCCAGCTATGGACACGACTACAGAACCGGCGAGCTTCTATAAGGCGGTCGGCGGCGAGGAGACCTTCCGCCGACTGGTGCACGTCTTCTACCAGGGCGTTGCTGCCGATCCAGAGCTCCGGCCGGTGTACCCGAGCAAGGATCTCGGGCCCGCCGAGGAGCACCTGCGGCTCTTCCTCATCCAGTACTGGGGCGGCCCGCGCACCTATGACGAGCGCCGCGGGCATCCCCGGCTGCGGATGCGCCACGCGCACTTCTCCATCGGGGAAGCGGAGCGGGACGCGTGGCTGCGCCACATGCGCGCCGCCATGGACGAACTGGGGCTCGATCCGGAGCACGACACCCAACTGTGGGACTACCTCGTCATGGCGGCGCACAGCCTGGTCAACCGGCCCCGTGAGTCCGGCGGCCCCGACCTCGGCCTGACCCCCGCCTGATCCGGCGTCACGGGACCTACGAGCGTGATCAGCCGCTCCGGCTAATCCCGCGGGCCCCCTTCAACCGCGGGTGAGCCTGCGGTAGGTGACGCGGTGCGGCCGGGCAGCCTCGGCGCCGAGCCGCTCGACCTTGTTCTTCTCGTAGCCCTCGAAGTTGCCCTCGAACCAGAACCACGACGCGCCGCCCTCCCAGGCCAGGATGTGGGTGGCGACCCGGTCCAGGAACCACCGGTCGTGGCTGGTGATCACCGCGCAGCCAGGGAAGTCGAGCAGGGCGTTCTCCAGCGATGACAGCGTCTCCACGTCGAGGTCGTTGGTGGGCTCGTCCAGCAGCAGCAGGTTGCCGCCCTGCTTCAGGGTGAGCGCGAGGTTCACCCGGTTGCGCTCACCGCCGGAGAGCACTCCGGCCGGCTTTTGCTGGTCCGAGCCCTTGAACCCGAACGCGGCCACGTAGGCGCGGCTGGGGATCTCGGTCTTGCCGGCCCGGATCGAGGTCTCGCCGTCGGAGATCACCTCCCAGACGTTCTTGTCCGGGTCGATGCGCGACCTGTTCTGGTCCACGTAGGAGATCTGCACGGTATCGCCGACCGTGAGGCTGCCCGCGTCCGGCTGCTCGTCACCGATGATCATCTTCATCAGCGTGGTCTTGCCGACGCCGTTCGGCCCGATGATGCCGACGATGCCGCCCTGGGGCAGGGAGAAGCTCAGGTCCTCGAGCAGCACCCGGTCGCCGAACCCCTTGGTCAGCCCCTCGGTCTCCACGACCTGGCGGCCGAGCCTGGGCCCGGGCGGAATCTGGATCTCCTCGAAGTCGATCTTGCGGCGCGCGTCGGCCTCGGTGGCCATCTCCTCGTAACGCTGCAGCCTGGTGCGGCTCTTGGCCTGGCGTGCCCGCGGGTTCGACCGGACCCACTCCAGTTCGTCTTCGAGCAGCTTGCGGCGCTTGACGTCCTTCTGCCCCTCGATCTTCAGCCGGGCGGCCTTGGTCTCCAGGTAGGTCGAGTAGTTGCCCTCGTAGGGGTAGGCATGGCCGCGGTCAAGCTCGAGGATCCACTGCGCCACGTTGTCCAGGAAGTAACGGTCGTGGGTGACCGCCACCACGGTGCCCGCGTACTTCTCCAGGTGCTGTTCCAGCCAGAGCACGCTCTCGGCGTCCAGGTGGTTGGTCGGCTCGTCCAGCAGTAGCAGGTCCGGCTGAGCGAGCAGCAGCGCGCACAGCGCAACCCGGCGCCGCTCACCGCCGGACAGGATGCTCACCTCGGCGTCGGGCGGCGGGCACCGCAGCGCGTCCATGGCCTGCTCGACCTGGCTGTCCAGGTCCCAGGCCTCCCGGTGGTCGAGCTGCTCCTGGAGCTTGCCCATCTCGGCGAGCAGTTCGTCGGAGTAGTCGGTCGCCATCTTCTCGGCGACCAGGTTGTACTGCTCAAGCAGCGCCTTGATGTCGGCAACGCCCTTCTCCACATTGCCGAGCACCGTGAGGCTGTCGTCCAGCTCCGGCTCCTGGGCCAGCATCCCGACCGTGAAGCCAGGCATCAGCCTCGCGTCCCCGTTGGACGGCTGCTCCACGCCTGCCATCATGCGCAGCAGGGTCGACTTCCCCATGCCGTTGGGCCCCACGACGCCGATCTTCGCGCCGGGCAGAAACGCCAGCGTGACGGCGTCCAGGATGACCTTCTCGCCGTGGGCCTTCCGCACAGCGCGCATCTGGTAGATGAACTCGGGCATGACTCCAGGGTAGGGGCTTCCGGCGCCAGGATCGGACGAACTGGAAGCCCCGCGGGCGCAGTTCACCCTGGCCGGGCCGCCCGGGCTGGCCAGGCCCGGGGCATCCGGCCGTGGCCAGAGTGCGCCCGCGCCGAGTACCCCGGGCCCCAGGCGCTACGGGTCGCCCGCCAGGCGGCCGCCTGGGCCAGCTACTCAGGTCTCGCGTGCCTGCGGACGCTCGGTCAGGCGGGCACGCGGGCCAAGTCCACGGGCCACATGCGCCTGCGGATGCTGGTCAGGCGGGCACGCGCGGGTCTGTTCCCCGGTCCCACGCGCCTGCGGACGCCGTCAGGCGGGCACGCCCGATGCGGCCGTTGCCCCGGCGGCCTCGGCAGCATCCGCCGCAGGGTCCGCCGCGGCCGCCGTACCGAGCGACTCGCTGAGTTCCCTGGCGAACTCGGCCACGGCATGCTCGTCGACCACCCCGTCCCCGTCCCCGGTCCCGGTGCCACCGCCCGTGGCCCCATTCAGGCGCCCGGCTGGCTCCAGCCCGTCGGTAGGTTCCGCGCCGTCCCCCGGCACCGCGCCTTCCTCGGATGCAGGCGCGCCGTCCGGCAGGGCCGCAGCCTCGGCCGCCGTACTGGCCGCGGGCCACCTGGTACGCGAGAACTGAGCGACCCCACGAGTCAGGTCGTGGCCGACCGACGACGCCTCGACCTCCACGGCGGTCCTGGGCGCGCCCTCCGCGTCTTCGAAGCGCCTGATCTGCAGGCGGCCCATGATCATTACCGGCTCCCCCTTGTGCACGCACATGCTCACGTTGTCGGCCAGCGTCCGCCAGCACTGGATGGTCACGAACGACGTGGGCCCATCACTCCACTCACCCGTCTCCTTGTCCCGGCGGCGTGCGGTATAGGCGACCCGCAGCCGCACGAACGAGGTATCGCCGGCGACCTTCTTGAACCTGGGCTCGGTGGCCACATACCCGGCCAGGTGCACCTGTGCGTCGTGGATCATCTCGGTCCTCCCTGTGTTGGCCGGAGGAGCGCGGTGAGCTAGCGCCCGTTCCGGGCCGGCCCCGGAAACGGGCACCGGCTGCCCACCACGGTCACGCGCCCGCGCAGCAAGGGCCATCGGGCACCCGCTGTCTGTGGACAAACCACGCGAAACTGCGCGCCTGTGGATAAGCCAGAGAGGGATCCATCGTTTTGTGCGAAAATGCGCGCGCCGACGCCGAGGAAGCCCGCCAGGCCAGCGTGAGCCACTGCGGGCCCAGGGCGCTGGAACGCCGGGGAAGCCCGCCAGGCCAGCGTGAGCCACTGCGGGCCTAGGGCGCTGGAACGCCGGCGGTGCCCGCCGGACCGGCGGCTGGCGCGTCAGGCGGCGACGAGCTCGGCCGGCTCCGCAATGACGTCGACCAGGGCGCCGTTGCGGAACACGGTGATGGACAGCGGCCGGCCGATCGCCTCCTCGAACATCAGCCGCTGCAGGTCCTGGGCCTTCTCGACCGGCTGGCCCGCGGCGGTCAGCAGCAGGTCGCCAGCACGCAGGCCGGCGCGCGCCGCTGGGCCACCGGGGACGACCTCCGCCACACGCAGCCCGTTGGCCCTGCCCCACCGCTCCCGCTGCTGGGCGGGCAGCGGCGCGGGGACGCTGACCAGGCCCAGATAGGCGCGCCGCACCCGGCCGTGCTGCATCAGGGTGGAAATGATCTTGCGGGATGTGGCGTTGACCGGGACCGCGAGGCCCAGGCCCACTCCGGCGACCGCCGTGTTGATCCCCACCACTTTGGCCTCGCTGTCGGCGAGTGCCCCGCCCGAGTTGCCGGGGTTCAGGGCGGCGTCGGTCTGGATCACATCCTCGACCAGCCGGGCCGCGGATCCGCTACGGGTGGGCAGCGAGCGTCCCAGGGCACTTACCACGCCTGCGGTCACCGAGCCGGCCAGGCCGAGTGGGTTGCCCACCGCCACCACAAGCTGGCCGACGACCAGTTCGTCCGCCTCGCCCAGCTCGGCGGGCGGGGGCGTCGGCCCGGCGGCGCGCAGCACCGCCAGGTCGGAGAGCGGGTCCGTGCCGACCGTGGTGAAGGGCACCGAGGTACCGTCGCCGAAGGACGCGGTGCCCGACTGCGCGTTGCCGACCACGTGCGCGTTGGTCAGCAGGAAACCGTCGCTGGTGTAGACGACCGCGGAACCGAGGCTCTCACCAGCCCGCCCCGAGCCCTGCCTGGGCACGCGCAGGCTGGCCACTTTGCCGGTGAGTTCAGCCGCGACCCCGGCCACAATCTGGGAATACGCGTCAAGCGGGGACATGATCAAACGTTCTCTCCGTGACTGAGATTACATCATTACATGTGAACCTCAGGATGAGGAGATTGCTTCCCTGCCACCCCGCGAGGTGCCGCGAGGCCCGGCTCCTCAGCTCGCGGCGCGGGCGACCGTCAGCTCGTCGTGGAACCTGGCGAACTCGGACAGCTCCTGCTCCACCGGCGCGAGCACGAATCGCCGCGCGACCTCGGCGATTGCCGTGCGCATCCGCTGCTGCGCCTGTTCCCGCTCCTGATCGGCCTCGCGGATGACCAGCGCCATGCAGCCATTGGCGGTCAGCCATCCGAGCAACAGGATCGCCGCCACCATCAGCGCGACCCACGGCAGCAGGCTGACGTCCCGCAGGAGCAGCGCGGCATGTGGTGCCGCCCCGAACGCGCCAAGGATGATGATCGCCAGCAGCCAGACCACGCCGACCGCGGCGGCACCGAGCAGCAGGCCCTGCCACGCCGCCACCGCCCGCCACCAGGACGCCACGCTGTTCTCCTTCGGCAGCGACTGCGCGATGGCGGCACCGAGTGCGGCCGGGATCTCCTCGGTCCTGGACCTGGCAGTCCGGCGGACGCTGGCCTGCCAGGGCCCGGGCAGCCCACGGTCCGCCTCGTCGGCAAGTGCGGTGATCGCATTGCTGATCTCCGCCCGCTGCGCTCCGGTGGCGCCCGCCGACGCGTCGCGCAACTCGTCCCAGAGCGCGCCCAGCCGGACCTTGCGCGCCGGGTCGCGACGGGCCACCCGGTCGGCCAGCCACGCCACGGGCCAGCCCACATAGTCGACGGCCTTCAGTTCCCTGGCGCTTTGCAGCGCCCGGCCGACGCCGCTCACCCCAGCGGCCGCACAGAACGCGGCGGCCAGCGCATCGCTAGCAGCAGTCGGTACGGCACGGCTCGCCATGTCACCTACGTCGCCCGGTGCCTCCCCCGCACCGCTCTCCGCGTTACCTGCGGCGTCTGGACTGCCTGGGGCGGCCGCCAGGTCACCGCCGGCATCCGGGCCGCCCGCCGACTCCGGTGCGGCCCCGGTCCGCGGCGCGGCCGCCGCGGCCGGTTGGAGCGCGGCCGGTTGGGGCGCGGCTGCCCAGGGCGCGGCCGGCGCGGCCGGTTCGAGCGCGGCCGGTTCGACCGTGGCCGGTCCGAGCGTGGCCGTCCAGGGCGGGGCCGGCCTCACTCGCGCCCGCACCTCGGCGTCGCCCGCGTAAGGCATGAACCGCGCGGTCACGGCGTCCACGTCCGCGCTGATCCGCCGCAACGCCGCCTGCCTGGCGATCACCGTCTCGATCAGTGCCCTGCGCAGGTCGGCGACGCCCGCGGCGCTGGTGGCCGAAGTCACCAGGACCCTGGCGTCGTGCAGCCCTTCGGCGTCCAGCAGGCGGCGCAGGTCAGAAACGCAGTCCTGGGCCTGCTCTGGGGTCAGCAGGTCGGCCTGGTTCAGCGCCGCCGCGATCACCGACGCGTGCCCGGCCATCGGCACCAGGTACCGGCTGTGGACCGCGGCGTCGGCGTATTTCTGCGGGTCGAGCACCCACACCATCAGGTCGGCCTGGGCCACCAGCCGGCTCACCTCGGAGGATCCGCCGCTGACGACCGAGTCGTGGTCCGGCAGGTCCACCAGGAGCAGGCCGGTCAGCGCGCGCTCGCCTTCCGCCAGGGCACTGGACCTGGCATAGCGGCGGCGTGGTTCGATACCCAGCCAGTCCAGGAGCGGCCCGGATCCTTCCATGCCCCAGACGCAGGCGTGCGGCTCCCTGGTCACCGGGCGGAGCACGCCGACCGGTGAGAACTGTGCCCCGGCAAGCTGGTTGAACAGCGACGACTTGCCGCTGCCCGTTCCGCCGGCCAGCACCACGATCGTGTGATGCGAGGACAGGCGCAACCGCTCCCCCGCCCTGGCCAGCAGCGCTTCCGCGTCGGCCAGCAGGCCGGCGCTGAAGCCGTCCGGCCCCACCCGGGCAGAGCCGATCTGGACCAGCCGCGCCAGGGCGCTGAGGCGCTCGGACAGGTGCACGCCGCTCGTGAGCAGCTCACCCGGGTGTACCGAGCTTGCCAGCGTGGCCCGGGGGTGCGTCCCGGCGTAGGGCCCTCCTGGGCCCGCAGGCCCGGTGACCGGCACCTCGGTCTCCATCACCGCGTGCCCTCACGCACCGTCGCGGCCGGGCTCACCGTGCCACCTCCAGGGCGTAGGTCGCCTGGTAGAGACGCAAGCTGGCAGCGGCGTCGGGTGTGCCCACCGCATCGATCACATCGGCGAACCGGCGCATCTCCTCGTCGAGGAGCAGTGCGATCCGGTGCCGCAGGTCGGCTCCGGTCCGCGCCATGATGTCCCGCAGCGGCCCCGCCCCGAACAGCGTCGTGAGCAGGCGGCGCGGGATCGCGGCCGTGCCCGTGTCGTCTTCGCCAGCCCCGAACAGGCTGACGATGAGCACGGTGGCCAGCGAGTCGTCGTCCAGGGACACGACCTTGGCGATGGATCGTTTGGTGACGTTCTCCGCTTGCACTAGGCGGGTCACCTGGTCCTGCCAGGCGCTGACGGCCCGGGCCGCGTGGGTCGACAGGTCCGGTGAAGACCTGCCGAGTGCCGCGATACGCCCCTGCGGGTCGCTGAGCCCCTCGCTCGCGGCCGCACCGGACTCTTCCGGCTCCCACCCGAAGATCAGGCCTGCCTCCGCGGCGAACTCCGACTGCCACGCCGCGGGGGCACCACCCGAGCCGAGGTGGTCGAGCAGGACCGCGCCCGCCGGATTATCCCGCCAGCGGGCCAGGCAATCCTCTGCGGCCCGGTCGGCTGCCGAGGTGATCAGCGACTCGACCGCGGTGCGCGCCGCCATCTTCAGCGCCTGGGCCTTGGCCGGGGCGCGGTGCCGGCGCTGCCTGCTGCCGCGCCGTGACTGCAGGGACTGCAGGACGTCACCGGCTCCGGCGAAGTCCTGCCAGCGCGCGAGCACTTCCCCGCTCATCAGGGAGCCGTCCTGCAGTCTCCGGTCGATCTCATCCAGGCCCGCCTGGTAGGACTCGGCCACGGCGCTGGTCAGGCCGGCCCGCAGGGTGACCTGATCCTCCACCTGGGCGGCCAGGGAGGGCACCCGGGTGCGGAAGGTGTCGAGGACCCCGGACATGGTCCGGGTGAGCACGGCGACACGGCGATCGGGCTGTTCCGCGGTCTCCGCCAGCCACTCCCGCACCGGCGCACAGATCTCTGGTGGCAGCTTGGCGTCGATGAGGACGGTCTCCGGGATGACGAAGCGCTGATTGCCGCCCAGACCGTTGGCTTCCAGCATCGCGTTGAAGTGCTCGGCCACCTCTGGGCCGACGGCGGGAAGAACACGAGACAAAACGATCCCCAGGGCTGCTCCCCGGTCCCTGGCATGCTGGAGTAGTTCCCACACCATGGCATCGGCATAACGGCTTGCCGTGGTCATGAACAGCCACAGGTCGGACGCGTCCAGGAACTGGTAGGCGAACTCGCGGTGCGCCTGTACCACCGAGTCGATGTCAGGCGTGTCGAGCAGCGCGACGCCCTTGGGCATCCCCTCGTTCGCCGCGAGCACGAGCAGGCCGTCCTTGCCGGACCGGGCCAGTCCCTCCTGGCGCACCCGCGGCACGGTCGGCAGGAAGACGTTCTCCGCGAACCAGCCCACGTCATCGGGATGGCAGGCGAGCACCGGGCTGTTGGTCGTGGGCCTGCGGATGCCGGTCATGCTGACATGGGTACCGACGATGCTGTTCACCAGCGTCGACTTGCCCGCCCCCGTCGAGCCAACCAGGGCCACCAGGATCGGAGCGCCCGATTCGCGCAGGCGCGGCAGCAGGTAGTCGTCGATCTGGCTGAGCAGCTTGTGCCGTTCCTGCCGGGCCTCGTCCACGCCGGGCGCTTCCAGAGGCAGCGAGACCGCGACGATGGGCTTGCGCAGCGCGAGGATCGCGGACTCCAGAAGCCGGCCGTCCACCCGGACATGAGGCTCGATCTTCAGGCGCTGCGCCGCCTCCGTACCTTGCGGCTTCCCCGGAGCTTCCGGCTTGCCAGGGGCTTCCGGCTTGCCAGGGGCTTTCGGCTTGCCTGCGGCCTGGGCTGGGCGGGGGCCTTGCGGCGGCTCCTGGCCTGGGGCCGGCCGCTGAGCCTGAGGCGCCTCCTGCGCCGGCTCGTTGCTGCGCGGCGCCTCCTGGGCCTGCTGGCTACCGGGCGGCGCCGTGACTTGCGCCGGCTCCTGGCCGGGCGCAGCGGCCTGGCCGGGCACAGTGGCCTGGCCGGGCACAGTGGCCTGGCCGGGCGCTGCGCCCGGAGCGGGGTGGGCGTCGGCAATCGGCCCCGCACTCGCGCCCGCCCCCGGGTCGCGCGCCGCGGCAGCCGTTACTCTCTGACCCTCGGTCATCGCCCTTCCACCATGTGCTGACACTTCTATCCAGCCGTTGTCCCACAGGTCATCCTGGTTCCCCCTTGCAATCAGGGGCCGTGGCACACGTTCACGATCCATTCCGCGTCAGATCTGCCCCCCGGTAACTGACATCGCGGGGTCACTCTTAGTGACAACCATCCTTCCGCGTGGTCGTGTTACCTACTGTGGTCATTATGTACCGACTGGGCAGAGTACCCATGAGGATGGACGAAAGAGGGCCCCCGGGCCCTGATGCGCTCCCGTCGCTCTCGCGCCATGGCCCTGGCCGGCGCAATGAGGGTAGCCCAGAGTTCGAGGCAGCCGCAGCTTCCCAGGGAAAGCACTGACAGCCTGCGGCTACACTTTCCACGCGCCGTGCGGTACCAGTCCCGGGCTGGAGCGCGCTGCGCGGCAGCCAGCGCCCGGCTGCCAGGGCGGGGCACCGGGAACTTCGATGGTCAAGGGCGCCCGGATACCCCGTCACAAGTGCAGGGGCTGCGGAAGGCCCGGAATACAAGCAGGGCTCGTGGCGGCCGGGTCATACCTGGTGGCTTCACCGGACCAGGCCACACCGCGCGCAGAATCCCGGTAGAACCGGGTGAGGCACCAACGGTGATGTCGCTACCGCGAACGGAGAACATATGACGGCCGAACAGGGTTCCCGGGTGCTGGTGACGGGAGGTTCCGGGTTCATCGGGCGGCGGCTCGTGCGAGCGCTGCTCGAATCCGGCGCCGAAGTCACCGTGGTGGACCTGCTCGAGCCGACCGAGCCCGGCGTTCATGCGGTAGTCGGCGACCTGCGCGACGAGTCCGTCGCTGCCCGGGCCGTCAGCCCCGGCACGGACACGATCTTCCATCTGGCCGCAGTGACGTCTGTGCTCCGTTCTCTTGAGGATCCCGCGGGCACATACCAGACCAATGTGCAGGCAACCGCCACGCTGCTGGAACTGGCCAGGACCCGCGGGGTAGGCAGCTTCGTCCTGGCGTCCACCAATGCCGTGGTCGGTGACGTCGGCAGGAACGTCATCACCGAGCAGGCCGCCCTCCGGCCGCTGACTCCCTATGGGGCCACCAAGGCAGCCGGGGAAATGCTGGTGAGTTGCTACACCGCCGCCTACGGGATCGCCGGCTGTGCGCTGCGGTTCTCCAATGTCTATGGCCCGGGCATGCAGCACAAGGACAGCTTCGTGCCGCGCCTGATGCGCGCGGCGCGCGACGGCCACGGGGTGCAGGTGTATGGCGACGGCACCCAGATCCGTGACCTGATCCACGTGGATGACATCGTGTCGGCACTGCTCCTGGCCTGGCGCAGCCGTGCGACCGGCTCGACGATCATCGGGGCCGGCGAGTCCGTGACCGTGAACGACATCATCGCGGCCGCGCGGAGCGTCACGGGTGCACCCATTCCGGTCGAGAACATCGCTCCTAAGCCCGGCGAGATGCCGGCGGTCATCGTCGACATCTCCGCCGCCCGTGCCATGGGCTACCGGCCCACGCACGACCTGAAGTCGGGGATCGCCACAGTGTGGCCGGAGTTCGCGCCGGCCGGCGGGGCGCCGGCTCCCGTGACAGGGGCGCAGGCCCCGGATGGAAAGGCTGCACCGTGACCAGCACTCGTCAGGACGCGGCGGTAGACGACGCCGCAGCGAGCGCCTTCTTCAGCCAGAACGGTGAGCGGGCGACCGCGCTGCCCCCGGTGGCCATCGTCATCGCCGCCTACAACGAGGAAGGCGTGGTCGGCTCGGTCGTGGATGCACTGCCCAACACGCTGTGCGGGCTTGGCACCCTGGCGATCGTCGTGTCGGACGGCTCCAAGGACGGCACCGCTGAAGAGGCGAACGCGCACGGCGCGCTGGTCTGTGACGTGCCGGTGAACCGGGGCCAGGGTGCGGCGCTGCGGCTGGGCTACCGGCTGGCGCGCGATGGCGGCGCGCAGTACATCATCACCACCGACGCTGACGGGCAGTACAACCCGGCCGAGATGGACGCGGTGCTACGGCCCGTGGTGGACGGCCGCGCCGATTTCGTCACCGGGTCGCGCAAGCTCGGCAGCCAGGAGACCAAGGACCCGGTGCGCCGCCTGGGCACCTGGGTGTTCGCGGTGACCATCAGCCTGCTGACCGGACAGCGCATCACCGACTCCTCGTTCGGTCTGCGCGCCATGCGCGCCGAGGTAACCGGGGCGGTCCGCCTGGAGCAGCCTCAGTACCAGTCGTCCGAACTGCTCATCGCCGTACTCACGCACGGGTTCAGGGTGGCGGAAGTGCCGGCCACCATCCACAAGCGCAAGGTCGGCGAGAGCAAGAAGGGGCACAACGCGATCTACGGGCTGAAGTACGCAGGTGTCGTGCTCGGCACCTGGTTGCGCGAGCGTCAGCGCCGGGTGCCGGGCTCCGGCAGGCCCGTGTCGTCCCTGGCCGGCGCGCGGCCAGGCGAGCGCTCGGCGGCGGTGCCCGCCCACGGGGAGGACCCGTTCCCCCCGGCCGCCGACCCCGCGGCCGCGAACGGCTCCGAGACGACAACGCCATCGCCGACGGGCGACTGACTGCCGTTGGCTGACCCGGTCCTCGCACCGGGCCGTTCCGAGGCGGGCAGTTCCGAGACAAGCTCCGAGACCTTGGATCCACGGTCCCTGAAGAGGACGTAGTGGAAGATCAGGAAACGGGTCAGGAAGGTCACGCAGTTCGCCGTGAAGTAGGCGGCGTCAACGAACAGCACCCGCTGGACGTGGCTCAGGTCCATCTCGATGGCCTGCTGGTTGGCCCACTTGGTGGTGAGGGTCAGCACGACCGCGGTGCCCACGGCCACGATCCAGAAGGGCAGCGTCTCCTTCAGCAGGTTGGGCTTGCCTTTGCGCTCCCAGGCCCACCGCGACAGGACGTAGCTCACGGCCGCGCCCACCAGCCATGCCGCGACGGCCGACCGGCCAGCGGTCCAGCCCACAGGCCCCAGGCACACGGTCAGGGTGATCTGGCTGGCGACGACCGCTCCGGCCGCCACCACGATGAACCTGCTGAACCGCTTGCCAACAGAGGTTTGCAGCCTGCGCCTCACGGCCGCGCTGATCCGAGACGATCCGACAGTCATGCAGCATCCTCATTGCGGGGCCGGCCTCTTATTGGCCGACGGCCTTGGGTTATGAGCTCCGGCGGCGGAAGCGGCGACCTCCGGGCTGCGATCCTGGCCACGCTATCGCGGCTGCGTGCATGCCGCAGGTAAAGCGCGCCGTCAGGGGCCGGGCTTTCCCGGCCATATCCGCCCAGGCTACCCGTCTGTCCGCAAGTAAACGACCGCTTGAGACTCCCATGGGACTTGCATGGTCTCCATCTGGGCTGGCCGGTCGGTCGGTGACCCGTTTTGTGCCTTTGAATCGCGGTCCTGGCGGTGCCCGCTGGCTCCGGGCTCCCCGAGCCCGCCCGCGCAGCAGAGAGCGGGATCCCCTTGGGTCAGGCGGGCAGGCCGGTGAGGCTGCCGAGGCCTGCCGCCCCATGGTCGAAGAACGCGGCCCGGTCGGTGACCACGTTCTCGAACTGACCGAACAACTCGAAACTCACCAGCCCGAACAGCCCCGACCAGGCAATCAGGGCAGCGGCGGCGATGTGGTCGGGTACCGCCTCCAGTATGGTGTCCCGCAACCGCGCCGCATCCGGGGCGAACGACGCGGGCACCGGCACCCGTGGCGCGGGCAGGTCCGCCGTGGCCCCGGCACGGTATGCATCGCCGATGATCTTCCCGAACACCACCGCCGGCCGTGACGCAGGCCCGATCGTCCGCTCGGGTGCCTGGTAACCCGGCACCGGCGAGCCGTAGACCAGGGCGTACTCGTGCGGGTGCGCCAGGGCCCAGTTGCGGACGGCGCGGCAGGCCGCGAGCCACCGGCCGGCGTAGTCCTGCGGGGGGCACGCCGCCTCGGCCTTCTCCACTGCCGCGCCGACCGCGTTGTAGCCGTCGATGATCAGGGTGGTCAGCAGGTCGTCCCGGCTCGGGAAGTAGCGGTAGATGGCGGAGGAGACCATGCCCATCTCCCGCGCGACCGCACGCAGGGACAGTCCGGTCGCGCCCTCGGTGGCGAGCTGGCGCCGGGCGATCTCGGTGATCTCCCTGATCAGCTCGGCGCGCACCCGCTCACGCGCGGTACGGCTCGCGTTCACAGCAGTAGAGTATCAGAGCACCGCTCTCTAGACGAGAGCAGCGCTCGCATCAGCCTTGCTCACGACCAGGAGCAGGCTGCGTTCGGCCTCAGATTTCGGACCAGCCGTCCATGGGGAACCCGGTCAGCAGGTCCCGGACCTCCCCCGCGATCCGCTCGATGTCCTGCTCGTCTTCCTTGAGCGCGGCGCTGACCGCCTCGTCCATCCAGGCGGCGACCTGCGGCATGTGCTCCTCGCGCAGCCCGCGCGTGGTGAGCGCAGGGGTGCCGATCCGGATCCCGGACGGGTCGAATGGCTTGCGCGGGTCGAATGGCACGGTGTTGTAGTTCGTCTCGAGCCCGGCACGGTCCATGGCCTTCGCGGCCGGCTTCCCGGCGATGCCCTTGGATGTCAGGTCCATCAGGATGAGGTGGTTGTCGGTGCCACCGGACACCAGGTCGAACCCGCGCGCCACCAGTGCGTCCGCCAGTGCCTTCGCATTGGCCACGACCTGATGGGCGTACGCGGCGAACTCCGGCCGCGCGGCCTCGTGCAGCGCGACGGCGATCGCGGCCGTGGTGTGGTTGTGCGGGCCGCCCTGCAGCCCCGGGAAGACGGCCTTGTCCAGCGCCGACGCGTGCTCGGCCGTGGACATGATCATCGCGCCACGGGGCCCGCGCAGGGTCTTGTGGGTCGTCGTGGTGATCACCGGCGCGTGGCCGACCGGGGACGGGTGCGCCCCGCCTGCGATCAAGCCTGCGATGTGCGCGATGTCGGCAATCAGAATCGCGTCCACCTCACCGGCGATGGCGGCGAACGCCGGGAAATCGATCGTCCGGGGTATGGCCGTACCGCCGCAATAAATGATCTTCGGCCGCTCTGCCAGCGCCAGGTCACGGACCTCGTCGAAGTCGATGCGCCCCGTATCGGCCCGGACCCCGTACTGGACCGAGTGGAACCATTTGCCTGTGACCGAGACCTTCCACCCGTGGGTGAGGTGGCCGCCGGCCGGCAGCGCCATGCCCATCATCGTGTCGCCCGGCTGCAGGAACGCCAGGTAGACCGCGAGGTTGGCGGGCGAGCCCGAGTATGGCTGCACGTTGGCGTGGTCCACGCCGAACAATGCCTCCGCCCGCCGCACCGCCAGTTCCTCGACCGGGTCGATCACCTGCTGGCCCTCGTAGTAGCGCCGCCCCGGGTACCCCTCCGAGTACTTGTTGGTCAGCACGGACCCGGAGGCCTCGAGCACCGCGGTGGACACGTAGTTCTCCGACGGGATCAGCCGGATCTTCTCGAACTGACGGCGCGCCTCCGCGTGGATCAGATCCGCGATCTCCGGATCCGTGCTCTCGACATGCGGAATGGGCGGCTGGTGCATGGTGACCTCCTCGGGGCACTGCGCGGCGCCAGGTGCCCGGGGAAAGCCCCGGGCCTTGCGCTTCGTGCACTTTAATCATGCCGAACGCCAGGCCCGGGGTACACCACCAGCCACACCACGCGCCGCGCAGGGCTGGTCAGGCCAGGCCGGTTAACAACCATCATGGGGGTGACCCCCGCCCGGGCGCCCGAGAGGTCACGATCATGGTCGTTATCCAGGCGATGTGTCCTGTGCGTGATCTGGATCCTGCACAATACGTTCGGTAGGCGCCTGTAGCTCAGCCGGATAGAGCAGCTGCCTTCTAAGCAGCGGGCCGGGGGTTCGAGTCCCTCCAGGCGCACCAATTGACCAGGTCAGAGTCATGTTCCGATCTTGAAGAGGCGCGTCGGGGGCCATACGGGGAGCCAACGGAATAGATTTCCGCTGTAGCCGCCTTTGCCTCCGCACGGTGCACGAAACCGCGCTGGCCGCGCTGCCAACGACACGCGGCCTCTGTGATAACCGCGCCGACCCGCCGTTCGGGGCGGCGGTCTGATCGTTGGCCCGGTCCTCGGCGGAGCGCCGTAACGGACGTTCTGGGTATAAGGCCCTCCCCGGCTTTGGCGGGAATAGGGCACGGCATGCTCGCGCCGGTTGGGCATGGGCTCAGCGTCCGTTACGGGCGGTGGACTTGGAGCGTGCCTGGGCCTGGCTGGCCTTGGCCTGCCTGCTGGTCGGCGCGGTGCGGCGGCGCCTGCGGCGCAAGATGTGCC
>DASXKD010000013.1:0-4315 GCA_036497045.1 Streptosporangiaceae bacterium | reverse complement strand
CGAATCGAGAGCCACCGCGTCGCCGAACAGCGGCGCTCCGGCGGGCAGGCCGGCCAGTTCGTCCCGGCCGGTGATACGGGCCAGGATCTGCCGCAGCTCGCCGATGACCCGGCTGACCTGGCCGACCGGATCCGGCCCCGTCCCGGCAGGGCCCGCCGCGCCGCTGCCCGCCTGCTCAGCCTCATCCGGGGCCCGCACCCAGGCCGGCAGCGCCGGCAGCGGACCGCCGGTGCCCCTGCGGAACACCGCGCCCGCCGTTTCGCCGTCCTGTGGCCCGTCCGGTGTCCCGGCACGGAACCCGGCCCCGGTCAGCGCTAGCCGCAGCGGCACGTTCCGCTCGGTCAGCACGCACCGGACTGCCACCTCACGCGCGCCCGCCGCGGCCGCCGACCGGGTGACCCAAGCGAGCAAGGCGCCGATGACCCCCCGCCCCATCGCGCGGCAGGACATCATCAGCAGCCGCACCGTCCAGGTGCCGTCGCGGTCGTGGCTGGTCACGCAGGCTCCCACTATGCCGTCGTCGCCGAAGGCGTCGCGGAGCGCTGCGGTGGCGACGTCGGTGTCCGGCGCCGTGATCAGGGCGGTGAACTCCGCCTCGGCCACGCCCTGCCCGGCCGAGTTGAACTGCCTGGTACGCGCGGCAAGTTCGTGTAGCCGCGGCACGTCCGCCATGGTCGCGGCGGCAATGGTGACCTGGGTGCCGGCCGACGCCTGGAACTCTTCCCGGCTTCCGCCGAAGGCCTGCTCCGCGGCCTGGCGGTGGCGCCGGGCCGCGTACATCTCCCCCCGTCTGCGCGCCTCGTCGGTCACTGCGGCGGCGCCGAACTCCGGCCAGCCGGCCGCGGCTGCGACCTCGTCCGGTGCCAGCACGAGCACCTCGGGAAGCGCCGCGCCGACCTCGGCGCGCTCGTAGGGGTCGTCATCCACGAAGGCGAGCGCGTCGGTGCCGATCGCCAGTTCCGCGGCGATGCGGGCCAGCGCGCCGGATTTCGCGCCCCAGCCGCACTCCACGGCCGCGAACCGGGCACCGGTCACCGCGGCGGCGTGCGCAGCGGCCTGCGGTGGGTTCTTGCTCGCGATCGCGTGCAGGATGCCGCGGGACGCCAGGTCGGACAGTGCCCCGGCCATGGCCGGGTTCGCGGCCGGCGGGGCGTCCCCTGACTCCAGGTAGACCCCGGCGAGCAGGGTGTGGTCGATGTCCCAGACCACGCACTTGACCAGGCGCGGTGCGGCTGCGGTCAACGGTCAGCCTCCCCGTCGGGGCCGCCCGCGGCGGGGGCTCCCGGCCGCCACTCCATCGTCAGGTGCGTGGCCTCGAAGCCGAACTTCCGGTACAGCGCCCGCATGCCCAGGTTGCGGGCGTGCGTCTTGCCGGTGAGGTGGGTGTATCCGGCCCGCGCCGCCGCCTGTACCACCGCAGCCATCAGCAGCTCAGCGAGGGTGCCACGGCCAGGCACATCGGCGGTGGCCAGCGACCGGAAGTTGCCGTACCTGGCGCCGGTCAGCGAGTTGGTGCGCCCGGACAGCCAGGCCCAGCCCACCGGCGCGCCCCCGCCCCCACCCGCCTCCCCATCCCCCTTCGTGGCCACCGCGACCAGCGTGACCTCTCCCGGCTTGCCGAGCGCGGCAGCGACCCGCTTGCGGTGCAGCGCCGCGTCCTCGATCGCCTCGTCGCCGAACGACGCCCGGGCGATGTCGATTTCGAACCCGGCGATGACATCCAGGTCGCCGTCGCGGGCCGGGCGGATCAGGAACTCGGCGGTGCCGTCGGTCATGGCCGGCCTGCCCCCTGCCGGGCTCGCAGCGGCTGCGGGCGCAGCACTGTGCCGCCGCAGGCGGGGCAGCCTGCGGCCTTCAGTTCGGCGATCCGGGTCCAGCGGGCGCCCGGGCCGACCTCGTGCACCGCTCCGCAGGCCACGCACCGGTACGGCCGGGTGGTGGCCGCCCTGGTTTGCGCCGAGTACAGCGGGCCGTCGTAGCGCCCGGTGCGGGCGGGCCGGCTGTCCTGTGTGGTGCGCAGGTGGTAGAGGTGGCTGGTGCCTGCCAGGATGCCCGCTCCGGCGTAGAAGTTGAATCCGGGCGTCAGCGAGCGGATGGCGAGCCCCATGTCCGCCATCAGGCGCTGGGTCTGTACGGTCTCCGCGGGCCGGCGCGGGCCGAAGGAGAAGAACACGTGCCCGCCGGCGCCCGGGGCTAGGGCGGCCACCGCGCGGGACAGGAACAGCTCCGCCCCGGCCACCGTGTACGGCGGATCCGTGCAGGCCACGTCGAACGTGCCGGTCAGCGCGGCGGGCAGCGGGTCGCGGAGGTCGTGCTCGATGACCTCGGCAGGGAAGCCGGGGTCGCGCAGTTCGTCGCGCAGGTAGCCCAGCAGGTCGGGGTCGCAGTCAAGCACGGTGACGCCGCGCGGCCGTGCGGCGGGGCCGGCGTGCCGGGCGAAGACCGCCAGTGCCACGCTGACCAGGTCGTCGTCACCGAGCAGCAGGATCCGCTGCCCGGCCAGTGCGCCTGCATCGTGCATGGCCAGCACCCGGCGCAGCTTGGTGTCCGCGGTGCAGTGGGTCTGGTCCAGGTCCAGCTTCGCCGCGGGCTCGCCAAGCTCCGCCCTTTCCAGCGGCCCGGCCAGCTCCGCGACCGCATCGGGGACCACCATGCCCAGGCCGCCGCAGCACGGGCAGCGGCCGGTGATCTCGGCCCGCCCCGTTCCCGGTTCCGCCTGCCCGGTCAGGCTGGCCCGTCCCTCCGGGGTCAGCTGGGCCGGGCGGGCCCGGTCCACCACGCCACGCTTGCGCAGCTCGTTGCAGATGGCGGCGACAATCGGGACCGGCAGCTCGGCCCGCCGGCTGATCTCGCGCGCCGCGACCGGTTCATGGCGGGCGATCACCCGGAGGACGTCGGCAACGCCGGCCGGCCCCTCCGCCAGCCCGACCGCGGCGGCGACCTCCGCGGTTACTGCGTCAACGTCCATGCGTAGCGTTCTTTTTAGGTGCAGTTCTGTGTGGATGCTGCGTCCAGTGTTCCTGGAATGGGTGCTGAGTTCCCGTGAGTACTGAGTTTCGTGAGTTCTCAGCATCCCCGGCCGGGCCGGCCGGCTTGGCTGACCGTGGCCTGCGGCGGGCCATCGGGTATCCTCCCCCATCATGCCAGGAAAGCTTGCACCGGGCCGCCCGGCCGATCTCCAGGCTGCTGCGGCAACCCCTGTGCCTAAGCAGCTCTGGACGGTGGACGCTTCGCTGACCCCGGGCTCGCCGGTGTCCGATATCACCGAGCTGACCGCGTCCGCGACCGCCGCGGTGCAGGTCGGCGGCGGCACCGTGCTCGACTCCAGCCACGTGATCTTCCCGAATGGGGCGGTCACCCTGGTGCTCATCCTGGCCGAGTCACACCTGGCCATCCACACCTGGCCGGAAGAGAACCTGATCGCGGTGGACCTGTTCAGCTGCGGGACGATCGCGGGCGAGCGGGTGGCGGGCGAGCTGATCACGGCGCTGGCGCTGACGGACCCGCAGGTGCGCCGGATGGAGCGCGGCGCGGTCCGGCGCTGAGCAGTGCTGGCCCGGGGGGGCGACCCCCCGGAACCCCCCGGTGGCCTGCGGCCCCTGCGACTTCGTCGCGGGGGCCTTGCCCTGCTAGCCCGGGGGGGCGACCCCCCGGAACCCCCGCTGGCCTACGGCCCGGTTCCTTCGTCACCGGGCCGGGGCCCCGCTAGCCCGGGGGCGACCTCCCGGAACCCCCGCTGGCCGGGCCCGGGGCGGGCCGGGCCGGCGTTCAGCTGGGGACCGACAGCGACAGGCCGAACCTGGCCTTCTCGTCGGTCCACGAGCCGGCCAGGGTGAAGCCTGCCGCCGCCAATTCCGCGGCCACCCGCTCGCGGCGGAACTTCGCCGACACCTCGGTCCGCATTTCCTCGCCCTCGCCGAAGCTCACCTCCAGGCCGATTCCGGGCAGGGTCACCACCTGCGGCTCCAGCGAGCGGAGGCGCATCTCGATCCACTCCTCGCGGGCATCCCACAGGGCCACGTGCTCGAAGGCGCCGGGGTCGAAGTCCGCGCCCAGCGCCGCGTTCAGCACGGACAGGATGTTTTTGTTGAACGCGGCGGTCACCCCCGCCGCGTCGTCGTAGGCGGCGACAAGCACCGCGGGATCCTTGACCAGGTCGGTGCCGAGCAGGAACGCATCCCCAGGGCGGAGCCGGGCCCGCAGCGAGGCGAGGAACGCCGCGCGCTGGCCGGGCAGCAGGTTGCCGATGGTCCCGCCGAGGAAGACCACGAGCCGGCGCCCGCTGTCGTCGGGAAGGCCCAGATGCTCCTCGAAG
>DASXKD010000012.1:0-10644 GCA_036497045.1 Streptosporangiaceae bacterium | reverse complement strand
CACAGGACCCGGCGACCGGGCAGGCAACGGTCAGCGCGGTGGTGCCCAGTGCGGCCAGGCTCCACTTTCCGCCGTTGAATACCGCGGCGTTGCCAGATTTGTCGACGGCCGCGCAGAAGGACCGGTCGGCGCAGGACACCGCGGTGAACGCGTGGCCGGTGTCGATGGCCGAGACGGCGGTCCACGAGGTGCCGTTGTAGGTGTAGACGCCGCCGCCGTTGTCCACGGCCACGCAGAAACCGGTATTCGCACAGGACACGCCGGTCAGGCCGCCGCCGCTGGTGTCCACGGCGGACTGCTGCCATCCGGTCGGGGTGCTGGCGAAAGCCGCGCCGCTGCTATCGGTGGCCATGCAGAACGTCGCGGTGGGACAGGATAGCCCGGTGAACGTCCCGGTGCCGGTGTCCACCATGGCCGGGCCGCTCCAGGTCCCATTGCTGAGTGTGACCGCGTGACCGGACTGGTCCACCGCAACACAGGTGACCGGAGTCCCGCACGAGATCGCCGCCAGCCCGCCTGAGGGGTCGGCGAACGCCTTGCGCCAGCCAGCCGGCGGGGTGGACGACAACACCTCCCCGCTGCTGTCCGCTGCGAAGCACGCCGACATGCTTGGACAGGACACCCCGGTGATGTGGGCGTTGCCGTGCAACGGCTGCACCGGGAACGGGCTGGTCCAGCCGGGCGACCCGGCCGGCTGGGCCGCACCGGTCGCGGCCGGTGACGTGGTGCCCGCCGAGGCGCTCGGGCTGGCCGTGGATTCTGAGCCCGTTTTGGCGGTCGGCACAGCCGGGGCGAGCGGCGCGGTGAGCCTGGCTGCGTAGTGCCGGTGCAGCGCCAGGGCACCGACGGTGCCGCCCGCGCCGGCCACTGCCACCAGCAGCACGACGGTGATCACCCAGGCGCGGCGGGTTCGCCGGGGCTGGAGTTCGGGCTCCGGCTCAGATTCTCCCGCCAGGCGGGGCCCGTCATCGTGGTGTACGCCCCCGTCGGGACCGGGCGCGTCGCGTGGCTTGGTGCTGCTTTGCCAGGTGCGGGCCGGATCCTTGGGGACCGGGAACCGCAGGTCCGGCGGCGGGGCGGCGGCCGGGTGGGCGGTGCCGCCGTTCGCCGCGGGCTGCGCGGTCTCCGGTGCGGGCGGCGGAGGCGGCGGGGGTGGCACAGGCGGCACCACCTGCGGCGCGGGGGGAGCCGCCTTCGGCGCGAGAGGCGCGGTCTGTACCGGTGTGATGGCCTGCGCCTGCATGGTGGCCTGCGCCGTGGGCACGGGGGGCGACGACGCCGGAGCCGACGACGCCGGGGCCGACGAGGCCGGGCTCCACGGCGGCGGAGCCGGGGCCGACGGCGCGGGCGGGTCCGGGGTACGCCGCTCCCAGACGGAGAAGGGGGCAGGCGGCTCGGGGGCACGCTCCGCCTCGGGTACTAGGTCGGCTAGGGGTTCCGGCTCGGATAGCTGTTCCGGTTCGGATAGCTGTTCCGGTTCGAGCTCAGCCTCGAGCTCGGGCTCCGGCACGGCCTCGGGCTCCGGCGCGGCCTCGTCCTCCGGTTCCACGGGACGGGGCTCGGGGACGAAGTCCGCCGGAGCCACCGGTGTGGGCATGTCGAGTTCGGGCGCGTCCACCAGGGCTACAGCCGAACCGGGCACCTGCGGCCAGGGCCTGGACGTCCCGCCCAGGTCTTCGTCGCTGCCAGCGATGAAGTCGGAGAACGACCCGCTGCTGTAGTCCATCGTGAGCGGTGCCGCGGGGGTCAGCGCGGGCTGATCTGCCGAGAAGGGCAGCAGTTCACCGCAGGCATCACAAAAGAGCTCGCCTGCCCCGCTCACATGACCTTGGCTGCAATAACGCCTCAGGTCATCGCCGCAAATCTCGCAGGCCTCCATTCCGTGGGAAACGGAATGGCCCAGCGCGCAACTCGACACCGTATCCAGCCCTCGCTTACTGCGTCACCGGTTGAAAATGCTATGGCAGATGCACCCGGCCGGCGCGCGGTTCGGCAAGGTGGCCGAGCCAGAGCGAGCCGGACGGCCGCGGAGCCCGGTGTCAGGACCCGGTCACTGCGTCGTGGGCGAGCCCATCCGCCACAGCTCCGGCTCGTCCCAGGCGCCGACGATCGCCGCGTCCGGGTTCTGGTGACGGAGCCGGGCGAAGTTCTCGGCGAGAAGCTGGAGCCGCACGGTCATCGGGATCTGCGCTAGCAGCGGCGGCAGTCCACCGTCCGGCGCCACGAGCTCGGCCACGGGTATGTTCTCCGCGCGGGCCGCCGTGGCAACGGCGCCGGTGAGGCCGTCCGGGTCGGCCGCTGGTTCCAGCACGACGAGCCCGTCGGCCGCCGTATAGGGCACGGCACCGCCATGGAGGAGCCGGTCGGTGTCGAAGCCCTCGGCGAGCATCCGCGCCGCTTCCCTGATCTTCAGCGCGCCCTCCCGCGCGGTGACCGCCCACGGTCCGCAGCCGGCGATCGCGAGGCTGCGGGCGGGCATGGCGACGGCCTCGGCGTCCGGGCCCGGGTCCGCGCAGGCGCGGCGGACCTGCGCGATGGCCAGGGCCAGTTGTTCGGGGGAACCTTCCGGCGAGCCCAGCAGATGGGCGAGCCGGGCGAGCACCGCCAGCACGGTGGTGTAGCTCACCGTGTAGGTGTGCGACTCGTCCGGGGCGACGGTCTCGATCGCCTCGGGCCAGCCCCGGCCGGTCCCGGTGATCGAGACCACGGGCACGCCCGCGGCCAGCGCGCCCGCGCGGGCCCTGGCCGCGTACGCAGTCTCCGCCGTGTGCGTGATCACGCAGACCACGTCCGTCGCGCGCGGCCCTGCGCCCCAGCGTGCCCAGGTGGCCGCGGGATAGGCATAGGCATCGCGGCCCGCCTGCGTGAGCATCATCGCCCCGAGTTCCGCGGCGTGCAGGCTGGTGCCCGTCCCCACCACGAGGATCCGCCGGGCCTGGGCGAGCACCTCCGCGGGCCCGGCCAGATCCAGCCCGGCAATGCGCTCCAGGGCGTCAGCCTGGGAGCCGATCATGCGCAGCAGCGCGGTATCCCTCATGTGCCCCTTACCCGCTCCCCTGAGGGGTCGAACGGCGGGCGCAGCGACGTCGTCACCGTCCGGATCTCACCGCCCACGTTCACCTGGTAGGAACCGGTGCGGACGAACTCCGGTGTCACCGGGTCGCCCGCCGGATCCCTGAGGTAGGCCAGGCCGGCCGTGGCGCCGAGCGCGGCGCCCCAGGCAGCCGAGGTGACCTGGCCCACGGGCACGCCGTCGCGCAGCACAAGCTCGCCGCCCCACATCATCGTGCCCGGGTCGCTGGCGACCAGCGACA
Source organism: Streptosporangiaceae bacterium (assembly GCA_036497045.1). Classification (GTDB taxonomy): domain Bacteria; phylum Actinomycetota; class Actinomycetes; order Streptosporangiales; family Streptosporangiaceae; genus DASXKD01. The sequence continues at coordinate 7,330 of DASXKD010000012.1, read as the reverse complement.
CCAGCCGCCGCCGCGGGCCTTCGGCCCTGGCCTTCTCCACCGCTTCCCGGCCCAGGAAGCTGATGTCGGTGCGCAGCTTGCAGGCGAACCCCAGCCCGGCCTCCACCGGTCCGTAGTCCGGGGTCAGCTCCCGCCCGTAGGCCCGGTAGCCCTTCTCGAGCCGCATCGACTCGATGGCGTAGTAGCCCGCGTTGACCAGCCCGAACTCACCTCCGGCATGGGTCAGCAGCTCGAACACGCCGGCCGCGAAGTCGCACGGCACATAAAGCTCCCAGCCCAGTTCGCCGACGTAGGTGATCCGGGTCGCCCGGACGGTGAAGTAGCCGAGGCTGATCTGCCTGCTGGCACGGAACGGGAAGGCCTCGTCGGACAGGTCGGCGTCGGAAAGTGCGGCGATCAGCTCGCGCGACCGCGGCCCCATCACGCCGAACACCGCGTACGCCGAGGTCACGTCCACCAGTGTGGCCCGGGCCCCGGCCGGCATCCGGGAGCGGATGTGGTGCTTGTCCCGCTCGGTGGTGGCCGCGCTGCTGATCAGCAGGAAGTCCGATTCGGAAACCCGGGTCACGGTCAGGTCGGACTCGTAGGTGCCGCGCTCGTTCAGCATGCCGGTGTAGACGGCCCACCCGGGCTCCACGGCCACGTCCGCGGTGCACAGCCACTGCAGTGTCTGCTCCGCGTCCGGCCCGGTGAGCAGGTACTTGGAGAACGAGGTCTGGTCGAACAGCGCCACGTCACGGCGGGCGGCCCGCTGCTCGGCCGCGCAGGCGGGCAGCCAGTTCTGCGCTCCCCAGGCGTACTCGATGACGGGGTCATCCCCGCGCAGTGCGAAGAAGTTAGGCCGCTCCCAGCCGTTCCGGCTGCCGAAGCAGGCACCAGCCGCCGCCACCAGGTGGTGCACGGGTGAGCGGCGGAACGGGCGCGCCGTGGCCATTTCCCGGTTCGGCCAGGGCAGCGCGTAGTGCAGGCCGAGGATCTCGCCGACCCGGTCGCGCAGCCACCGGTTGTTCCCGTTGAACGGCGCGAACCGCCGGATGTCGGAGGCGGTCAGGTCGATGCCGGGGTCCCCGGTGAGGATCCACTGGGCCAGCGCCTGGCCAGCGCCGCCCGCGGACGCGATGCCGACCGAGTTGAACCCGGCCGCGACGAAGAAGTTGCGGCACTCCGGCGCCTCGCCGATGAGGAACTGGTTGTCCGGGGTGAAGCTCTCCGGGCCGTTGTACATCTTCTTGATCCCCGTAGTGCGCAGCGCGGGGACCCGCAGTTGAGCCTCGTCGGCCAGCAGCGAGAAATGGTCCCAGTCCTCGGGCAGCAACTGGAACTCGAATGGCTGCGGCAGCGCGTCGGGCGCCACCCACGGCTTGGCGTTGGGCTCGAACCCGCCCACCACCAGGCCGCCCACCTCCTCCTTGAAGTAGGTGTAGCCGTCCGGGTCGCGCAGGATGGGCAGGTCGCGTTGCACCCCGTCGATCTGCTCGGTCACCACGTAGAAGTGCTCGCACGAATGCAGTGGCACGGTCACCCCGCACCACGCGCCGACCTGTTTGGCCCACTGGCCCGCGCAGTTGACCACGATCTCGGCCTCGATGTCCCCGCTCGCGGTGCGGACCCCGGCCACCGCGCCGCGGGCCGTGCGGATACCGGTGACCCTGGTGCGCTCGGCGATCACCACGCCCGCGTCCCTGGCCCCCTTGGCCAGCGCGTAGGTGAGGTCGGCGGGGTTGGCCTTGCCGTCGTCGGGCAGCCAGATCGCGCCGCAAAGGCCGGCGGTTTCCATGATCGGCCACAGCTCGCCGGCCTGCTCCGGCGTGATGATCTCGCAGGACAGGCCATACGCTGCTGCCGCCGCGGCCGTCCTCCTCAGTTGAACCATGCGCTCCGGGGTCCGCGCGACGATGACGCCGCCGCACCGGACGAACCCCGTGTCCTGACCCACCTCCGTGGCCAGCCTGGAGTACAGCTCGGTGGAGTACTGGACCAGCCGGGTGCCGCTCTCCGTGGCCCGCAACTGGCCGACGAGCCCCGCAGCGTGCCAGGTGGTCCCGCACGAGAGCTGCCCCTGTTCCAGCAGCAGCACGTCGCGGCAGCCCGCCACGGCCAGGTGGTAGGCGACGCTGGTCCCGATCACGCCCCCGCCGATGATCACGACCCGGGCCCGCTGCGGCAGCTCAGCCATCGTGTGCCTAGTCCTCTCGAGTCACATCGTCAAGAAGCTGACCGCTCTGCTGACTCGGGGGGCGACCCCCGGAGCCCCCGATGCCCGGCTCCCTGCCACTAGTCCTCATGTTGCACGTCCTCCAGGAGCCGGGCGCTCTGCTGACCCGCGGCGACCCCCGGAGCCCCCGATGCCCGGCACCTGCCCGCTAGTCTTCACGTTGCACGTCCTCGAGGAGCCGGGCGAAGTCATGACTCGTAAAACCCTGTGCGGCGCCTTCGAAGCGTTCCATTGCCCAGGACCAGAAATCGAAGTCGAGCGGGCTTGTCGCATGCTGGATCGCTCCCCACAGCGTCCAGCCGTACTTGCCCACGATGCCGAGCAGCCGGGCCCGGGCGATCTTGTTCCGCAGCGTGATCCCGTAGTAGGCGCCGATCAGCTCGGCCAGCACGTCCAGGGACAACTGGCACTCGCCCCAGATGTTGCCCAGTTCGAAACAGGCGTCGTTGTTGCCCGAGTACTCGTAGTCGATCAGCCAGATCCGCTCGCCGTCGTCGATGAAGTTGGCGGCGAGCAGATCGTTGTTGCACGGCACGGTGGGACCCGCCCGCACAGCCAGCGCAGCGCGGGCGCACTCGACGTGCTCCATCAGGTCGTCGTAGCCGGCCGGGATGGCGAACCCGTGCTCGCGCGCCACCGCCCGGTAGCGCTGCTGGATCGCGAACATGTTGAAGTCGCCGAGGAACCTCGGGCCGGCGTGCAACAGCCGACAGGCCCGGGCGATCCGGCCGATGTTCGCGGGTTCTGCCACGTCGGCGTTGCCGAAGGTACGCCCGTCGATGTAGCCGAGCACCAGCAGGCTGTCCTCGGGGCGGTAGGCCACCACCGGGGCGCCGACGCCGGCCTGCGCCGCGGCCACCGAGTTGTGATGCTCGTGGTCGCGGTTGATCGCCAGCATGTCGCCCCGGGACCAGACCCGGGCCACGTAGGCGCCGTCGGGCGTGGTCACCTTGTAGTTGCGGTTGGTGAGCCCGCCCGGCAGGGCGGTCACCGACCGGGGGGTGTGGGCCAGCGCCGGAACGCGGTCAAACAACTCCGTGACATCGGACACGAGATGAGAGTAGACCCCATAAGGTCTAGACGAAAAGAGACAAGTAATTCTTAGTTGCCAAAGGTCTAGACAGTTAGGCCTTAAGAAGCCTACGCTACGCCTCATTCTGCGCAGGACCGTAACGGAAGGACCAGCGGATGAGCGCCAGCCCCGGCACCTCAAGCGATCATCAGACCGATGCGGCCGACCTGGCGCGTTTCGGCTATCAACAGGAATTGAAGCGCGGGCTGGGGCTGTTCAGCTCGTGGGCGGTCGCATTCAGCTACATCTCGCCCTCGACCGGCATCTTCACGCTGTTCGCGCTGGGCCTGACCACCCTGGGCGGGGTTTTCATCTGGACCTGGCCGGTGGTGGCTCTGGGCCAATTCATCATTGCGCTCAACTTCGCCGAGGTGACCAGCCACTATCCAGTGGCTGGCTCGGTATTCCAGTGGACCAAGTACCTGAGCACGCGGAGTTATTCCTGGTTCACTGGCTGGATTTACCTGTTCGCCGGAATCCTGACGGTTACCGCGGTGGTCGCCACGCTGCCGCTGGCGCTCATCCCCGCCCTGAACGGCCTCGGCTGGCACAGCCTGGCCCTGACGCTGCACACCGAACTGGTCTTCGCCCTGATCACCCTGGTGGTGATCACCGTGCTGAACATCTACGGCGTACGGCTGGTCGCGCTGATCAACAACACCGGGGTGGTGTTCGAGATCCTCGGCATGTTCGTGTTCGCGCTGATCCTGATGGCGTTCCACAACCACCAGGGCTTCCACGTGGTCACCAACAGCGCCGGCTTCCATGTCAACGGCAGCTCGTTCCTGGCGGCGATGTTCATGTCGCTGTTCGTGATCTACGGCTTCGACACCGCTGCGACGCTGGCCGAGGAGACCAAGGATCCGCGCCGGGCGGCGCCCAAGGCGGTGCTCTTCTCCATCATCGGCGCGTTCATCATCGGCGGCGTGTTCCTGCTCGGCACGCTGATGGCCATCCCGAACATGCACACGGCGATCACCAACTTCTGGTCCCCTGCCAACGTCATCGAGGCCAACTTCTCGACCGGGTTCGCCACGCTCTACCTGTTCGTCGTCTCCGCCGCCATCTTCGTATGCTGCCTGTCGATCATGGCGGCGACGATCCGGCTATGCTTCGGCATGTCGCGGGACAACACGCTGCCGTTCTCCAAGCGTCTGTCGAAGGTCGCACCGGGCCTGCACACCCCGGTCTGGACCTGCATCACGGTCGCGGTGCTCGCGGCGGTGCCGTTCATCCAGTACTCGGGGGCCGCCACCGTCGCCATCGCGGCGACCGCGATGATCTACCTCAGCTACTTCCTGGGCAACATCGCCATCCTGCGGGCCCGGCTGGGCGGCTGGCCCAGGACCACCGCGCCGTTCAAGCTCGGCCGCTGGGGCGTGCTGGTCAACATTGTCGGGCTGATCTACGGCGGCGCCATGCTGATCAACTTCGCGTGGCCGCGGGCGGCCAGCAACCCGAAGCCCAACCAGACGGTCATCGGCGGCGTGCAGCAACTCGACTTCCACATCGGGTTCCTGAACAAAATCCCGATCCTGTGGACGGTGCTCGTCGTCATCGCGGTCATCGGCGCGATCTACTACCTCGCGGTCGGGCGCACCAAGGAGTTCGCGCCGGTGATCTCCCCCTCCGCCGACGACCCGCCGCTGGTCCCGGCAACGCCTCCCACTCAGGCGACTCAGCCCGAGGGATGAGCGATGCTGGACTGAGCATGCCTTCCCCGCCATGGCCCGGGCCAGCGCCCGCGGCGTCGCAGATCCTCGGCCCGGCACCACCATCGATCAACCGGGGCCCGGGCCCCACGGTGCACGCCCAGATCGAGGACTGGCTCGCGGAGCTGATCTCGGTCGGCCGCCTCGCCCCCGGCGACCGGATGCCGACCGAGCAGGACCTTGCCGTCTGGCTGAAGGTCAGCCGGATGACCCTGCGCCATGCGCTGGCCAACCTTGCCAGGCGCGGCCTGGTCACCCGCACCGTCGGGCGCCGCGGCGGCACCTTCGTCGCCGAGTCCAAGCTGGAGCAGGACCTCACCACGCTGGCCGGCTTCTCCGAGCAACTGCGCCGGCACGGGATGGTGGCGGGCGCCAGGGTGCTGTCCGCCACCGAGCGCCCGGCTGGCCCGGTGGCGGCCGCCGCGCTCGAGGTGGCGGAGGGGGCGACACTGTACGAGGTGCGGCGGGTCCGCCTCGGCGACGGCAGGCCCATCGCCCTGGAGCACTCGCTGTTTCCCGCCGCCGTCTTCCCCGGCATGCTCGGCTGCCGCCTCGACGGCTCGCTGTATGAACTGCTCGAGGCCAACTACGGGCAGCGCCCCTGCCGGGCCAGGGAGAGCCTGGAGCCGGTCAGCGCCGGCGTCCGGGAGGCGGAAGCGCTGGAGGTGAAGGAGGGGGCGGCGCTCATGCTGGTGGAGCGGACCGCCTACACCGACGAGGGCACGCCGGTGGAGTTCGCCCGCGACCTGTTCCGCGGCGACCGCACCCGCCTGGTCATGTGGACCGCGGAGCTGCCCGCCCGGCTGTAGCCGGTTCTGCCGTCGCGCCCGTGACCGGGTATTACCGACGCGGGGGCGCACCGAGCGGGATCGCGGCGTCCCTCCCGGGTCCGGCGGGTCGCCGCGTGAAGCCGGAAACCCGCGCGGAACCTGGTCCCGATCGCTGCCGGACGTGATGCCAATCACTCCCCGGACCGGGTTGGATGCGCAGCAGCGGGGCAGCCATTGACGCTTACCAGGAGCACGCTTAATCTACTAATAGAGTCGGAATAGTTGCTTTAGCCGTCCCTGACGGCTCTGCCCAGGAGGTCTGCCCCCGTGGCCTTTCCGGACTTCTTCATCATCGGTGCCCCCAAGGCGGGCACGACGGCGCTGCATGCCGCCCTGGCCGGTCATCCCGGCCTGTTCATGTCGCCGATCAAGGAGCCCAAGTTCTTCCTCACCGACGGGCCTCCGCCGGTTCGCGGCGGCGGGCCCGGCGACGTGCAGACCTATCGAGAGCATGTCTGGCGCCGCACGGACTACGAGGCGCTGTTCGCCGGCGCCCCGGCCGGCACCCTGCGCGGCGAGTCGACACCTTTTTATCTTTATGACCACGCCGCGCAGCGCCGCATCGGCGAGCTGATCCCGCACGCCAAGATGATCGTGATCCTGCGCGACCCGGTCGAGCGAGCCCATTCCAACTGGACCCACCTGTGGTCGGCCGGGCTGGAGCCGGTCGGGGACTTCGTCCGCGCCTGCGCCGAGGAGGACGCCCGCGTGGCGGCCGGCTGGGCGCCGTTCTGGCACTACACCCGGCTCGGCCGGTACGCCGAGCAGCTTGAGCACCTGTTCCTGAGGTTCCCCACGGAGCAGGTGTTCATCCTGCGCTACCGCGCCCTGCTGGACACTCCGGCGCTGGCCCTCGACGACATCTGCCAGTTCCTCGGCGTCCACCCGGGCATCGTCGCGCAAGTGCCCAGGGAGAACGTCACCGCGCAGCCGACCGGCTCGCTCACCCACCGGGCCGTATCCAAGCTGGCCAGGGGCGCCGCCGTGGCCGGACGGCATCTGCCAGGTGCGGCAGGCAATTCACTGTCGCGCTCGCTGGAGCGCTTCCTGCAGCAGAACGCGGGCCAGCGCCAGCCGCTGTCCTGGGAGCAGCGCCAGGCCCTGCTGCCCTACTTCGAGGACGACATCAGGCAACTCGAGCGGCTCACCGGCGCCTACTTCGGCGACTGGCTACGGCCGAGGGAGCGTTCCGGCGGGCTGGTCGGCGCCAGGCCGGCCGGGCAGTCGCAGGCTCGCAACGGTCAGCCCCGCCTCTGACGGCTTTCCGGCACCCGCCAGCGCAGCCGGGTGCCGGAAACCGGGGCCGGTCTATACCCGGAATTCGGTGCGCAGTTCGTGGGCGCCGTCGGGCCGGGTCATCTCGTAGTAGAGGCGGCGCCCGCCCCCGGGAAGCTCGAGGAAGTCGAGGTAACGCAGCCCCTTGCCGGCGTAGGGCGACTCGGCAGCCGGGTCCGCGCCCAGCGCCGCCAGCGAGACCGGCCCGTTGCCCGTGGCGATGCCA
>DASXKD010000011.1:0-4950 GCA_036497045.1 Streptosporangiaceae bacterium | reverse complement strand
GTGGCGCGGGCCCGGGGACGGCGGGTTCTCGAGATGGCGACCGAGGTCGTGGACAGCGCCTCGAATCCGTTGCTGCGCATTCCCGAGGAACTCGCCAAGCCGCCGGTGGTTCGCCGCCGCGGTCGCCGGCTGGGCCCGGATCCCGGCTGACCGGAGACCCGGCCGCCAGCCGTCGCGGGCCCGTACCGGACGTGCGGCCATGGCCGACCACTGGCGTGCGTACCGTCAGCCCAGGGCGGCGAGCACCTGCTGGGCCATCTCCTGCTCGCCGAGCATGTTGGGGTGGAACGGCACCGCGGGCGAGGTGGGGATGAGGCCCTCGACCCACTTGGTCCCAGGGGCCTGGCACGCGTCGTGGCCGATGCTGGCGGTGTAGGTGTCCACGAACGTCGCGTGGTTCGCGGCGGCCTCGGTGGCGAGCATCGAGTTCAGCGCTTTCTCCACGCCGCGCAGGTAGGGCACGTCGCCGTAGGCGATCGGCACCAGCGGCCAGCAGCCGTCGCCGCTGTTGGGCAGGATCACCGGGTATCCGACCAGGAACACGTGCGCGTTCGGCGCGTCGGCGTGGATCCGCTGCAGGTCCGCGGCGACCTTCGGAGCCGCCTTGTTGATCTTCGCCCGGAGCTGGTCGGTGCCGCCGGAGGTGTAGTGGTCCTTGCACGGCGAGCCGAACGGGTTGGTCAGGCTCAGCGTCGTGCAGTGGATGATGATGTCGCTGAAGCCGATGTCGTTGCCGCTGATTTGGAGCGTCACCAGCGTGGTACTGCCGGACAGGGCGTTGTCCTGCGGCGGGTTGGTGCCCAGCGGCACGGACTGGGAGTGGGTCATGTCCACCGTGGTCGCGCCCTGGCAGCTCACGTCGGTGAACGAGGCGGCGCCGGTTCCCGCGGCCACCAGGAACGGGTAGCTGTGGGTGGACCGCAGGCAGCCGGCCGGGAACCCGGTCTGGTCCGGGATGAGCGGCCCCGCAGTGTAGGAGTCGCCGAGCGATACGTAGCGGGGCGGGCCGCTGGCCCCGCTCGGGGCCAAGACGCCCGCGCCCGAGGTGCCGGACAGCGCTATCACCAGGAGCGAGCCCCCAGCCAAGGCGGCGCAGGCGCGGGAGATACCGCCGCGCAAGGCAAAGCGGGCGTGACGGTGGCGCGAGAAACCAAGGCGCATCGCAGGCGTCCCCCCTTCCATCCGGTTACCGCGTGGTAAGGAGATGATGAACGCGCCGTGAGCCCTGCGTCAATGGGCTGGCACCGATCCCGTGCGCACCCGGTCAGGCTTGCCCGGCTTTTGCGTTTGCGTTACCTGAGGACCTGCAGGGCGCGGCGGACGGCCTGCTGCCGGGTGACGTAGGCGCTCTGGAGCAGGGCCACGTCGGTTAGTGGTGCCCGGAGTGCTTGCCCCTGTGCTGCGAGGCGCCGGTCCTGGTCAGTTTCCCCGGCTCGAACCAGATCTGCACGGCTCCGTCAATAGTGTGCAGGCTGGCCTTCGGCCAGCCGCGCGCATAGCCGAACGGGTGTGCGCCCGCGCCTTCGATCATGACCACCCGGCGCCGGGTCGGGAAGGTGAGCTTGCTTATGTCCCAGGCGTACGCGCATCCGATATGGAAAGCGGCGGGCATCGCGAATGGCGCGAAAGGCTGCTTGGAGTCAGCCGTGATGATGCATGGCCGGTGAATCTCCAGATGGTACAACTCGGTGATGACCTGGCCGTTAGAGCTGAGCTCGGCTTCCCTGCCGCCGATCTCCTTGACGAGCACAAGGTGCTGGCTTGCCAGTTCTGCGGCTATGAATACCGCCGCCACGGTGATACCCTCAACCCGCCGCGACCGGAGCGCGCTGGCCGATAGCCATGCGATCCCGTCTGCCACCGGGATGGCAAGTAGCAGATAGGTGGGTAGCAGATACCTGGCGCTTACAAGGTTAGGGAACGAATACAGCAGGTAAACACTCGCCGCGGTCACCACGGGCACGAGCGCATAAGGCCAGCCCCGGTTCCGGCTGACAGCCCAGACGCCGAGCACGGCGAGCAGGATGAAGACGGCCCACCATCCGAGGATCTCGGGGTATGTCCAGCTCGTCCTCCCGTTCATGACCCGGAGGCCGTTCAGCAGGTGGAGCCCGGTGCCGCCGCTGGCGCTCCTCGTTCCCCGGAGCCTGGCCCCCAGGCCGCCGAAGTACCGGTAAGCCTCGGCGAGCCACTCCCCGAGGCCGACGGCCAGCCCTGCCGTGACGGCGAGAAGGACATGCCAGGAGCGCCATGCGGTAACCGTCAGCCCGAAAAGCAACAGCGGGACGAAGAGGAACACCGCGTCGGCCGGGCGCATAAGCGTGGTGAAGGCGACCGCGACGCCAAGCAGGATGGCGTTCACACGCGGTGACCCGATCTTGGTCACGCCGCGCAGGAAGAGCCCGGCCGCGGCCAGCGCGCCGATGGCGGTCCAGAAGTTCGGGAAGGCCAGGGGTGCCTCCGCCTGGGCGACCCACAGGCCGCCGAAGACCAGGCCCGCCAGCGCGAGGACCCAGGCGGGCCGTAGCCGGCGCCAGGCCAGCAGGGCGAGGAACAGCGCGGCTCCGGCCAGCACCGAGAGATACACCCGGAGCGCCGTAGGCGAGCTGGTGATCAGTGTCACTGGCGCGACCAGCAGCGGCATGCCGCGAGCCCGCTCCGGGGCCCACGGCATGCCTGGAGTGTGCTTGCTGATCTGGCTGACGTAGACGGTCTCGTCCCAGCTGAAACCCTGGTGCACCGGGTTGAGCGCGAGAACCGCCACCGTGAATGCCGCTGCCACGCCCAGCAGCCAGAGAAGGTCGGTCCGCGCGGGCACGGCCTGCCGCCCGTCGTGCTTCCCCCGCGCTCGGTGCGTCCCGCCCTGTCGGCGGGAGATGGGCGTCGCCACGGATGTGGGGCGCCAGTCGGCCCGCGCGGCCTCCAGACTGTCGGGCCGTTCCGCGGGCCAGCCGGGCCTTGCCGCGGGCGAGCCAGGCCGTTCCCCCGCCGGGCCGAGCCGTCCCGTGTGCGGCCCGGACCGTTCCGGTCGGCCGGCGCCGGGATCGGCCCCGCGTGGGTCTCGGCTACGTTGAGGCATGCGTCCCCCCGCCGGCCTGGCGGAACCGCTGGGCGTCGCGACGGAACGCGGCGAGCGCGGGAGGCCTGTTGTTCAGTTCCCATGACATGCGGGCGTCTTGGTCGAACCAGATGACGCCGAGCAGGCGCGCGGCCCGCGCACCGGCGAAGAGATTGTTGATCTGCTGCAACTGGTTGTACTGGTTAGGGACGGCCGTTTCGGTGAGCAGGATCGGGTTGCGGGTGAAGCGCCGCACCGCCGCTATTGTCGGCATGAACGCCGTTCGGAACGTGGTCTTCGGGTTGCTGTAGTAGATGTCAAGCCCGACCCAGTTCACGTAGGCCGCGCCCGGCCAGTACGGGCCGACCGGGGCGAACAGGCGGCCCGCCTGGGGAGCGGTGTGGGCAACCGTCCACACCCATATCACCTGACGTGCTCCGGCGGCGCCCAGAACGTGGTGGACATGCCGCCAGGCGGCCACGAACACCTCGGGCTGGACGTGCAGGAACCCCCACGGGTACCAGGATCCGTTCATCTCATGGGCGAAGGAGAGCGCGACCGGGGCATCGAGGGCGCGCACCTCTGCGGCGAGCCGCCTGAGGTAAGGGTCATACCGACCGGCGGCGATGGCCACCAGGCTTTCCCGGCGGGGATTGATCTGGATGAGCGGAAGTATGCCGTCCCGCAGCAGCGTCCGGGCCCAGCCAGACGGGAACGGCTCGCCGAACGCCCAGTAATTCTCCTCGATCTGGGGCTTCGTGCCGGACAGGCGCTCGAAGGTGCGCAGTGGTGCCTCGCCCATGTGCGCAAGTGCCACGCCCACGTAGCGGCAGCCCGCCCGGCAGGCAGGGGATCCCTGCCGCGGCACCGGGAGGCCGGACTTGCCGGAACCAGCCAGCGCCACGCCGAGGAAGGCCACGATGGCGAGCGGCACCAGGACGGCGAGCGCCCATCGCACCAGAAGTCCCGCCCTCATGCGCGGAGCCTGCGGGCTTCCTTGCGGACCAGCGCGATCGCGTGGGGGTGGTTGTCCATTGCCCAGTGGTGATTGTCTTCAGCCATTGCGCAAGGATCTGGCGCCCGCCCGGAAGGCCGCGATAGCAGCCGGATGCCCCTCGAGCCGCCAATTAAAGCGAGCCTTCCCGTCGAACCAGACAGCGCCAATGACATTGACATTGATTCTCCTGAGCCCGGAAAACAGCGTGCGGATCTGCCGGGCTTGCCATGGCCCGGCCGCCGCTCCGGTCTCAGCGATCAGCACTGGTTTGTTGTGAGCAATCCCATGGAGGGCTCTCAGCGGGTATTGGAAAACGGTGCGGAACGTGTCGGTGGGTCTCGCGTAATAGGCGTCCAGACCAATCCAGTTGACGTACCGGGCTCCTGGCCACCACCAGCGGGGTGGGCCGATCCCGTAGCCAGGGGCGCGACCAGCAAGGGCAGGGTCCCAGGTGTTCGCATCCCAGCACCACGTCACATTGCGGGCGCCTGCTCTAGTGAACAGGCGGTGAAGATGCCGCCACGCGGCGATGAACCTCTTGGGTGAGGCTCTGGTGTAGCCCCACCTGTACCAGTTGCCGTTCATCTCGTGGCCGAAACTGAGCACAATTGGGACCTGTTCTGCCTGAACGTTGTGAGCGAACTGGGTGATGTAATGGTCCGACCTGCCGTTCGCGATCCGCTCCAGGGAGATGCGCTTCGGATCCCACTGGATCAGCAACTCCGCTCCGGCTTGGGCGACACTGCACGCCTCGGCAGCGTTGTAGGGATCCCCGAACTTGAGGTACTGGGCAACGATCTGGGGCTGCACGCGGGTTGCCTTCTTGAATCTGGTGAGTTTAGGGCCCAACGGCGTCCCGGGTGCGACGCCGATCAGTGGGGGCCGGGGGGTGGCG
>DASXKD010000010.1:0-11868 GCA_036497045.1 Streptosporangiaceae bacterium | reverse complement strand
CGAGGGTTATGCCGCTCCCCCGGCCGAGGGCTACGCGCAGCAACAGGCCTACGCGCCGCCCGTGGCGCCGACGGCACCGCAGGCCGTGCCCTACCAGCAGGCCGCGCCGGCGCCCGAGGCGGCCGTGCCTCCTCCCGCCCCGCCTGCGCCGGCCCCGGCCACCCCGCCCGCGCCCGCGCCGGCCTACGCGGCGCCCGCCGAGCCCGCCGAAGCGGGCGAGCCGGACGTGCAGCCGGCCACGGCCGAGGGCCCGTACATCACACCGCTGGTCCGCAAGCTCGCCGCCGAGCACGGGGTGAACCTCGCCACGGTGGCCGGCACCGGCGTCGGCGGCCGGATCCGCAAGCAAGACGTGCTGGAAGCCGCCCGGGTGCTCCGCGAGCAGCAGGCCGCCGCCGCGCCGCCGCCCGCCGCCGACGGGCAGCAGGCCCAGCCGGCCGCGGCACCTGTCCCCGCTACCCCGGCCCGGGCCATCGTCCCGTCCACGCTGCGCGGCACCACCGAGCGGCTGTCCCGGGCCAGGCAGCTCATCGCCCGCCGGATGGTGGAGTCGCTGCAGACCTCCGCCCAGCTCACCACCGTGGTGGAGGCGGATGTCACGGCGATCACCAGACTGCGGGCGCGGGCCAAGGCCGACTTCGAGACCCGCGAGGGTGTCAAGCTGTCCTACCTGCCGTTCTTCGCGCTGGCCACGCTCGAGGCGCTGAAGGTGCATCCCAAGCTGAACGCGGTGCTGAACACCGAGGCCGGCCAGATCATCTACCACGACGCGGAGCACCTCGGCATCGCCGTGGACACCGAGCGCGGCCTGATGGTGCCGGTCATCCGCAACGCCGGTGACCTCAATATCGGCGGCCTGGCCCGCAAGATCGCCGACCTCGCGGGGCGCACCAGGGCCGGGCAGGTGAGCCCGGACGAACTAGCAGGCGGTACCTTCACGCTGACCAACACCGGCAGCCGCGGCGCCCTGTTCGACACCCCGATCATCAACCAGCCCCAGGTGGCCATCCTCGGCACCGGGACGGTCGTCAAGCGCCCGGTGGTCATGGAGGACCCGGCCCTGGGCGAGGTGATCACGGTGCGGTCCATGGTCTACCTGGCGCTCACCTACGATCACCGGCTGATCGACGGTGCCGACGCGGCCCGGTTCCTGACCACAGTGAAGGACCGGCTGGAAGAGGGCGCCTTCGAGTCCGAACTCGGGCTCTGAATGCAGGTTGCGATCACCGGCTCCTCGGGGCTGATCGGCACCGCCCTGGCCGCCGCGCTGCGCGCCGATGGCCACCGGGTGACCAGGCTGGTCCGCGGGGGACGGGCCGCGCCGGACGCGCTCGTCTGGGACCCCCGCGCCGAGCGCGGCGGCCTTGACCCGCAGTCGCTGGACGGCGTCGGCGCCGTGGTGCACCTCGCCGGGGCCGGCATCGCCGACAAGCGCTGGACCGAGGGGTACCAGGCCGAGATCCGCAACAGCCGGGTTCAGGGCACCCGGGCGCTGGCAGGCGCGCTGGCGGCGATGACTGCTCCGCCCGGCGTATTGCTGAGCGGATCCGCCATCGGCTGGTACGGGGACACCGGCGGCCGGGAGGTGACCGAGTCGGACCCGGCCGGTCGCGGCTTCCTCCCGGAAGTGGTGCGGGATTGGGAAGCGGCCGCCGGGGAGGCTGCCTCCGCGGGCATCCGGGTGGTCACGCTGCGGTCGGGTGTCGTGCTCTCCCGCCACGGCGGGATGCTTGGCCGGCTGCTGCCGCTGTTCCGGCTTGGCCTCGGCGGGCGGCTGGGGTCCGGGCGCCAGATCATGAGCTGGATCGGGCTGTCGGACTGGGTGGCGGCCGCGCGGTTCCTGCTTGGCCGCGCCGACGTCACCGGCCCGGTGAACCTGACCTCACCGAACCCGGTCAGCAACGCCGAGTTCACCTCGGCCCTGGCCGCCGCCGTGCACCGGCCCGCCCTGATGATCGTGCCCGTGCCCGCGCTGAAGCTCGCGGTCGGCGGGGTGAGCAGCGACATCCTGTCCAGCGCACGGGTGATGCCGAAGCGATTGCTGGCCGAGGGCTTCGGGTTCCAGCACGCGGGCATCTCGGGCGCACTGGCCGCCGAGCTCAGCTAACGCGGCCCGGCACCGTCCGGCGCGTCAGCCGGTCCAGCGGCCGGCGCTAGCCCGTCTCGCGGCCGGCGAACTCGGCGTCCATGGCGGCGGAGTCCGTGTCCTTGCAGACCAGGTCCGGCGGCTTGCGCAGCAGGCTGCGGTAGGAGCCTGGGGAGTCGCCGAACAGGGGCACCTGCCAGAACGCGGGCACCGGGCCGGAGAAGCCGGACAGCAGCTCCAGCCGGCCGATGGTGAGCCGCAGCAGGCGCCGTGCGCCGATCACCGCGACCGCGGCCAGCGGCAGTTCGAGCAGGGCGGCCGACAGCACGCTGACCGTGAACCCGCTGGTGCCCCAGTCCAGCGTGATATCGAACCAGGCGTCGCAGCACAACAGCGTGGCCAGCACCATCAGGCACACGATGAGGACCTGCCGGCGGCGCCAGGCGGCCCACGCCGTCGCCGCGAACGTCAGCAGCAGCGCGATGTCGAACCCGACCCAGGCCGCCCGCCAGCCCCCGGCGCGATAGTCGCGCGGCAGCTTGACCTCGAGTATCCCGATCCAGATCGACAGCAGTACGACGCCGGCCAGGCACGCGGCGATGAGGATACGGCGGCGGCGCTGGCTGAGCGGCGTGGACGCGAGGCTCCGTGCGTTCAGGCTCGCCAGGGCCCGGGCAAGCTGGGCCCGCTCCTCGGGGGTCATCCGCTGCAGATCGGACTCGTCGAGCACGCAGATCCACCCCTCTGCCGTGATACGTCCCTCTTAGCCTGACAACCTCGGCCGGCCGGCCGATATGCCCGGGCCGGGCGCTGGCGACCGCCGGATCCTGGCGGTCCGGGCCAGCCGGGCCCCGGGGTTACCCTGGCATTGTGCAGAGTGAACTGGTCTTCGTCCACGCGGGGTTCGGCGCGGACGCCGTCCCCTATCCCGAGGGGTGGGAACTGCAGCGGCGGCTGCACGAGCGCCGAGCGTCCGGGCAGATCCCGGACGCCTGCCTGCTGCTTGAGCACGAGGCGGTCTACACCGCGGGCCGCCGGACCGAGCCGCTGGACCGCCCGCTGGCCGATCCCGGGATCCCGGTGATCGACGTGGACCGGGGGGGCAAGATCACCTGGCACGGGCCGGGGCAGCTCGTCGGGTACCCGATCATGGCGCTGGGCGAGCCGCTGGACGTGGTCGCCTACGTGCGCACCCTGGAAGAAGCGCTGATCCGGTGCTGCGGCGACGTGGGCGTGGCCACCACCAGGGTGGCGGGCCGCAGCGGCGTGTGGATCACCGGGGACGGCGGCCCGGACCGTAAGGTCGGCGCGGTCGGTATCCGGGTGTCCCGCGGGGTCACCATGCACGGCTTCGCGCTCAACTGCGACTGTGACCTCGGCTGGTTCGACAAGATCGTGCCCTGCGGCATCAGGAACGCCGGGGTCACCTCGCTGACCGTGGAGGCAGGCAGGCCGGTGACCGTGGCCGAGCAGACCTTCCTGGCCGAGCACCACCTCGCCGAGGTGTTCGGCGCCCCGGCCTGGCGCCGCGCCGGGGTGGCCAGCCTGCTCCCGGACGCCGAACTGAGCCCCACGGCGCCCTGACCCCGTCGCCCTCCCAGCATGCCGTTCTACGTTCACGCCCAGGACAGGCCGGAGGCCCTCACTGAGCTGGTGGCCCTAGCCGAGGCGCACTGGTCTTACATGGATCTGTTCGCCGACCGGCTCGTTCTTCGCGGCCCTACGTTGTCCGACGACGGCACCGAGCACACCGGCAGCGTCCATGTCGTCGACCTGGCCGACCGTGCCAGTGCGGAGCGGTTCGCCACCGAGGAGCCATACTGGCTGGCCGGTCTGTACCGGCAGCTCACGGTTGCCCGGACAGTCGTATTGCACCAACGCGAGCCCACCGAGGGCCCGCTCGCATCAGCGGTACCGGGCGCGCTGATCACCGGCCGCTGGCCTGCGCAACCCCGCAACGCCAGCCTGCGGCTGCCGGGCGCCGATCCGGACAGCCGGCTGGGCTTCGTGGCCGTTCTCGTGGACGATGACCAATCCTGCACGACGGGGATCGTCTCGGTGGTCAGCGCCCTCCCGGGCGAGGCAGCCAGAATCATTCAGCCGCTCGCGGACCAGCTCACCGGCGGGCCCGTGGCTCTCACCGCACAGCGCTGGACCCGCGGCGGGCGGTCCTAGCCCTGGAACGGCGCGGGTTACCCGGCGGCCAGCCCGGCGAAGTGCGCGGCCAGGTCGCCGACCGGGACCGAGGTCTGTTCCCCGGTGGTCATGTCCCTGACCGTGACCGTGCCCGCTTCCTCCTCGGCGTTGCCGTAGATCACCGCCCACCGGGCCCCGGCCTCGTTGGCCCACTTGAGCTGGCGGCTGAGCTTGCCTGAGGAGCCCAGGTACACGCTGGCCCGCAGCCCCGCGTCCCGGGCGGCCGCGGCGAAGCCGAAGCTGCGCGCGGCGTGCCGCTCATCGATGATCGTGACCGCCACGTCGAGCCGGCTGCGCCCGCCGCCCGACTGCGGGAGCATCAGCAGGATCCGCTCCATGCCGAGCGACCCGCCGGTGGCCGGCACGTCTGGGCCGCCGAGCTGTTCGATCAGGTGGTCGTAGCGCCCGCCACCGGCCAGCGACCCGGCCCCGCCCTCGGCGGCCACCTCCCAGATCGGCCCGGTGTAGTAGCTCAGGCCGCGCACCAGCCGGGGCGCGAACGTCACCCGGTCATCCGGCACCTGGCCGGCCACCAGGCACAGCAGCGAATCCACCTCGTCCAGCCCGGCCGCGCCCTCGTCGCTGCTCTTGAGCGCGTCCCTGATCTGCTCTGCCGCGTCGCCAGCCGTCAGCGCGCCGACCAGCGGTGCCGCCTGCTTCTCGGCCAGGCCCCGGCCAGCCAGCTCGGCGATCACCTCGCCGGGCGCGAGCTTGTCCAGCTTGTCCAGGGTGATCAGCACACCGGGGCCGAGTTCCGCGGGCACGCCGAATGCCTGGAGCAGCCCGGCGAGCACCCGCCGGGAGTTGAGCAGGAACCTGAATCCGCGCAGGCCGAGCTCATCGAGCACGTCGTGCACCGCGCACATGACCTCCGCGTCGGCCATCGCCGAGGTGGTGCCCAGCGTGTCGACGTCGCACTGGGTCAGCTCGCGGTAGCGGCCGTGGCCGGGCCGGTCCGCCCGCCACACCTGGCCGATCGCGTAGCGCTTGTACGGGGTCGGCAACTGGCTCCCGTACGCGGCGGCCACCCGCGCCAGCGGCACCGTGTGGTCGTAACGCAGCGCCAGGTCGGCCTCGCCGGTGCCCTCGTGCTCGCCACGGCGCAGGATCTTGAAGATCAGCTTGTCGCCGTCGTCGCCGTACTTGCCGAGCAGCACGTCCAGCCGCTCGAAGGCGGGCGTGACCAGTGGCTCGAACCCGTACCTGCCGAATACGGACCGGATCCGCGCAAAGGCGTGTTCCCGCAGCTCCCAGTCGGCGGCGAGAAAGTCACGGGTACCTGACGGCGGATCGAACTGCGATGGCATGTGCCTATGCTCCCCGACTTCCGCGGCGAGCGCACATCGGTTTATCCCCGCCGCGCGGCCTGTGCCTCGGCTCGGCCAGCACCCGGCCCCAGAAGTACCCTGGAACCGTGGTACTCGCACCCGAGGGGCGCAAGCTGCTCCGCATCGAAGCCCGCAACAGCCAGGTCCCGATCGAGCGCAAGCCGCCGTGGATCAAGACCCGGCTGCGGACCGGGCCGGAATATACCGCCCTGAAGAACCTGGTCCGCAGCCAGGGGCTGCACACGGTCTGCGAAGAGGCGGGCTGCCCGAACATCTTCGAATGCTGGGAAGATCGCGAGGCCACGTTCCTGATCGGCGGGGACGCGTGCACCAGGCGCTGCGACTTCTGCCAGATCGCCACCGGCAAGCCGGAGCCGCTGGACACCGGGGAGCCACGCCGGGTGGCGGAGTCGGTGGCGGCGATGGGACTGCGGTACGCGACGGTCACCGGGGTTGCCCGCGACGACCTCGCCGACGGCGGGGCCTGGCTGTACGGGCAGACCTGCGTGGAGATCCACGCCGCCGTGCCCGGCTGCGGCGTCGAGTTGCTCATTCCCGACTTCAACGCCCAGGCCGACCGGCTGGCGGTGGTGTTCGGCGCCCGCCCGGAGGTGCTGGCCCACAACATCGAAACGGTCCCCCGGATCTTCCGCCAGATCCGGCCGGGGTTCCGGTACGACCGGTCGCTGGAGGTGCTCGCCAGGGCCAGGGAGGCCGGGCTGGTGACCAAGTCCAACCTGATACTCGGCCTCGGCGAGGCGGACCATGAAATCAGCCAGGCCATGGCCGACCTGCGCGGGGCAGGGTGTGAGCTGCTGACGGTCACCCAGTACCTGCGGCCGTCGGCCAGGCACCATCCGGTGGCGCGCTGGGTGCCGCCCGACGAGTTCGAGCAGTGGCGCACCGAGGCGCTGAGCCTGGGATTCGCCGGGGTGATGTCCGGTCCGCTGGTGCGTTCCTCGTACCGCGCGGGCCGCCTGTACGCCGAAGCACTGCTGGCCCGGGGGGACGATCCCCAGGAGCCCTCCGATGTCTCTCAGCCTGAAACGCTCCGCGTTTCAGGCTGAGGGCCGGCCCGCCGGGAAGCGTCTTCTGCTGCGCCAGTTTCATCCTGAGCGCTGGCTCTCGTATCCTGCCCTCCATGGTGAATAAGCCGGCGGGCGCGGCAAACCGGCAGGGCGAGGTCGATCCTGCGAGTCTCGGCCGCATTAAGCAACTCCGGATGGCAGCGGGGATGGTCCACCGGACCAATCGCTGGGCCCTGCCTATCGTCGGGCTCGTCGTGCTGGCCGTGATCGCCGTGTTCGTGGTCGTGGGGCTGATCACCGGCCTGATCGTCCTGCTCGCGCCGCTCGGCGTGCTCTTTGGCCTGATGGCGGGAATGATCCTGTTCGGCCGGTTCGCGCAGTCCGCCCAGTACTCGGCGATCAAGGGCCAGCCCGGCGCGGCCGCCGCGATCCTGCAGAGCATGCGCGGCGGCTGGACGGTGACCCCGGCGGTGGCGGCCAACAGAAACATGGACGTGGTGCACCGCGCGGTCGGCAAGCCCGGTGTGGTCCTGGTCGGCGAGGGCAGTCCCAGCCGGCTGCCGAGCCTGCTGGCGGCCGAGAAGAAGCGCATCTCCCGGGTGGCCTACGACGTGCCCATCTATGACATGCAGGTCGGCGACGAGGAGGGCCAGGTGCCGATCCGGCGCCTGCAGCGCAAGCTGATGCGCCTCCCGCGCAACCTGAAGGGCCCGGCCGTCGCCGAACTGAACTTCCGGCTGAAGGCACTGCCCGCCAACCTGCAGGCTCCCAAGGGCCCGATGCCCAAAACCGGCCGCATGCCCAAGCCTCCGCGGCCCCGCTACCGCTAGCCCGGCGGCTCCCGGCTGGTTACAGCCGGATGACGATGGTGTTGGCGGCCCGGTCGTGCAGGCCGCGCAGGTCGCGGTCGGTGACCAGCGGCGGGACGACGGTCAGCAGTAGCAGCGTGCGCACCAGGCCCCAGAGGAACCCGACCGGCTTGCCGTCCAGGCGCGCGACCCGGATGCCCGTCAGCCGCTTGCCGAGCGTCAGCCCGGTCAGTGACGTGAGCAGGTAGTCCTCCACCGCGAAGACCACCAGTGTCCAGTACTGGTCATGGAACAATGCCACCGCGATCAGCGTGCAGACCACCCAGTCGATCAGCAGGGCGCCCAGCCGGCGCCCCATGCCGCCCACCGAGCGCGGCCCGTCTTCGGGCAGCCCGAACTTCTCGCCCGGATACGCGGGACGGTCACGGGGGGCCTTGGCCCCGTCCACCGGTGAAGCTGACACGCCCTCAACGGTATCGCCTGCGGAGAAGGCGACGTACGGCCGGCCCGGCTACTCAGCGTGACCTGGTCGATCGCCGGGCGTAACACGCGTGAAACACTTGAGACACCACTCGGAAACGGCAGGCGCCTAGCGTGACAGCCGCGGTCCTGAAGCAGGCGCAAACCCGCGCGATCAGGAAATGGCCGCAGCCCCCAGGGAGGGTTGATGTTCACAAACGCCGACGAGGTGCTGAAATTCATCGGCGACAACAAGGTGCAGTTCGTCGACGTCAGGTTCTGTGACCTGCCGGGAACTGTGCAGCACTTCACCGTGCCGGTCGAGTCTTTCGACGCGAAGGTCTTCACCGACGGGCTGATGTTCGACGGTTCCTCGATCCGCGGATTCCAGCAGATCCACGAGTCGGACATGCTGCTCCTGCCGGACCCCGCGACGGCCGTGCTCGACCCGTTCCGCCAGCACCCCACGCTGAATCTGACGTTCTTCGTGCACGACCCGCTGACCGGCGAGCCGTACACCAGGGACCCGCGCAACATCGCCCGCAAGGCGCAGGACTTCCTGCGCGGCACCGGCATCGCGGACACCGTGTACTTCGGCCCCGAGGCGGAGTTCTACATCTTCGACTCGGCCCGCTACGAGACCGCCCCGAACACCGGCTACTACCACCTCGACTCGGTCGAGGGCGCGTGGAACACCGGCCGCGAGGAAGCGGGCGGCAACCTCGGCTACAAGCCGCGGTACAAGGGCGGGTACTTCCCCGTGCCGCCGATGGACCACTACACCGACCTGCGCTCGGAAATGGTGCGCATGCTGATCCGGTGTGGCATCCAGGTGGAGATGCAGCACCACGAGGTGGGCACCGCCGGCCAGGCGGAGATCGACATCAGGTTCGCCCCGCTGCTGCAGATGGCCGACAACCTGATGCTCTACAAGTACGTGGTCAAGAGCGTGGCCCGGGCCGCCGGGAAGACCGTCACGTTCATGCCCAAGCCGCTGTTCGGTGACAACGGTTCCGGCATGCACTGCCACCAGAGCCTGTGGAAGGACGGCGCCCCGCTCTTCTACGACGAGGTCGGCTACGCCGGGCTGTCCGACACCGGCCGCTACTACGTCGGCGGCCTGCTCAAGCACGCGCCGTCGCTGCTCGCCTTCACCAACCCGACCGTGAACTCCTACCACCGGCTGGTGCCGGGGTACGAGGCACCGGTGAACCTGGTCTACTCGCAGCGCAACCGCTCCGCCTGCGTCCGGATCCCGATCACCGGCGCCAACCCCAAGGCCAAGCGGCTCGAGTTCCGCGTGCCCGACCCCTCAGCCAACCCCTACCTGGCGTTCGCCGCGATGATGATGGCCGGCGTCGACGGCATCAGGAACAAGATCGAGCCGCCCGACCCGGTGGACAAGGACCTCTACGAACTGCCGCCGGACGAGGCCCTGGCCATCCCGCAGGTGCCCGGGTCCCTGGACAAGGTCCTGGACACGCTGGAAGCAGACCACGAGTACCTGCTCGACGGCGGGGTGTTCACCCCGGACCTGATCGAGACCTGGATCGACTACAAGCGCTCCAACGAACTCGACCCGATCCGGCTCCGCCCACACCCCCACGAGTTCGAGCTGTACTACGACATCTGATCGACGCGCAGCATAGGAACTGGGCTGATGCCACCCGGCATCAGCCCAGTTCCGCGCGTGCCACTTAGGCCGCGGGGTCGTAGTAATGGGCGTATTGCCACAGCCCGCGGGTGATCAGGGCGTCGTCGGGCAGCGGGCCGAACCTGGCCGGCGACAGTGCCGCAAAGCCCGGCGGCGGGTTGCCGGTGCTGATCCAGGTGGCGAGCGCCTCGCCGAGCGCGGGCGAGGAAGAGAAGCCCGAGCCGTTGCAGCCGCTGGCCACCCACAGGCCAGGCAGGTCCGGCACGGGCCCGGCGACGAACCGGCCATCGGGACTCATCGTGAACAGCCCGCCGCGGTGCTCGGCGACCGGGGCGGTGCCAGCGGCCGGGGCCTCCGCGCTGATCTGGGCTGCCAGCTTGCGCAGCACGGCCAGGTCCAGCGGCAGGTCATCGGTCGTGAATGAAGGCGGCTGCCGGCGCGGGTCGAACGGCAGCGGGTCGGTCTCGAAGCCGCCGAACATCAGCCCGCCGCGCGATGGGCGCAGGTACACCGCGGCATCCACCACCCGGACGATCGGATCGGCCGGGTCGATTTCCGGGTCCGGGCCGGTGATGAGCAACTGGTGGCGCACCGGGGCGAGCGGCACCGGCGCGCCGGCCAGTTCGGCAACCTGCCGCACCCAGCCGCCAGCAGCGTCCACCACCACCGGAGCGGCGATCATCCGGCCGGCGGTCTGCACCCCGGTCACCCGGCCGCCGGTGACTGGGATGCCGATGACCGGCTCGTTCTCGGCCACCACCACCCCGCGCAGCCGGCACGCCGCCAGGTAGGCCTCGATCAGCGCGGTGGGCTCGGCGATGTAGATGTCCTCCGGGCACCACACCGCGAACTCCTCCCCCGCCGCCCGGTCCCCCGCCGCCCGGTAGAAGCTGACCCGCTCGGCGACCAGGCGCGCGTCCGCCTCACGGACGTCGGCGCCCCAGCCCCGCGACTGGGCCAGCTCCCGGATCAGGTACTCGCGGTGCTGGATGGTCCGGGCGATCAGGAAGCTTCCCGAGCGGGCCACCTCCAGCGGGACTCCCGCCCAGTCACCGAAGCTGGCCGCCCAGGCGATGCTGCGCCTGGCCAGCCGCGTGCGCAGCTCATCGGCCTGCACGGACTTGAACAGGCCCGCAGCCCGCCCCGAGGCCTGCGATCCGGCGGTGCCGCGTTCTGCCACCACGACCGACCGCCCCGCCAGCGCACAATGCAGCGCGGTGCTCAGCCCGAGGGCACCGGCCCCGATCACGACCACATCGGCGTCCATGACGCCAGTGTGCCCGGCCCGGTGTGATCTCGCCCAGTGCCCGGCCTTTCGTGATCCGCCGGGCCCGGCGGATCACCGGCTTCGGAAGATCGTGAAGAGCACGCGGAGCACGAGGACGCCGGCGACGATGAGCAGGTTGTACCCGATTAGCTGGTAGAGGCTGACGGACTGGGCGATCTTGGGGCCGCCCGGGGCGGCGAGCATCAGTGCGGCGACGACGCCGGACGCCGTGCCCAGCAGCGCCAGCAGGAATTGGTTGGTCAGGCCGGTGACCACCCGGCGATCGCGTTCGTCCGCGAACAGCCGCACGTTGACGCTGAGCCTGCCATGTTCCAGCGCACTGGTGACCCGGTCGAACCGGCGCGGCAGCCGGCGCAGCACCGGAAGCAGCGTGATCAGCTCGTCGGCGGCTGACCGGCCTGCGGCCTGGGGCGACAGCTTCGCGGCCGTGTGGTCGGCGGCGTACTCGCGCGCCTCTTCGGCGATGTCGAACGTGGGTGTGAGCTGGGCGAGCGTGCCGTCCAAGGTGCCGAGGGCGCGCAGCACCGTGCCGATCTCGGCCGGGATGGTCAGCTCAAACCGGGCGGCCAGGCGGAACAGGTCAGTGAACATCTGGGCGGACGCCCCGGTGCCGCCGGTGAGATGGCGCGCGATGAACTGCCCGAGGGCCCGCTCCAGTTGGAATTCGTCAAGCTCATCGGTGCGATCCACCAGATCAAGCAGGGCATCGCGGAGCGCCGCGGGGTCGCCGCGCCCGACGGCGAGCAGCAGGTTCTGCAGCGCGATCCGCTGCTGGGCGTCGAGGTGGCCGACCGAGCCGAAGTCGAGCAGGGCAAGGCGGCTGTCGGCGAGCAGCAGGAAGTTGCCTGGATGCGGGTCGGCGTGGAACACCCCGCCCTCGGTGATCTGGTACACCATGCTGCGCAGCAGCACCCGGGCCAGCTCGGCGCGGTCCAGCCCGCGGCTCACGATCAGCGGCCCCGCCGCGCGCAGGCTGACCCCGTCCAGCCATTCGATGACGAGCACATGCTCGGTGGACAG
>DASXKD010000009.1:0-5111 GCA_036497045.1 Streptosporangiaceae bacterium | reverse complement strand
AGGAGCCCTTCATAAATAGATTTCTCTGCGTTCCTCACCCGCATTCTTCACACCCTATAGCGGTCCGGGTGCGGTCGCCGGTCCACCGACCCTTCCGGCGCAAGCTCGCGGTGCGGACGCCGCCGGTCTCCACGACGGCGTGTTCGCGGTGCACGGTGTCGATGTACTGCGGGTGATGACTGCCCGGGACGCCGCCGATCCCGCCGTCCGGGATGTTCGTGCAGATGACCGAGTACCGCCAGCCGGTCTTCTTCTCATAGGCGGTCAGGTTGCTCATCTGGCGGCGGGACGGCTTGACCCGGCGGACGATCCACCGCAGCCCGCCGGGCCAGTTCCCGGCGCGGCTGAGCAGGTGCGTGATCTCCGCGACGTCCTTGTCCTCCTCGACCGCGCCGTCCTGCCCGATGCCGGGCTTCCATGATCCGGCAGGCACCTGCCGGATGGCGTCCTCGTCGGCGGCGGTGATCATCCACCCGCAGGTGAACAGCACCGTCCGGCGCGGGGAGGACAGCGACAGCAGGTGCTTGACCAGCTCGTGGCTCGCCCCGGCCCCGTCGACGCGGACCAGGACCTTGCGCCGGAACCTGGCCGGGATCTGCCGGATCGCCGCGGCCAGCACGTCTTTGTGATCGGTGAAGGTGTCCGGCCCGGCGTTGCCGGGGCGCAGCAGCATGGCCAGGCACTCGCGCGTATTCGCGCACCACGCCCCCAGGCGATCGCGCTCAGCGACGTTGGCTCAGTGTGCAGCCTTGCCGCCTGATGTTGTTTGAAAGCGGAACTCGACCACATCGCCGTCCTGCATGACGTAGTCCTTGCCCTCGATGCGGGCCTTCCCGACGGCGCGCGCAGCGGTGACAGAGCCTGCGGCGACCAGGTCGTCGTAGGACACGATCTCGGCCTTGATGAAGCCGCGCTGGAAGTCGCTGTGGATCACCCCAGCCGCCTCGGGCGCCGTTGCCCCGACGCGGATCGTCCAGGCCCGGGTTTCCTTCGGCCCGGTGGTCAGGAATGTGGTCAGCCCGAGCGCGGCGAACCCAGCCTTGGCCAGCCGGTCCAGTCCCGGCTCGCCGAGCCCGAGTTCGGCGGCGAGCTCGGTCGCCTCGTCCTCGGGCAGTTCCGCGAGCTCAGCCTCCGTCTTGACGTCAAGGAAGATCGGCTCTGCGGGCGCCACCAGGGCGGTTAGCTCTTTCCGCTGCTCATCGGCCAGGCCGGTCATGTCGGTATTGAACACGTACAGGAACGGCTTGGCCGTTAGCAGTTGCAGTTCGCGCAGGTCACTGAGCCTGATGCCGGCTGTTGCCGCGCCCTGCGACAACGTAGTCCCCTGGTTGAGCAGCCGCTGTGCAACTGCGGCGGCATCGGCCACGCGAAGCCGTTCTGCATCCTTGGCGAACTTCACTTCCTTGGCGAGCCGGGGCAAGGCTTTGTCCAGCGTCTGGAGGTCCGCCAACATCAATTCCGTGGAAATGGTCTCCACATCGCGCGCCGGGGCTACGTCACCGTCGACGTGGCTCACGTCCGGGTCGTCAAACACGCGCACCACCTGGCAGATCGCGTCGGTCTCCCGGATGTGCGCGAGGAACTGGTTGCCCAGCCCTTGCCCTTCAGACGCGCCGCTGACCAGTCCGGCGATGTCGGTGAACCTGACTGTGGCTGGGATGATCTTGGCTGACTCGCTCAGCTCTGCCAGCACCTTGAGGCGCGGATCGGGGATGCCAACGATGCCCACGTTGGGCTCGATGGTCGCGAAGGCATAGGTCGAGGCCAGCGCGCTCGCCCTGGTGAGCGCGTTGAACAGGGTGGACTTCCCGACGTTGGGCAGGCCGACGATGCCGATGGACAGGCTCACCTGGGCAGTCTAGGGCCAGCCGGAGACCACGAAACCACGGCTTCCCCGCTACACACCGTTCTGCTGAGATACGCGTGAGCAGCAGCCATGCGACTGGGGAGGTTGTTATGAAACACAGGCATGAGCGGGTCCGTGCCGTGATCCGCCGCGCGCGGACGGCCCGCAGGTTGCTCGGCGCGGCCACCGCCGCGACGCTGGCCCTGGCCGCACTCGGCGCGGCCGCCGCACCGGCCTCTGCGGCGACGAACCTGAGCTACTTCCTCACCGCCGGCACCGTGGGCATCACCTCCGGCGGCCATACCTGGAGCCTGAACGTGTCGCTGATCGGCGGCTCGGGCGGCCCTGCGACCGCGAACGGGTACCCCGGACTCTAACTGGTTCCGGTACCGGGCAGGCCCAGCGCGAGCAGGTTCCTTCAGCGGCCTGGTTCTGGGCTCCGAGGAGGGCCCGGTGTGGCTGGTTCCGCCGGCCGGACGGATCCCGGGGGCACCCCGCCGACCCGCCGCGCCGCCCCCGGATCGGTGGCCCGCGTGGCGAATGGGAAGTGTCATCGCTTGCTGCAAGTATGGCGACATGCCCCTGATCTCACTGCTCACGCTCGTCATCGGCGTGCTGCTAGGCGCGGTCATCGGCTTCCTCGTGGCACGGAACCGGGAAGCAGGTACCACCACGGACCTGGTGGCGCGGGCCAGCGCGGCCGATGAGCGCGCCCGGGCCGCAGAGCAGCGGACGGCCCTGGTCGACGGGCAGCTCGCGGAACGGTTCCAGGCGCTGTCCGCGCAGGCGCTTGACGCGAGCGCCCGCCAGTTCCTGGAGATGGCGGAGGGACGCTTCAGCGCCGCGAACGCCCGGGCCGCGGGTGAACTGGAGACCCGCAAGGCCGCCGTGGAGGGCCTGGTCGGGCCGCTGAAGGAGACCCTGACCCGAGTAGAGGCGCAGTTGCGCGAGTCGGACGCGCAGCGCGCCGCGTCGCACGCCGCCCTGGCCGAGCAGATGACCATCACCCGGCGCAGCTCCGACGAGCTCAAAGAGCAGACCCACGCCCTGGTCACGGCGCTTCGCCGGCCCGAGGCCAGGGGCCGGTGGGGCGAGATGCAGCTCCGCCGTGTGGTCGAACTTGCAGGCATGAGTGCCCGCTGTGACTTCGACGAGCAGGCAACGGTGACTACAAGCGACGGGCAACTGCGCCCGGACATGGTGATCCACCTGGCCGGGGGCAAGCACATCGTGGTGGATTCCAAGGTCTCGCTCGCGGCCTACCTCGCAGCCGCTGAGGCCACGGACGAGACCGTGCGCGAGACCCGGCTCGCCGCGCATGGCCGGCACCTGCGCGAGCACGTGGACCGGCTGGCCGCCAAGGCGTACTGGACCGCGCTGCCGACGACACCGGAGTTCGTGGTGCTGTTCATCCCCGGCGAGGCGTTCCTCGCCCCGGCGCTTGAGCACGATCCCGGCCTGCTGGAGCATGCCGTGGCCCGCCGGGTGCATATCGCCACCCCCACGACCCTGGTCTCGCTGCTGCGCACCGCGCAGTACGCCTGGCAGCAGGAGGCGCTGTCGGAGAACGCCCGAGCTGTCTTCGAGGTCGGGCGGCAGCTCTACGAGCGCATCTCCGCCCTCGGCCAGCACATGGACCGGGTGGGCAAGGCGCTCACCGGCGCCGTGACCGCCTACAACCAGACCGTCGGCTCCCTGGAAACCCGGGTGCTGACGAGCGCCCGCCGGCTCGCCCAGCTCGGCCTGGTCGAGGACACCCAGGAGGCACCCCGGATCGTGGAGGACATCCCGCGGCTGCTGTCCGCGCCGGAGCTGACGGCCTCGGTCGTGCCCGCGCCCGGAGCGGAGACCAGCCCGCCCGAACTGACCCCGGCGGCCCCCGCCCCGACAGCAGAGCAGGCAACGAAGCCCCCACCCGAACTAACCAGGGCCGCGACACCGGCCCCGCCCGATCTGACCGAAGCTGCCGCTCCCGGGGACTCACCGGCTGAGCTGTTCATGGCCCACACCAATGGCACCGCTACCTAACCGGCGGCCCGAGCCGGCCGCTGGCCCGGCAGCAGGGCCCACCGAGCGCGAGGCGGTGAGCAGTCCGCCCGAACGTGCTGCCAGCCCCGAACGTGCTGCCAGCCCGGCAGCACGCCTCACCGGGCGCGGGGCCGTGCTGGCCATGGCCGGGATCTTCCTGGTCGGGCTACTGCTGGCCGCGTGGCTGGGCTGGGCCGTGCTGGCCGGCCTGGCCTTCGTGGTCGGCTGCGTGCTCGCCGCCCGGTATGCCGTCACCGCCGCCCTGTTGACCGTGGTGGTCAGCCCGCCGCTGCTTTTCCTGGCCGCGGTGATCCTCGTCAGTGCGATGACCGTGCCGGGCGGCTTGTTCATGTCCATCGTGGTGGGCAGCGTGGTCACGCTCGCGAGCGTGGCACCGTGGCTGGCCGTGGGCATGGTCCTCACGGTGATCATCACCTGGATCCGCGGCCTGCCGGGCTGCATCCAGGACCTGCGCCGGGAACTGCGTTCGGCTGACCCGGTTGTCAGCCGGGTGGCGGCTCGTCGCCGAGTGACCCGACGGCACGACGCAACAGACCGCGGGCGTGCAGTCGATCCACCAAGCCTGTGACGTTGGACGGGTCACTGTCGAGGCGCTCCGTCAGCTGGCCCGTGGGCACCGGGTCGCCCAGCTGGACGGACACGCCCTAGGTCTCGCGGTCCGCCTTGGCCCGGCGCAGTTCGTGCGGCAGGGCGAACTGCATCCGCTCCGGCACCGCCTCGACCTCTTCGACCTGGTCGAAGCCGCTCGCGGCGAGATGCTCGAGCACGCCGGCGACGAGGTCTTCCGGCACCGAGGCGCCGCTGCTCAGCCCGACCGTGGTCGCGCCGTCCAGCCAGGCCGGGTCGATCGACTCCGCGTCGTCCACCAGGTAGGCCGCACGGGCGCCGGAGTCGACCGCCACCTCCACCAGCCGCACCGAGTTGGAGGAGTTCTGCGACCCCACCACGATCACCACGTCCGACTGGGCCGCGATCTGCTTCACGGCCGCCTGCCGGTTCTGGGTGGCGTAGCAGATGTCGTCGCTAGGCGGGTCGGCCAGGGTCGGGAACCGCTCCCGGAGCGCGGCGACGGTCTCGTTGGTCTCATCGACCGACAGCGTGGTCTGCGACAGCCAGACGACCTTGGCCGGGTCGCGCACCTGCACCCCGGCGCCGTCCCCCGGCCCGTCCACCAGCTGGATCCGCGACGGCGCCTCGCCGGTCGTGCCGACGACCT
>DASXKD010000008.1:0-6016 GCA_036497045.1 Streptosporangiaceae bacterium | reverse complement strand
AGCGGGACGCACGGATCGGGGACTTCACCCGCGCGCTGGCCGACACCGGGCTGGTGGTGACCACCGCGACCACCAACCTGTTCTCGCACCCGATGTTCAAGGAGGGCGCGTTCACCGCCAACGACCGGGACGTGCGCCGGTTCGCCCTGGCCAAGGTCATGCGCAACCTGGACCTCGCGGCCGAGCTTGGCGCCGGGGTGTATGTGTGCTGGGGCGGCCGGGAGGGCGCCGAGTCCGGGGCCAGCAAGGACGTCCGCGCCGCCCTGGACCGGTACAAGGAGGCGTTCGACGTCCTCGGCGGCTACGTCCTCGACCACGGGTACGGCCTGCGGTTCGCGATCGAGCCCAAGCCGAACGAGCCGCGCGGCGACATCCTGCTGCCCACCGCTGGGCACGCGCTGGCGTTCATCAACGAGCTTGAGCACCCCGAGATCGTCGGCATCAACCCCGAGGTCGGGCACGAGGAGATGGCCAGCCTCAACTACGCGCACGCGATCACCCAGGCGCTGTGGCACGGCAAGCTGTTCCACATCGACCTCAACGGCCAGAACGGCCCACGTTATGACCAGGACCTGCGGTTCGGCGCGGGCAACGCGCGCGGCGCGTTCTGGGTCGTGGACGCGCTGGAAGCGGGCGGGTACGACGGCCCGGTGCACTTCGACTACAAGCCGCCGCGCACCGAGGATGACGACGGGGTGTGGGACTCGGCCGCCGCGTGCATGCGCAACTACCTGATTCTGCGGGACAAGGTCCGCGCGTTCCGAGCCGACCCCGAGGTCAAGGCGGCCCTGGCCGCGGCGCGGGTGGGTGAGCTGGCCGAGCCCACCCTGGCGCCCGGGGAAACCTGGCGGGACGTGGCCGGCTTCACCCCGGACATCGAGGCGCTCGCCGCCCGGGGCATGGCCTTCGAGCACCTCGACCAACTGGCCCTGGAACACCTCTACGGCGTGCGCTAGCGCTCACCCCGGCGTGCGCTGGCGCTCACGCAGGCCGGCCGGAATAATCCGTTTGCCCAGCTTGTTGTGCCGGGCTACCGTCAAAAGGGTCCCATGACCCGCCGCCGGCGGTCTTTTCCATGCCCGTCCCCGGCACGTAACTAGCAGAACGGATGTTTGTCATGCCGTGGCCTGGCCTGGCCCGCCGGTTCCCCGCGCTCGGGTACCGGGATTTCCGGCTGCTCCTGGCCGACCGGCTGATCGCGCCCGGGGCGTTCGCGTTCTCCATGGTCGGGGTGTCGTTCGCGGTCCTGGACGCGACCGGGTCCACCGCGGACCTGTCCTACGTGCTTGCCGCGCAGATCCTCCCGTCGCTGGTGTTCGCCCTGGTCGGCGGGGTGTTCGCGGACCGTTTCGCGCCGCAGCGGGTGATCGTCGCGGCCAACGTGCTGATCGCGGTCGGTGAGGGCGGGTTCGGCCTGCTTGTCTTGTTCGGGCAGCCCCAGCTGTGGCAGATGATCGGCCTGGAGACGCTCACCGGTGCCGGCATGGCCATCTTCTATCCCGCCTCGCAGGCGCTGCTGCCCCGGCTGGTGCCGGACAGCGTGCTGCAGGAGGCCAGCGCGATGAGCAGGATGGCGATGAACGCGGCGCAGATGGCTGGTGCCGGGATCGCGGGCGTGTTCGTGGCCGCGGCCGGGCCGGGCTGGGCGCTGACGACCTGCGGGGTCGGCATGCTCGGCACGGTGCCGTTGCTGCTGGCCATCCGGGCACCGGGCGCCGTGCGGACGCAGTCCCCTAACGTGCTGCGGGAACTGCGGGACGGGTGGTCGGCGTTCGCCTCCCGCCGCTGGCTGTGGGCCACCACGATCCAGTACAGCGTGGTGCTCGCCGCCTGGTACGGCGCGTTCGACGTGCTGGGGCCCGTGGTCGCCCGGGAGCACCTGGGCGGCGCCGCGGCCTGGGGCCTGATCACCGCGGCCGACGCGGTGGGCCTGATCATCGGCGGCGTGATCGCGCTGCGGCTCACCGTCCAGCGGCCGATCCGGTTCGTGGTGCTCATCGGCGCCACCATCGCGATCACGCCGCTGGCCCTGGCGTCGCTGTGGCCGCTGCCGGTGATCTGCGTGGCGGCGGTCGGCCTCGGCATCGCCCTGGAGGTCATGATGGTCCAGTGGACGGTCACCATGGCCAGGAACGTCCCGCCGGACCTGCTGGCCCGGGTATCGGCCTACGACATCATCGGGTCGGTGAGCGCGATGCCCCTCGGCGCGCTCCTGGCCGGCCCGATCGCCGCGGTGGCCGGGGTGTCCGCCACCCAGTACGGTGCGGCGGCGCTGATCGTCGTCGCCTCGGGGCTCACCCTGCTGGCGCCCGAGGTGCGGCACATGCGCGCGGGGCCGGCCGTCGAAGCGCAGGCACCCGAGGCCGTGGCGGAGGCGCAGGCGGCCTAGGCGGCACGGCCCGGGGCGCGCGGACATCCGGACCCTTCGTGCGATGACGGCAGGGGCGGAAATAGACTCGGCTGAAGCCCCGCCCCTGCCCCTGGCAGCGCCGCTGCCCCGGGGCCGACGACAAAGGGAGCCGCTCACGTGAGGATGCTGGAGTCCATCGCAAGCCCGCGAGATCTGAAAGCACTCACCCCTGACCAGCTCCCCGACCTGGCCAGCGAGATCCGTGACGTCCTGATCGAGACCGTGTCGCGCACCAGCGGCCATCTCGGCCCGAATCTCGGCGTGGTGGAGCTCACCATCGCGCTGCACCGGGCCTTCGACTCGCCGTCGGACCGGATCGTCTTCGACACCGGCCACCAGTCTTATGTGCACAAGCTGCTCACCGGGCGGTACCCGGAGTTCGGCACATTGCGGCAGCGCGGCGGGCTGTCCGGGTACCCGTCCCAGGCCGAGTCCGAGCACGACATCGTGGAGAACTCGCACGCCTCTACCAGCCTGTCCTACGCCGACGGGCTGGCCAAGGCCTACCGGCTGCGCGGCGAGCCCCGCAGCGTGGTCGCTGTCGTCGGCGACGGCGCGCTCACCGGTGGCATGGCGTGGGAGGCGCTGAACAACATCGCGGTCGCCAAGGACTCGCGCCTCGTCATCGTCGTCAACGACAACGGCCGCTCCTATCAGCCGACGATCGGCGGCCTGGCCACCCACCTGGCCGCGGTCCGCGCCTCGCAGCGGTACGAGCAGGTGCTGGAGTACATCAAGACCTCGCTGTCGCACGCGCCGCTGGTCGGCCCGCCGCTGTACGAGACGCTGCACGGCATCAAGAAGGGCCTCAAGGACGTGCTCCAGCCGCAGGTGCTGTTCGAGGACCTGGGCATCAAGTACCTCGGCCCGATAGACGGCCACGACGAGCAGCTCGTCGAGCAGTTGCTGCGCCACGCCCGCGACTTCGGCGGCCCGGTGATCGTGCACGTCATCACCCGCAAGGGGTTCGGCTACCCGCTTGCCGAGCAGAACGAGGAAGACTGCCTGCACCAGGTGCCGCCCGCCCCCTCGCCCGCGCAGATCGGGCAGCCGCCCAAGCGCACCTGGTCCCAGGTGTTCGGCGACGAGCTTGCCGCGATCGGGGAGCGGCGGCCCGACGTGGTCGCGATCACCGCGGCAATGCTGCACCCCACCGGGCTGGCCGCGTTCGCGTGCGCCCACCCGGACCGCGTCTTCGACGTGGGCATCGCCGAGCAGCACGCGATGACCAGCGCGGCCGGCCTGGCGATGGGCGGGATGCACCCGGTGGTCGCGATCTACGCGACGTTCCTCAACCGCGCCTTCGACCAGCTGCTCATGGACGTGGCGCTGCACCGGCTCCCGGTGACCGTGGTGCTGGACCGGGCCGGGGTCACCGGCCCCGACGGGGCCAGCCACCACGGCATGTGGGACGGCTCGATCCTGCAGGTGGTACCCGGGCTGCGGGTCGCGGCGCCGCGCGACGCCGCCCGCGTCGCGGAACTGCTGAACGAGGCGGTGGCCGTCTCCGACGGCCCCACGGTGGTGCGGTTCCCCAAGGGCACGGTCGGCGGGGAGGCGGAGGCCGTCGGCCGGCTTGGCGGGATGGACATGCTTTACGAGCCCGCGGCCGGTGTCTCCCGCGACGTGCTGCTGGCCGGGGCGGGCCCGATGGCCGTGATGTGCGTGCAGGTCGCCGCCCGGCTGGCTGACCAGGGCATCGGCGTCACCGTCGTGGACCCGCGGTGGGTCAAGCCGGTGGACCCGGCGCTGGCCGGGGCGGCCGCCGAGCACCGGCTCGTGGTCACCGTGGAGGACAACGGCCGCGTGGGCGGGTTCGGGGACGCGGTGTGCCGCCTGCTGCGGGACGCGGGTGTCAGCACCCCGGTGCAGACCTACGGCCTGCCGCAGGAGTTCCTGACGCACGGCAAGCGCGAGGAGATCCTGGAGCAGGCCGGCCTCGTTCCGCAGCACCTCGCCCGCCGGATCACCGAGGCCGTGGCGCGGCTCACGCCGGAGCTTGCGGACCACCCGCAGGCCTGACAGTTCGGAGTTCTCACGTATGGCCACCCTGTCCGTCGCGGTCGTGGGCTCCGGCCCGGCCGGGCTCTACACCGCTGAGGCGCTCGTCAAGCAGGCGGCCGCGATGGACCCGCCGTGCCAGGTCTCGGTCGACGTGCTCGACCGGCTGCCGACCCCCTACGGCCTGGTCCGTTACGGCGTCGCCCCGGACCACCCGTCGATCAAGTCCATCGCCGAGTATCTGCGCGGTGTGCTCGAGCACGACGACGTGCGCTTCCTCGGCGGGGTGCGGCTCGGTGGCGAGGTCACCAGGGAGGACCTGCTCGGCTGCTACGACGCGGTGGTCTACGCGACCGGCGCGATGCGCGACCGGCGGATGGGCATCGACGGTGAGGACCTGCCCGGCAGCTACGCCGCGACCGACTTCGTGAACTGGTACTGCGGCCACCCCGACACCGACTCCGGCTCGTTCACCCTCGACGCCGAGTCGGTCGCCGTGGTCGGCGTGGGCAACGTCGCGGTGGACGTGGCCCGGGTCCTCATCCGCGATCCAGAGGAGCTGCGCACCACCGATGTGCCCCAGCCGGTGCTGGAGACGCTGATGGCCAGCAAGGTCCGCGAGGTCCACGTGATCGGCCGGCGAGGGTCCGCCCAGGCCAAGTTCACCACCAAGGAACTCCGCGAGCTCGGGGAGCTCGCCGGTGTCGACATCGTGGTCGATGCCGGCGAGGCTGACCCCGGCGCCTTCGACGCCACCGGCGGCAGCGCAACGCTGGCCGAGTCCGACCGCCGGGTGCGCGGCAATCTGGCGGTGATCAGCGGCTGGGCGGCCAGGGAGCCCGCCGGGTACGCGCGGCGGCTGGTGGTGCGGTTCTGGCTGCGGCCGGTCCGGGTGGAGGGCACCGGGCACGTCACCGGGCTGACCGTCGAGCGGACCAGGATCGACGAGAGCGGGACGCTGGTCGGCACCGGGGAGCTGGAGACGATCCCGGCGCAGATGGTGCTGCGCAGCGTGGGATACCAGAGCGTGCCGCTGCCTGGCGTGCCGTTCGACGAGCGCAGCCACACGGTGCCGAACGCCGAAGGCCGGGTGCTCGGGCCCGACGGGAACCCGCTGCCGCGGGAGTACGTGGCCGGATGGCTCAAGCGCGGCCCCACCGGGGTCATCGGCACCAACAAATCCGACGCGGCGCAGACCGTGCGTGCCCTGCTGGCCGACCTGTGCCCGGGCGGCGCCCGAGCCGGCGGCCCGGCGGACCCCGGGGCGCTGGCGGCCCTGCTGGCCGGCCGCGCGGTGGCACCGGTGAGCTACACCGACTGGCTCAAGGTGGAACGGGCCGAGGCGGAGCTCGCCGCGAAGCTGGGCCGCGGGGCGCGGGTGAAGCTGGCCAGCCGCGAGGACATCGACGCCCTGTGCCGCGCCGACTCCTGACCGCCCTGTTGGCCGGGGGGGCACAGCATCACCCCGGGGACACCCCGGACCCCGATGGCCCGGAGCCCTCCGGTGGCCTTGCGGCCCCTGCGACTTCGTCGCGGGGGCCTTGCCCTGCTAGCCCGGGGGGACGACCCCCCGGAGCCCCCCGGTGGCCTGCGGCTCCTGCGACT
>DASXKD010000007.1:0-2736 GCA_036497045.1 Streptosporangiaceae bacterium | reverse complement strand
ACCTCGTTATTAAGCCAGACCGCGAACGGCCGGCAGGCGGTTCGGGAGCCAGCCCCTCGGACCTCTGAACGCTACGACCAAGCCGCAACGCCTACCCCGATTTTCCAATCAGGGCGGCTCCGCGCGCGTTCTCCTAGGACTTCTCCATCACTTAGCGTGACGCCATCTGCCGATCCCGACCGCCGACTCTATGCATCGGCGCTGGTCTGAGGGCGCCGTCACGCCAGGTGCGCGCCGCCCCTGAAAGCCTCGGGCTATGGCGACCCACTGCCGCGCCACGCAGAGCAGACAGATACATGGTAAACATCGCCATCTGATCGTTGGCGGTGCCGGATCCCAGCCAAAGGCCACACCTCCACACGTACCACTGCTGTACCTCTCCGAGACCTCCG
The DNA here is from genome assembly GCA_036497045.1 of Streptosporangiaceae bacterium. Taxonomy (GTDB): domain Bacteria; phylum Actinomycetota; class Actinomycetes; order Streptosporangiales; family Streptosporangiaceae; genus DASXKD01. The sequence goes on along the minus strand of DASXKD010000007.1, from coordinate 2,344 downwards.
CGAACGGCATACAGTGGCCACGAACGGCTATGGCACATACATCCGAAATACTGTCTCTGTTCTGTGAACTCGCTGGTCAGCGAGAGGCGACTTGCATCTGGGGGCTGGGAGGACGACTTTCCCCCGCCTCAAGTCCTGACGGCCGGTCCCTGCTGCCACGGGAGTGCCAGGACTGGCTGCCGGAACTTCAGCTGCTGATGTCGGCCGAGGTGAACCTGGCCCAGGCGACCGAGCCGAAGATGACTATGTAGACGGCGAACGACAGCAGCCCGTGCAACAGCTCACCGGTGTCGATCGGCATCCGGAGAATCGAGTCGAATGACAGCCACCAGTGCGAGGGCAGGTAGGGCCCGATGGCCGCGAACTGCGGGATGTTGTCGGCCACCTCGCTGGACACCGCGAGGATCATGATGGCGGCGATCGCCGCGATCGGGTGCTCGGTGAGGCTGGAGATGGCCAGCCCGATCGCGCCGAGCATGGCCATGGCCGCCGTCACGTAAAGAACCACGAACAGCAGGCGCAGCAGCCCTTCCGACAGCGGCACGGTCGTGCCGGACAGCAGCGTGACCGGGCCGACCGGGAACAGCGCCACCCCCATGATCAGTGCCGAGGCGGCCACCAGCAGGCAGGCGACCAGGGCGAACACCACCACGGCCACGTATTTGACGCTGAGCAGCCTGGCCCGGCCGGCCGGCACGACCAGCAGGTAGCGCAGGGTGCCTGTATTCGCCTCCCCGGCCAGCGACTCACCGGAGACCACCGCCACCACCAGCGGCAGCACCAGCGTCAGCATGATGGTGAGCGCCAGGAACGACAGGAATACGCCGTTGCCGGCCACCTGGGTGAGGAAGGCCGCACCCAGCCCGTTGCCGCCGTTACCCTGACCGCCCTGCGGCACGGCCACCCGCAGCGCGGACCCGAGCAGGATCGGAATCGCCACGATCACGGCGAGCAGCGCCCGGTTGCGCCACCGCCGGAACATCAGGCCCAATTCGGAGCGGAGCAGCCGCAGCCAGGGCCGGACGAAGCCGCGGCGCACCGGGAGCGCACCGCCGGACCGCACGGGCCCGGGGACGGGCGGCGCCTCAGCCGTCGACATCGAAGCCCTCACCGGTCAGCTCCACGAACAGGTCCTCCAGGCTGGGCCGCGGCGTGTCGAAGCCGGCCACCGGCACCCCGGCCATGACCAGCTCCCGGCACACCACCTCCGGCACTTGGTCGCCGATCTGCGCGCTGACCTCGCCGTTGCCGGACTGGATGTCGGCAAGCCCCAGCTTGGTGAGCACCTCCGCCGCCTGGCCCGGCTCGGTGGTGCGCACCTGCACCCGGGCAGAACCGCGGGCCCGCATCGCCTCCAGGGTGCCCTGGAAGACCATCCGGCCGGTGCGCATCACCCCGACATGGGTGCAGATCTGCTCCACCTCGGCCAGCAGGTGCGAGGACACCAGGACGGTGACCCCGTCGGTGGCGATCTCCCTGATGAGCGCGCGGACCTCCCTGGTGCCCTGCGGGTCCAGGCCGTTGGTCGGCTCGTCCAGGATGATCAGCTCCCGGGGCTGGAGCAGGCTCGCCGCGATGGCCAGGCGCTGTTTCATGCCGAGCGAGTAGGCACGGTAGTGCTTCTTCGCCGCGGCCAGCAGGCCGACCCGTTCCAGCGCGGCCGTGACCCGGGCGTCGGTGGTGGCCGGGTCGGCGGTCGCGTCCACGGCGTCGATCCTGGCCAGGTTCGCCCGGCCGGACAGCTGCGTATAGAAGGCAGGGCCCTCGACCAGCGAACCGACCCGTGGCAGCACCCGCGCCGCCCCGGCGGGCATCGCGGTGTCCAGCAGCTCGTGGCTGCCGCTGGTCGCGAAGATCAGGCCGAGCAGCATCCTGATCGTGGTGGTCTTGCCGGAACCGTTGGGCCCGAGGAACCCGTAGACCGCGCCACGCGGCACCAGCATGTCCAGCCCGTCCACGGCGAGCTGGCCGCCGCGGAACCGCTTGGTCAGCCCATGGGTGACCACGGCAGCCTGGGCCGTGGTCCCCTGCGCGGCTGGGTCACCGTGCGGGCCGGGGGCGCCCTGCGCCGGCTTGTCCGCGGATGTCTCCAGGCCGGCGCTCACTTGACTTGGGCGACGTCCGCGTACAGTACCGACGGCTTGACCGCGCCGATCAGCACGTGCCCGTTGGTGATGAGCATGGAGACCAGGCTAGTGTGCAGCAGCTTGCCGCTGCCCCAGGCACCGTGCACCGGATGCGCCGCGAGCAGCAGCGCGCTGAGCATCGCGGAGCCGCTGATGGCACCGCCGCCGCCGGACGCCGAGCGGGCCGCCTGGCCTGCCACCCCGGCGGCACTGCCCGC
>DASXKD010000006.1:0-7526 GCA_036497045.1 Streptosporangiaceae bacterium | reverse complement strand
CCGAAGGGATCGTGACCGATGGGCGTGGTGACCGGCACTGGCGCGGGCAGGTGGCCCGCCCGGCTCGCCGCGTTCGGCGACCGGAGCCTGTCCTGGCTGGACATGCTCGGCGACCAGCTCCTCTTCTACGCACGCGCGCTGGCCTGGACCCCCCGCGCCGTCCGGCGCTACTTCAAGGAGGTGCTGCGCCTGCTGGCCGAGGTCAGCTTCGGCAGCGGAGCGCTGGCGCTGATCGGCGGGTCGGTCGGCGTGATGATCGCCCTGACGCTGTTCACCGGCACCGTCGTGGGCTTGCAGGGCTATGCCGCGCTGAACCAGATCGGCGCGGCCGCGTTCACCGGCTTCGTGTCCGCGTACTTCAACACCAGGGAGATCGCGCCACTGGTCGCCGGGCTGGCGCTGTCGGCCACCGTGGGCGCAGGCTTCACCGCGCAACTGGGCGCCATGCGGATCAACGAGGAGGTAGACGCGCTGGAGGGGATGGGCGTGCCCAGCCTCCCCTACCTGGTGACCACCCGGATCGTGGCGGGCTTCATCGCCGTCATCCCGCTGTACGCCCTCGGCCTGATCAGCTCCTACTTCGGCTCCCGCCTGGTCACCGTGCTGTTCAACGGGCAGTCCGCGGGGACCTACGACCACTACTTCGCGCTGTTCCTCTCGCCGGTGGACGTGCTCTGGTCCTTCCTCAAGGTGATGCTGTTCAGCGTCGTGGTGATCCTCATCCACACCTACTACGGGTACCGCGCCAGCGGCGGCCCGGCGGGCGTGGGCGTCGCGGTGGGCCGGGCGGTGCGGACCGCGATTGTCATGATCAACATCATCGACTTCTTCATGAGCCTGGCGATCTGGGGCGCCACGACGACCGTGCGAGTCGCCGGATGACACTGTCCCCGGCACAGGCCAAGACCAGGCGCCGACTGGTCGGCGTGGTGTTCCTGCTGGTCTTCGCCCTGCTGGTGTGGCTGTCTGTGGCCCTGTACAACAAGCAGTTCACCCCGGCGGCCACGGTGACCCTGTACACCGACAGCGTCGGCAACGAGATGCATCCCGGCGCCGACGTGATGATCCGCGGCGTGCAGGTCGGGGAGGTGCGGCAGATCTCCGCCACCGGCACCGGGGCCCGGCTAGAGCTGGCGATCCAGCCGGACATGGTGTCGCAGATCCCGGCGAACGTGACCGCCGAGATGCTGCCGACCACGCTGTTCGGCGAGCGGTACGTGGACCTGGTCATGCCGGCCACACCCACACAGGCCCGGCTCACCGCGGGCACCGTGATCACGCAGGACCACGCCGCCGACGCGGTGGAACTGGAGAAGGTGCTGAACAACCTCCTCCCGCTGCTGCGGGCCTCGGAGCCGGACAAGCTGTCGGTCACGCTGACCGCGCTCGCCCATGGCCTGCAGGGCCACGGCCAGGAACTGGGCCAGACCCTGGTGGCGCTCAACGCCTACCTGGCCAAGTACAACCAGCACCTGCCCGCCCTGGACGCCGACATCAAAGAGCTCGCCACCTTCGCCAGGAACTTCAACCAGGCATCGCCTGACCTCGTCCAGGCCCTGGTCGACTTCACCACCACCAGCCAGACGTTCGCGGCCGAACGGGCCAGCGTCTCCGCGCTGTACAGCACGGTGACCACGGCCTCCAGTGACCTGCAGGCCTTCCTCGACGCCAACTCGTCCAACATCATCCAGCTCAACGCGGACAGCGTGGGCACGCTGCAGATCCTGGCCCAGTACTCCGCCGAGTTCCCGTGCTCGCTGCAAGACCTGGTCAACTTCGAGCCCGCGGTCAACAAGCTGCTCGGCAAGGGCACCAACCAGCCGGGCCTGCACGTCCAGGCGGTCGTGGTGCCGCCGCTCGGGCCGCACAACATCGGCCGCTACGTGTTCGGCCAGGACACCCCGAAGTTCGGTGACAACCTGGGGCCGCACTGCTATTCGATCCCGTTCCGCGGGATCACCCTGAACGACGGCGCCGCCCCGTCCAATGCCGCGGCCACGTCCGTTCCCGCCGGCCCGCCCGCCAAGGCCGGGCACCAGCCGGCCGCGCCGGGGGCGCACACGACGGCGGCGCAGATCGCCGGCTCCCCGGCAGAGGGCGAGCTGGTCAGGGAACTGACCGGGATGGAGCTCGGCCGCTCCCCGGCCCTGGTCCCCGCCTGGGGCAGCCTGCTCACCGCCCCGCTGTTCCGCGGCACCACGGTGACGCTGAGGACCCCGGCATGAAGCGCAAGAGCCTGGCCGGCCCGGTCATCAAGTCGCTGATCTTCATTGTGATCACGGCCACGGTCACCGCGGTTCTTGGCCTCAGCATCGCCCACAGCGGGGTCTCGGCCACGGTCGGTTACCAGGCGGTGTTCACCGACGTGACCGGGCTGAACGTGGGTGACGACGTGGACATCGCCGGGGTGCGGGTCGGTGACGTCACCTCGATCAGCGTCTACGGGCACAACAAAGCGCTGGTCGGCTTCGCCGTGCAGTCCGGCCGGACGCTGCCTGCCTCGGTGACCGCCACGATCAAGTACCTCAACCTGGTCGGGCAGCGCTACGTCGAGCTCGGCCAGGGCACCGGGCCGGTGGGCCGTACGCTCCCCCAGGGGGGCACCATCCCGGTCGTCCACACCACCCCGGCGCTGGACCTGACCGAGCTGTTCAACGGGTTCCAGCCGCTGTTCCAGGCGCTGTCCCCCGGTGCCGTCAACCAGCTTTCCGTCGAGATCATCCAGGTCTTCCAGGGCCAGAGCCCCAACGTCACCGCGCTGGTGGCCAGCGTGGGGTCGCTGACCACCGCCCTCGCCACCAGGGACCAGGTCATCGGCGCGGTGATCGGCAACCTGAACTCGGTGCTGCACACGATCGGAACCCGCAGCGGCGAGCTGTCCAACCTGGTGAGCACGCTGCAGGAACTGGTCTCCGGGCTGGCCGCCGACCGGCAGCCGATCGGCAGCGCCATCTCCGCCATCGCCGGCCTGACCAGCGCCACCGCGGGCCTGCTCCAGGTCTCCCGGGCGCCGCTCAGCGAAGACATCACCCAGCTCGGGCGGGTGGCCGGCAACCTCGCGAACAACACCCCGACGGTCAACACGTTCCTGAAGAACCTCCCGGTCAAAATGTCGCAAATCGCCAGGCTCGCCTCCTACGGCTCCTGGCTGAACTTCTTCATGTGCGACGCCCTGGTCAGCGGGGTGAAGGAACAGTTCGGCCCCAACCCCACCGGGGTCCCTGTCACCGCGGCGAGGTGCAGGTGATGAAGCCTCTGTCCGAGCGGAACCCCATCGCCGTCGCCATCGTCGGCCTGGTGCTGATGGCCGTGATCGCATTCGGTGTTTTCGACTCGGCCAACCTGCCGATCATCGGCGGGGGCACCGGGTACACGGCGTACTTCGCCGAGGACGCCGGGCTGGCGGCCGGCAACGAGGTGCGGGTGGCCGGGGTCGTGGTCGGCCGGGTGACCGGCATCTCGCTGGCCGGCAACAAGGTCGCGGTGACCTTCAAGGTGAAGGGTGCCTGGGTCGGCAACCAGACCAGGGCCGCCATCAAGATCAAGACCCTGCTCGGCGACAAGTACCTGGCGCTCGAACCCATGGGCACCCAGCAGCAGAACCCGGCCACGCCGATCCCGCTGGCCCGGACCACCTCGCCTTACGACGTGACCCAGGCGTTCAACGGGCTCGGCCAGCAGGTCAGCCAGATCAACACGGTCCAGCTCGGGAAGAGCCTGCAGACGCTTTCCGAGGCGTTCTCCGGCACACCGCCGTATACCCGCTCGGCGCTGCGCGGGCTCGCCTCGGTGTCCCAGGCGATCTCCTCCCGCGACGTCCAGCTGGCCGGGCTGCTGCGGGGGGCCAGGAACGTTACCGGGGCCCTGGCCGGCGAGGACGCCAAGTTCGCCAAGCTGCTCGGGGACGGCAACCTGCTGCTGGCCGAACTGCGCCAGCGCCAGGCGGCGATCCACGCGCTGCTGACCGGCACGCAGGCACTGGCCGTCCAGTTGTCCGGCCTGGTCAGCGACAACCAGGCCAAGCTCGGCCCGGCGCTGCAGGAACTCAACCAGGTGACCACCGTGCTGGAGGCCAACCAGGCGAACCTCAAGAAGGCACTGGCGCTGGCCGGGCCTTACTACCGGCTGCTCGGCAACGCCCTGGGCAACGGCCGCTGGTTCGACACCTATCTCTGTGGCATCGTCCCCAAGTCCTATCTGCCGCCCGGCACGGGTCCCGCGACCGGGTGCAAGCCCCCGATACCCTGAGGTCCCGGCAATGATGACAATGCGGATCGGCGGCCTGCTGCGAACGCGGCGGGACCGGCTGGTGCTCGGCGCCGGCGCGCTCATCGTGGCCGCGGCCCTCGTGGTCGGCGGCGTCCTTGTGTACCACGCCATCCACAAAAGCACGCAGGTCACGGCCTACTTCAGCGAGGCGATCGGGGTCTACCCCGGCTCGACGGTCCGGGTGCTCGGCGTCCCGGTCGGCACGGTCGACTCGGTCCAGCCCCAGGGCACCGAGGTCAAGGTCACCATGACGGTGAACTCCGGCGTGCCGGTGCCCGCCGACGCGACGGCCGTGGTGGTCGCGGCCAGCGTGGTGTCCGACCGGTACGTGCAGCTCACCCCCGCCTACACCAGCGGCCCGCAGCTCACCGACAACGCGGTGATCCCGATGAGCCGGACCGTAGTGCCGGTCGAGGTGGACCAGATCTACACCAGCATCAACCGGCTCACCCAGGCGCTCGGGCCGAACGGGCTGAACAAGAACGGGGCACTGTCCGAGCTGGTCAAGACCGGTGCCGCCAATCTGGACGGCAACGGGGCCAACCTGCACGCGATGATCACCCAGTTCGGCGCGCTGTCCAAGACGCTGGGCGACAACTCGGGCAACCTGTTCGCCACCATCATCTACCTGCAGCGGTTCACCTCGATGCTGAAGGCCAACGACGGGCAGGTGCGGCTGGCCGACCAGCAACTCGCCGACGTGTCCGGCTTCCTGGCCAGCGACCGGCAGGACCTGGGCGGCGCGCTGCATGAGCTGTCCATCGCGCTCGGCCAGGTGCAGGTCTTCATCGCGAACAACCGGGGCCTGATCAAGACCAACGTCACCAAGCTGGCGTCGATCACCAAGATCCTCGCCGACGAGCGCGCGTCGCTGACCGAGGCGGTGGGTGACATACCGCTGGCTGTGGACAACGTGGTCAACGCCTACGACGCCACGAACCACACCCTGGACGGCCGCGGCAACCTGAACGAGCTGAGCATGGGACCTGGCGCGAACGCCCTGACCGCGATCACCTCGGGCGGCACCGGCGCGGGCAGCTCAGGACCGGCGGGCACGGTGCCGCTGACGCCCTCGTCACTGCGCGCGGTCCCGCCGCTGCCACTGCCTGCTGTGGGCTTGTACGGCACGCCCGAGGCTCTGCAGGCGGGAGGCCGCTGATGCGTTTCGCTGCCATACGCAACCCCGGGGCTGCCCGGTCCCCGCGGCACGCCCGGATTCCGGCGCTGGCCGCCGGGGTGATCGCCGCGGTGACCGCGGTGTGCGTCGCGGGGTGCAGTTCGGGGGGGTTCAACGGGATCTACAGCATCCCGCTGCCCGGCGGCGCCAATCTCGGCCCGCACCCCTACCAGGTGACCGCGGAGTTCAGCAACGTGGTCGACCTGGTGCCCCAGTCCTCGGTGAAGGTGAATGACGTCTCTGTCGGCCGGGTGACCCGGATCTACCTGCCGCCGCACAGCTGGACCGCGCAGGTGACCATGCTGATCAACGGCAGCGTCCACCTGCCGGCCAACGCGATCGCCCAGGTGCAGCAGGCCAGCCTGCTCGGCGAGCAGTACGTGGGCCTGGCCGCGCCACCGGGCATCCCGCCACAGGGCAGCCTGGCCAACGGCTCGGTCATCCCGCTGTACCGCACCACCACCAACGCCACCGTGGAGGAAGTCTTCGGCGCGCTGTCGCTGCTGCTCAACGGCGGCGGGCTGGCCCAGCTGCACGTGATCACCACCCAGCTCAACGCCGCGCTGGCGGGCAACGAGCCGCAGGTCCGCTCGCTGCTCAGCCAGCTCGGCACGCTGATCGGCAACCTCAACGGCCACCGCCGGGACATCATCAGCGCACTGGACGGGCTGAACGCGCTGTCGGCCACCCTGGCCGCGCGCAACAGGCAGATCGGCCACGTGCTCGACCACATCACCCCCGGCCTTGAGGTGCTGACCGAGCAGCGCACCCAACTGGTCACCATGCTCAACGCGCTGCACCGGCTCAGCGGCGTCGCGGTGCACACGATCAACGGCAGCGAGGCCAACTTCGCCGCCAACCTTCGCGCGCTCGCACCTACCCTGCGCGCGCTGGCCGACGCCGGGCAGAACCTCCCGCTCGCCCTGCAGGTGCTGCTCACCTATCCGTTCACCGACCAGGTGCTCAAGGACATCAAGGGCGACTACCTCAACGCCTACCTGTCCATCCAGGCCGCCCCGGGCACGACCGTCATCGCGCCGGTCGAGCCGCACCCCGCCCCCACGCCGACGGGCACTGCGCAGGGAGGTGGGCACTGATGCTGACCCGCACCACCAGGATCCAGCTCGTCGTGTTCGCGGTGATCGCCGTCCTGGTGATGGGCTACACCGGGTTCCACTACGCCAACCTCGGCCGGCTCTTCGGCCTGCGCGGTTACTACACGGTGCAGATGGAGCTTGCCAACGCCGGCGGGATCTTCCCCCATGCCGACGTGACCTACCGAGGCGTCTCGGTGGGCCGGGTCGGCGCGGTGCGGCTCACCTCGACCGGGGTCGAAGCGGACCTGAACATCAGCAACTCCGCGCCGCCGATCCCGGCGGACCTGCAGGCCAGCGTGGCCGATCTGTCCGCGGTCGGGGAGCAGTATGTCAACCTGCGCCCGGCCACGAGCAGCGGGCCCTACCTCACCCAGGGCAGCGTGATCCCGCGCACCGACACCACGCTCCCGCTGCCGGTGACCAGCCTGCTGACCAGCGTCAACGGGCTGGCCACCTCGGTGCCGCTCCCCCAGCTGCGCACCGTGCTCGACAATCTGGCCACCGGGTTCGGCGGCACGAGCACCAGCCTGCAGGCTCTCATCGACGGGCAGAGCAAGTTCATCCGCGCGTCCGGCGCCGCCCTGCCGCAGACCGACACGCTGATCCAGGATGGCCAGACGGTGCTGGCCACCCAGAACGCCGAGGCCGCGGCGTTCCGCTCCTTCGCCGCCAGCTCGCGGCTGTTCGCCGCGCAGCTCGTCGCCTCCGACGCCGACCTGCGCCGGCTGTTCGCGAACGGCGCCCCGGCCGCGACCCAGGTAGCGGGCCTGATCACCGACAACACCCCGACACTGGGCGCGCTGATCGCGAACCTGCTGACCACCTCGCAGATCACCCTCACCCGCGGGGCCGCGCTGCAGGAGACGTTCTCCGCCCTGCCCGCCGCGATCGCCGCAGGGTCCACGGTGATCACTAACAAGGGGGCACGGTTCGGCGTGGCGCTGACGTTCTTCAACCCGCTGCCCTGTACCGCCGGGTACCAG
>DASXKD010000005.1:0-3492 GCA_036497045.1 Streptosporangiaceae bacterium | reverse complement strand
TCGGCGACCAGCAGGACCGGCTGTGCCACCGCGGGCAGGGCGGCGGTGAGGCTACCCAGTTCGCGGACCAGGGCCCGCTGCTCGGCGAGGAAGCTGCGCCACAGCGGCCCATGATCGTGATGTGCGTTGGCCCAGATCTGCCAGTTCACCGCCTGATCCGGGCCCGGCGGCCGAGGGCGCACCCGGCGCCTCGCGGCCAGCACCGCCCGGGCGAACCAGGGAGTCAGCCGCCACGCCACGAGCGCGGACAACTCGCCGCTGACCGGCGCGGCGAGCACCCAGTCCGACCAGGTCAGGCAGCCCGGGCCGACACTGGCCAGCAGGATGAGGGCCTCGACACGCTCGGGTGCCAGCTGGGCGGTGGCCAGCGCGACGCCGCCACCGTAGGAGTGGCCCACCAGCACCGCACGGTCGATCCCGCGGGAATCCATCTCGGCCACGACCGCGCGCGCACCGGCCGCAAAGCCCCCGGCCGGCTGCGGGCTCGCCCCGTACCCCGGCCGGTCCGGCGCCAGCACGCCCAGGCCATCCGGCAGCCGGTCGGCGACCTGCTGCCAGTCCGCTCCCGAACCCGGCTGACCGTGCAGTAGCACAACCCAGCGCTCGCTCACACCCATGAGCCTAAATCGCCATCTGCGGCCAAAGAATAGGCCGCGGGCAGGTGAAGCGAGTCCCCGAACTTCGCATAAATGGACATTACCGGACCAAGCAGGGTTGCCGCGACGCGCCACGCCGTTGCCCGGAGACGTCATTCCGGGCTCTTGTGGTAACGCCGGGTTACCTTAGGAATGTGTCCGGATGCGAAGTTTTGCCACCTAGCCCCCGGCGATCGAAGGCCGCATGACGTCTGTGGACGATGCCGCGAAGCGCAGGGCGGCCCCGGCCGATCATGCCGGCAGCGTGTTGTGCCGCCTGCTGATCTCTCACCCGGAGGTCGTCGACATCGAAATACTCGGCCAGCTGGACCTGCCCGAGGGGATCATCTACTCGCTGGGCGTCATGCTGCCCGACGGCAGGGAACTGCTCATCGACGTCGGGGACGTCTGACGGGCCGGAGCGGCTGCCGCCCCGGCGCAGGTGACGCAGAGCGAGCGGCCAGGGCCGGGCCGCGAAGAGATCTGCGCGGCCCGGCCGTGGCTCACCTCAGCACTTCTTCGGGTTTGGCAGCACCGCGCTCGCGAGGTCGAGCTGGCCCTTGAAGAACCCGTGCTCGACCAGGTGGGCGTACTGCTGGTCGCCACCGAACCTGTTGCCGTTGTTCGTGTGGCCGAACTCCACACGCACTGCCCGCCGACCTTCGCCAGCGTGTAGTACGGGTAGAAGTGCCCGGGCCATTGGGCGGCGGGACCGCGCAACCCTGCGGGTTCTGCGGCACGCAGGTGTTGATCTCGCTGGCCGGCGCGTCGGTCTCGAACTGGATGCCCGAGTACCCGGCGCCGGCCGTGGTCGGCTGCTGTTGCAGGAACGGTGACGGGAACGGGCCCGACGTCAGCTTGTTGGGGAAGTCGGGGTAGTAGTCCGTGCCGTCGAAGTCCAGGTCGCCGTTCTGCGTGAAGTTGTCCAGGCAGCCGGTGACCAGGTTGGGCGGCGCGAGACCGCCGTGCGTGTCCCCCTTCTTGTAGCACAGTGCGTCCGTGGGCTCCTGGCCGCCCGGGGTGGGATCGGGCGGCCCGGCGGCCTCGTACGGGCCGTGGCAGTTCAGCCAGGTCGTGTCGGTGACCCCCGGCCCGAGCTGGAGGGTCACCTTGTTGGTGACCTTGCTGCACGGAACGAAGTGGCCGATCTCGAACTGGTTGAGGATGCCGCTGATCAGCACCGACCACCCGATCGAGTTCTGCGACCTGGCGGTATTGAACAGCGGCTGGAAGTTGAACGGGGTACCGGAACAGTCGAACATGCTGGTGTTCATGAAGCCGTTGGCGGCCGAGGCGGCCATGACCCCGCTCTGCCCGGTGGTCAGGTCGCTGATCTGGACCTTGAACGCGCGCTTCCCGCCGCCGATGCTCGCGTCCCACATGTGGGTGCGCACCATGTCGCCGGGGTTCATCATCAGCGTCTGCTTGTTTGGCGTGAACGTCGCCAGGTTGGAAAGCTGCGGGCTCGGCGGGATACTTTTGCTAGCTAAAGGTCGGGAATGCCAAGGTCGAGGTTAGGGCGCTCAATTCCGCCGTCTACCTCAAGGATCTTTCCGGTGATGTACCCGGAGGCCGGCGAGGCGAGGAAGACCACTGCGGCCGCGACCTCTTGCGGGTCACCGATCCGGTGCAGCGGGGTCGCCTGCTCCATCTGCCCGCGCAGGCCGTCGTCGGTGAGGACGATGTCCAACGCCGAGGTCGCGGCTGCGCCGACGGCGATCGCGTTGACCCGGATCCGGGGGGCGAGGTCGGCGGCGGCCAGCCGGGTGTAGTGCGTCAGGGCAGCCTTGGCTGTGCCGTAGGCCAGGTAACCGCGGCCCGCGGTTCGGCCCACGGTCGAGGAGATGTTGATCACCGCGCTGGCTGGTGCCCCTTCTCCCGCGGCCGTGAGCAGGTACGGGAGCGCGGCCTGAGTCAGCGCATGAGCGACCGAGACATTGAAGTGGAACGCCGCCTCCAGATGCCGCGGCTTGGTCGCCGGGAACGGCCGGGGCATCGCGCCGCCGACGTTGTTGACCACGATGTCCAGCCGCCCGAAGGCATCGGCCGCGGCAGCGGCCAGGCCCGCCGCCGCGTCCAGGTCGCTCAGGTCGGCGGGGACCATCAGCGCGCGGCGGCCGACCGCCTCGATCCGGGCCGCGATCCCAGCCAGTTGGTCGGCGCTGCGCGCGCTGATCACCACGTCCGCCCCGGCCTCGGCCAGGGCGAGCGCGGCCGCCGCGCCGAGCCCTCGGCCCGCACCGGTCACCACGGCCACCCGCCCGGTGACCCGGAAAAGATCAAGGATCATGGCATGTCTCCGCCCGATAGGGGCGGGCGGGCCCGCCCGCGGGACCGGCTCTCCGGTCAGAAGGTGATGACCCCGCGCAGGACGCGGCCAGCCTCGATGTCCGCGTACCCCTGGTTGACCTGATCGAGCGAGTATGTCTCGGTGATCAGCTCATCCAGCTTCAGGGTGCCGTCGCGGTAGAGGTCCAGCAGCTTGGGAATCTGGGTGCGGGGGCTTTCCGATCCGTAGAGACAGCCCTTGATCTCCTTGTTCATCATGGCCAGCAGGAATAGGTTGACGTCGGCCTGCGCCTGGGCGATTGGCGCCACAGATGTGATGACGCAGGTGCCGCCCTTAGCCGTCAGCGTGAGCGCCGGCTCGAGCAGGTCGCCGCGCATCACGCCGAAGGTGCAGATGACCGAGTCGCACATCTGGCCCCAGGTCAGCGCGCCGACTCCGGCGATGGCGTCGTCGAGCGAGGGATAAACGTGGGTGGCGCCGAACCGCAGGGCCTGCTCGCGCTTGAACTCCACGGGGTCGACGGCGATGATCCGGCGCGCTCCCGCCACTCGCGCGCCCTGGACCGCG
>DASXKD010000004.1:0-5818 GCA_036497045.1 Streptosporangiaceae bacterium | reverse complement strand
CGTGATCGCGGGCACCAACAAGGCTCAGCCGATCTTCCCGCTTGACTACGGCCTGGCCGTCGCCGATGACCAGACCAGGTACCTGGCCAAGCAGGCCGTGGCCGGCACGCTCCCGCGCGGCGGCACCGCGATCGGCCAGTGGCTCCGGCTGGCCCACTCCATGTTCCTGTCCCACCCGGCCACGCTGCGGCACGCGATCCTGCTGACCGACGGCCAAAACCAGCACGAGACCCCCGAGCAGCTTGGCGAGGCGATCAGCCTGTGCGAGGGCGTGTTCAGCTGCGACTGCCGGGGCGTCGGCACCGACTGGGAGGTCAGCGAGCTGCGCCGGATCTCCTCCGCGCTGCTTGGCACCGTGGACATCGTGCCCGACCCGTCCGGGCTGGCCGCCGACTTCGCGGCCATGATGGAGACCGCCATGGGCAAGCAGGTCGCCGACGTGTCGCTGCGGGTCTGGACGCCACAGCACGCGACGTTCCGGTTCCTGAAGCAGGTCGCGCCCACGGTCGAGGACCTGACCAGCAGGCGCGTCCAGTCCGGCCCCCAGGCGGGCGACTACCCGACCGGCGCGTGGGGCGCGAGCGAGAGCCGCGACTACCACCTGTGCGTGCGGGTCACCGCGGCGGGCGTCGGGCAGGAGATGCTGGCCGCCCGGGTGAGCCTGGTCGCGGCCACCCCGTCGGGCCCTGAGATCCTCGGCCAGGGCCTGGTGCGGGCCATCTGGACCGATGACGAGGCGCTGTCCACCCGGATCAACGGCAGCGTCGCGCACTACACCGGCCAGGCCGAACTGGCCCAGGTGATCCAGGAGGGCTTGGAGGCACGCAAACGGGGCGACGAGGACACGGCTACCGCCAAGCTCGGCCGGGCGGTGGCGCTGGCCGAGCAGTCCGGCAACGAGGGCACGGCCAAGCTGCTCGCCAAGGTGGTCGACGTGGTCGATGCCGCCTCGGGCACCGTGCAGCTGAAGAAGAGGGTCGACGACGCCGACGAGATGGCGCTGGATACCAGGTCGACCAAGACGGTCCGGACGAAGAAGTAGGTGAGGCGGCATGCCGACCTGTCCTAGCGGTCACGACTCTGCCAGCACCGATTTCTGCGACGTGTGCGGTATGCGGATGGACGGGTCCGCGGCGCCCGCGTCCTCGTCCGGCGTCCCGTCGCCCGATGTGGCCGCCGCGCCCGCCGCGGTCCCTGGCGAGCCCTGCCCGCAGTGCGGGGCGGCTAGGACCGGGCAGTTCTGCGAGGTCTGCGGGTTCAACTTCGCCTCGGGACCGGCCCCGGTCGCTGCCGCGTCCGGTTCCCCTGGGCCCGCTCCGGATGCGCTCGCGTCAGGTCCGGCCGCCGTCGATGCGCCCGCCCCGGGGGGCGACGGCCAGGCTGACACCGGCTCCGGCGCCGTCCCCGGCGCTGGCCCCCGGCCCGGGCCTGGTTACGGTGACAGCGCGGCCGGGCCGGGCAGCGCGGGCCCAGGTGCCGAGGCGGATGCCACCGCGGGCCGGGCCGGCGTCACGGGCTCGGCAGCCGGATCAGGCGCCGAGGCCGCCGCGGGATGGACAGCGGTGGTGACCGCGGACCGCGCCTACTACGACAGCGTGATCGCGGAAGGGGGCCCGGACGCAGCGTCGATCGAGTTTCCCGGGTACTGCCCGGAGCGCCGCTTCCGGCTCGCCGGCCGGGAGATGCGCGTCGGCCGGCGGAGCGTGTCGCGCGGGCTCGAGCCGGAGATCGACCTGACCGGGCCGCCTGCCGACCCGGGGGTGTCCCACCTGCACGCCGTGCTGATCGCGGAGCCGGATGGGACCTGGGCGGTCCTCGACCCGGGGTCCGCGAACGGCACGATCGTCAACAGTGGCGAGATCGTGTCCGGCGTCCGGGTTCCGCTCCACGACGGGGACCGGATCTGCGTCGGCGCGTGGACCGTGCTCACGATGCAGGCCCCGGCCGCGTCCTGACCGGGCGGCGCGTTACCCGCCCGTGGTCCCCGAGCCGGCCGTCGTACTGCTGGTCCTGGCCGTGACGTGGATCACTCCTGCCCGGCGTCACATGGCGCCGTTCCGTGGTGTCAAGGGGGTGTAACCACAGCACGGGAAGGAGACCACCATGGACACACGGCTCAGCTACTTCGACAACGACATCGCGATGGAGTTCGCGAAGCACATCAACTCGGCGGGCGCGGTCGTGACCGGCTCGTCGCTGCCAGCGGCCACGCAGGAACTGGTGAAGCTACGGGCCAGCCAGATCAACGGCTGCGGCATGTGCACCGACATGCACAGCAAGGACGCCCTGCATGCCGGGGAAAGCCAGCTGCGGCTCAACCTGGTCGCGGCGTGGCGGGAGGCAACCGTCTTCACCGAGGCCGAGCGGGCCGCCCTGGAACTCACCGAGCAGGGCACCCGCATCGCCGACGCCGCCGGTGGCGTCACCGATGAGGCCTGGGCGAATGCGGCCAAGCACTACGACAACGACCAGCTCGCCGCGCTGGCGTGCCTGATCGCCCTCATCAACACCTACAACCGGCTGAACGTCATCACCCGGCAGCCCGCCGGTGACTACAAGCCCGGGCAGTGGGGCTGACTCGCCGGCCGGCGCAGCCCGCGGTGAACACGCAGCCCAAACCACCTGGAACACTCGCCTGACGGCCCGCAATGTGGCCGTCAGGCGAGGGGTGCCCAGGTGCGAGCGGTGGTGCAGCGGGTTAGCCAGGCCAGCGTGGCCGTGGGCGGGCAGGTCGTGGGCGCCATCGGTGAGCCTGGCCTGCTGGTCTTCGTCGGCGTCAGCCACGAGGACGCGGCTGGCGGGCTGGGCGCGCGCGTGCGCTAGAGTCGCGCCGTGACGGACAGCACTGAGACGGACAGCACTGAGACGGACAGCACCGACTGGCGCGTGACGATATCGCTGAGCGGCCAGGCAAACGTTGAGCAGGCGCGGCAATCCTTCTCCGAGCAGGAGGTGGAACAAGACGTCCGCCGCAGGCTCGGGCACAACATCGTTGTCGGCGCCGGTGACTCGCAGATCTTCTTGTACGCAGGCACCGAGCTTGCCGCTAGTGAAGCTGAGCGGGCCGCCCGCGAGGTGCTGGGCCAGCTGGGCATCGAGGCAGAGTTCGCGGTAGACCGCTGGCATCCGATCGAGGAGGAGTGGCGGAGCCCGGATGTCGCGATGCCGCGGACCGAGGCCGAACGCGAAGCCGAGCACCAGCGGCTGGAAGAGGCCGAAGCCGCGGAATCCGTGGCCGCCGGGACCGCGCACTGGCAGGCCCGGGCGGAGCTGCCTTCGCACCGAGAGGCCGTCGCGCTGGCGCACAAGCTGCAGGGCGAGGGCTATGCGGTGGTACGGCGCTGGAAGTTCCTCATCGTCGGCGCCAACACCGACGACGACGCCCAGGCTCTCGCCGAGCGCATCAGGCAGGAGGCACCGGCCGACGCCCAGGTGACCGCCGAACCCGCCGGCGTGCGCCTGCCGTTCATTGCGTTCTGACCGCAGAACCTCTCCAGCCTGGCTACCCGCGGACTTTGGCGGCCCGGGATAGGCACGACAGGTGAGCTCATCCGCCGCGGGACCACCGCCACCAGCCTGGGCGAACCTGAGCCGGTCCATGACATCCTGACCCGTGACCCCTGACCCAGGCCGGAGACATGATGCCCAGATGAAGGTGCTGCTGGTCATGGCGGCGGCCGCGGCGGCGCTGGCCGTCGGCTGCGGCGGGGCCACGCCGTCGCCGGCCCAGCCGTCCGCGGCCCAGCCGTCTGCGGCCCGGCAGTCGCCGGCCCGCCCGGATGCCACCGCGTCCGCGCCGGTCAACCTCACCAGGCTCCAGGCCTGTCAGCAACTGCGCGACGATCTCACCCGCAACCAAGGCGTCCCGGACATCCCCATGCTCCGTCGCATCGCGGACCACGTCACCGCTCCCCGGATGGCGGCGGACGCCCGGACCGCGGTCAGGGACATCGACCACACGGGCGTTGCGCAGATCGCCCTCGCCCTGCTCCGCGACGAGTGCGCCAGGGCTGGTGTGCGGATCCCCGCCCGGTGAGTATCCGCCAGCGGCAGCCCCGGCGTCAGGACGCTGGGGCCGCCGCCGGCGGCTCGGATCGCGTCAGGGGATGGGGATGGTCTGCCAGCTTGCCCCGGCGTTCGCGGTCTTCATCAGCCCCTTGCCGTAGGCGATGACCGGGCCGCCGCTGAAGTGGATCAGGTAGCCGGTGGTGGCGGAGGCGTAGGCCAGGTCACGGAATCCGAGGCCACCGTCGAAGTACGTGGCCATCCGCCAGGTCGTGCCGCTGTCCGCCGACCGGTACAGGTAGCTGGCGCCACTGGTGGCAGTCAGCGTGATCACCTGCGGATTTCCGGGCGGCATGGCTATCAGGCCGACATTGCCCGAATCGCCAGGGTGCCCGGCCAGGTGGAAGGTGCGTCCGCCGTTGGCCGAGGTGAAGACATACTTGGGGCTGACGCCGGGCTGCGGGTCCGACGGGTTGGTGCAGTCCAGCGCGACGTTGGCCGGCGACGCGGCCGCCACTGCGGTGGCGTCCGGGGCATCGGGCGGGCAGCTGAACGACAGCTTGGACCAGTGCTTGCCACCGTCGGTGGACGTCGACATGGTCGGCGCGATGCCAGCCCAGACCGAATGGCTGGACACCGTCAGCGCGTCAGCCGGTGCCACCCCGGCGACTCGGGTCCACTTGGTCGTGCCGACCTGGCTCTGGTAGAGCTTGGCCTGGCCGAAGCCACCGTTGGCCGGTTCGGCCGCGGCGAACACCACCCCGTCCGACGCGGCCACCGCGATGACCTGGCCGGGCAGCGACACCCGGTGCCACTGGCCACCGCCGTCGGTGGTGGCCCACAGGCCGGGGTTGAACAGCCAGCCATCGCTGGAGTTCTCGAACCGCACCGTGCTTACGTCCGACAGCGGCGGGCCGTTAAACGGCGGGACCAGCGATACCGCAGGCGCGGGCACCGAGGTCCAGGTCTTGCCGCCGTTGACGGTCTTGTGCAGCAGCGCCTTGCACGGCAGCTCGCTGCAATGGCGAGTGCCAAGCACGAACCCGGTCTGCGCCGATACGAAGCTGGCCGAGTCCGCCTCGAACCCCTTCGGCGGCGGCGGATTCCCGCTCGCGGGCTGCGCCGAGGCGCCGCCCGCCCCGAGCGCGACAAGCGCGGCGGGAACAGCGGCGAGCACCACCGCACGGCCGAATGACATCCTCATCAATGAGTCCCCCTCAACCTTCGGGCCCCGCAGGTGGTACTCCAGCCTGCTCACAGCTAAGACGCCGCAGGCAGGCCTATGGTTGGGCCTGAATTCGGGGCGGATCAGGGCTTGATGATGGCCAGTAGCCGTAATCTTCAACAAGGGTGCGCCGACGGCCGGGCCGGCGCGGCAGGAGCCGAGGAGTTCCGGTGTCCCTTTCGCAGACGCAGACGCAGGCGCGGGCGACAGGGGCCGGGGACGGCTTGGCGCTGTTCGCTCCGCGCCAGGACCGGACC
Organism: Streptosporangiaceae bacterium; assembly: GCA_036497045.1. Taxonomy (GTDB): domain Bacteria; phylum Actinomycetota; class Actinomycetes; order Streptosporangiales; family Streptosporangiaceae; genus DASXKD01. Next base: position 331 of record DASXKD010000004.1, on the reverse strand, counting down.
GCCGTCGGGCAGCAGGCAGCAGTTCGGCCGACCTGGTGGCGGCGCCTGTGCCCTTCCTCCTTTGTCCTGGGCGCAGTGACGATCCTCATCGTCTGGGTCGCCGTCACCGCGCTGCTGCGGCAGGGCCGCTTCGAGACCGTGCTCTCGGCAGGCCGGGCAGAGCTCGCCGCTCCCCTCCTGGTGGCGCTCGTTGTCGCCACCGGGATCTGTGAGCGGATCTGGCCGGCGGAACGACGTCCGGTGCTGGCCCGCGGCCATGTGCAGGACGCGTGCTTCCTTGCCTTGCACGCCATCGCCGTGATCCCGCTGATGACCTTGCTTAGCGTCGGGG
>DASXKD010000003.1:0-6718 GCA_036497045.1 Streptosporangiaceae bacterium | reverse complement strand
GTCACCGGCCCGAGGCTGGCGGGTGAGACCGGCGGCGGGCTGGGGCCGATGCCGAAGTCGAGCCCGCTCGGCTCGTTCTGGTGGTTCCAGCCATACGGTCACGGCTGGTTGAATCTCATTGTGCGAGCGTGGCTGCGGGGTGGGCCAGAGTCCTGGCGGCCGGCCTGATCGTGCTGCCCATGCTGGCGGCCGCCGTCATGACGGCATCTCCCGCCCTGGCGGCCCCGGTACCGTCACCGGGGCTCGCCGCGGTGACCGCCGAGGTGCAGGACGCCGGGGCGGTGCGGGTGAACGCCTGGGGCGGGGGACTGGTGGACCTGGGCACAGGCGTGGTGGTGTGGGGCAGGGACTTCGGCCTCGCCCGGCCGATGGGCAGCATCACCAAGGTGATGACCGCGCTGCTGGTGATACGGGCCGGTGACCTTGGCCGGGAGATCCAGGTCACCAAGGGCGCCATCCGCTATGTGCACAAGCGCGGTGCCAGCAGTGCCGGGCTGATCGCCGGGGATGTGCTGAGCGCGCGCCAGTTGCTTGAGGCGATGCTGCTTCCCTCCGGCTGCGACGCGGCCTACCTGCTGGCCACCAGCTACGGCCCCGGCCGGAACGCGTTCATCGCGAAGATGAACGCCGCGGCGCGGGCGATGGGACTGACCTCGACCCACTTCTCGCACTACGACGGCATGCCCTACCCGACGGAGCACTCCACCTACTCTTCTCCGGCCGACCTCATCCGGCTGGGCGAGCAGGCCATGCGCCTGCCACTGTTCCGCCGGATCGTGGCCCAGCGCAGCTACCACCTGGCCGCCGGGCCCGGGCACCACAGTTATCTGTGGCAGACCACCAACGTGCTGCTCGGCTCCTACCGGGGCATGCTGGGCATCAAGACCGGCAACACCAACGCCGCCGGCAACTGCTTCCTGTTCGAGGCGCGCCGCGGCCGGCGCACCCTGGTCGGCGTGCTCCTGCACGTGAACCCGGCCAGAAACGGTGCCGCGCTGTTCACCGCGGCCAGGGAGCTGCTGAACTGGGGCTTCCAGCGAACCTAGTCAGGGCTTACGTGCCACGCCGGCCCACAGGGCTGCCGGGCTGGCCGCCTCGCTCTCGCTGATCGGCCGCCACTTCGACGCCTGCACCATCCCCGGCTCCACCAGTTCCAGCCCGTCGAAGAACCTGGCTGCGGCCGAGTTGTCACGGAAGGTGACCTTCTCGGCCATCATCTTGTTGAGGCTCTCCGCCATCCTGGCCATGGCCTCGGCGTTGATGTCCTTGGCAGGGTGGGACATCGCTAGGTAACTGCCCGGCGGCAGGGGTTCCAGCAGCGTTTCGACTATCCGGTACGGGTCGTCCTCATCGTCGAGGTGCTGCAGGACGGCCATCAGCATCACCGCGACCGGGCGGCTGAAATCCAGCAGCCGTTCCGCCCCGGCCAGGATCCCCCGGGGATCCCGCAGGTCGGCGTCGATGTAGTCGGTGGCGCCGGCCGGGTCGCTGGTCAGCAACGCGCGGGCGTGGGTGAGCACGATCGGGTCGTTGTCCACGTAGACGATCCGGGCCGTCGGTGCCACCGACTGGGCGACCTCGTGGGTGTTGTTCGCCGACGGGATGCCGGTCCCGATGTCCAGGAACTGGCGGACCTCGCATTCCCCGGCCAGGAAGCGAACCGCCCTGGCCAGGAACGACCGATTGGACCGTGCGGACAGCCCGATCTCGGGGAAGGCCTTGCTCGCCTGCTCGCCCGCGGCCCGGTCAGCGGCGAAGTTGTCCTTCCCGCCGAGCCAGTAGTTGTACACCCGGGCGACGTGCGCCACGCTCGTGTCGAACGGCAGCGGAGGACTGCCGTTGACTATCTCCTCGCGGCTTTCGCCCGCCATTGACCGCCTGCCCTCGGCACCGTCCCGTTTGCCTGCTTAGCGTACCGCTGCCGGGGGGCAGCACCGGCCCTCGTCCGGCAATCACCCGCCGAGGGGGATGCCCGCCGGCCGGCCGCGGGCGAGCCTGATCAGTCGTTGGCTCGCGCTCAGGACGGTCGCCATGACTGACGCACGAAACCGGAGCAACCTGCCAGAGCTGAGGTCCGGGCCGACGAACTGCAGCGCGTCACCATCCGGTCGCTGGGCCGCCCCCTTCAGCACCACGAGGTTCAGCACGCCGGAGTCCGCCGTCAGGATCTTCAGCAGGCGGCCGGTCACGATCGCCAGGCATCACCCACCCCGGTTAGGCGGGCCCGCGGGCCGGGGCCGGGCCGTCAGGTGTCGTCCTGCAGGCGGCGGACCTCGAGGACCTGGACGCCGAAGGTCTCCAGCCTGGCCAGGAGCCCGTGCAGCGCAGCCTGATCCTGGAGCGGGCCGTGCACCACCGTTTCGACCTGGTGCACAGAGGCGCTGAGCCGGTCGAAGTCGAGCAGCGCTTCGGCAGGGAGGACTCCGGCTATGCGGATCTCGTAATACACGGACGGCACCGCAGGCCCCCAAGGTTCGCGGGAAAACGCCACAGCCATCCCACCCTGCTCCCACCGGGCCGGTGGCACCCCACTCGGTACGGGTGATACGGTGCGGCGCCCGGGAGCTGGGTGGCCTCACCCTGGTGAGATCGTCGGAGGGTGATGACGGGTCACCCGGGTACATGCGAGAACAGGTATCAGGCGGGCTAGCCCGCTAGGCGTGTGGGGTCGGCCGGCAACGGCCGCTCGCCGAGGTAATGAGGCGGTAGCGATGGTGACCAGTGTGGCCATTCCCGAGACCGCCGGTTCCGGGCGGCAGACAGCGGGGGCTGGCGATCCACTCCTGGCGTCCAAGGTCACGGTGCCCGGCGTGCCCGAATGGCTGATACCGCGGCCACGCATCCAGGCGCTCATCGCGCAGGGTGCCCGTGGCCCGGTGACCGCGCTGACCGGGCCTCCGGGGGCGGGCAAGACGATGGCTCTCGCCCTGTGGGCCGCAGGCGGCGCCGCCGCGTGGGTGACCATCGACGACCACGACAATCAGCCGAGAGTGTTCTGGTCCTACGTCCTGGAGGCGCTGCGGCGGGCCGGTGTGCACTTCCCCAGGGCAATGTCCGCGGCGGTGCGCCGGTATCCGGTCGACCATGAGTTCCTGCTCCGGCTCGCCTCGCTGATGGCGGCCCAGGATCCTCCGGTCACCCTGGTCCTCGACGATGTCCACCTGCTGACCAGCGCCAAGGTGCTGGAAGGGCTGGCCTACGTCCTGAAGCACGCCACTCCGGGGCTGCGGCTGGTGGTCGCCTCGCGGATCGATCCGCTGCTGCCGCTGCACCGGTACCGCCTCACCGGGGAACTCACCGAGATCCGGGCGGGTGACCTTGCCTTCACCACCCCGGAAGCCTGCCTGCTCATGGCGCAGCACGGCATCGGGCTGTCCGAGGAGTCGCTGGACCGGCTCACCAGGCGGGCCGAGGGCTGGGCGGCGATCCTGCGCCTGGCGGCCATCTCGATGGACGGGCACGCCGACCCCGATCAGTTCGTCAAGGAACTCGTTGCGGAGGACAGCGCCGTCGCCAGCTACCTGGTGGAGGAGGTGCTCAACGCCCAGCCACCGCACATCAGGAACTTCCTGCTGCGCACCAGCATCCTCGACCGGATCAACGAGGAGCTCGCCAGCGAGGTCGCCGGAGGGGACAAGGAAGCCGCCCTGCTTCCCGACCTGGCGCACGTGAACGCGCTCGTCCAGCGGGACGAGGGGGGCTGGTACCGCTACCACTCCCTGTTCGCGGCCGTCCTGCGGCTGAAGCTACGGCGCGACGACCCCGGCGGGATGCAGAACCTGCACCTGCGCGCGGCGAGATGGTTCCGCCGGCACGGGTACCTCACCGAGGCGGTACAGCACGCCGCGGACGCCGGTGACTGGCAGTTCGCCGCCAGCACCGTGGTGGACGAGCTTGCCGTGGGCGAACTCATCGAGCCGCCCGGCAACGAGATACTTGCCGACGGCTTCCGGCACATGCCACGCGACGTCCGGTGGACGGCGCCACAGCCGCTGCTCGTCGCGGCGGCGATCGACCTTGCCCGCGGCGAGAACGCCACGAGCGGCGCCTTCGCCCGTGCCGCCGAAGGCCTGCTCGACAGGCTTCCCGCGGAGGCGGAAACGCCGTCCCGGCTCGCTGCCTCGCTGATCCGCATCGCCCTCGCCCGGTGCACCGACGACGTCGGATCCGCTACCGCCGCGGCCGATAACGCGGAAGTTCTGATCGACGCCGTTCCCCGGCAGCAGCTGGCCCGGCGTCCCTGGAACCAGGCACAGGTGCTCGCGGGCCGCGGTGCCGTGGAACTGTGGTCGGGCCGCTTCGACGAGGCCGTGGCCATCTTCGCCTCGGGCGTGGTCCCCGGCCAGGCCGCACACGGTGCGACCGGGCGGGCCGACTTCCTCGGGCATCTCGCCCTCATCGAGGCGCTGCGGGGCAGGCTGAGCCGTGCCGAGGAACTGGTCGGCGAGTCGGCCAGCAGGCCAGAGGACGGCCACGACCGGCAGGTGAGCGGCTGTGGCGCCGCGGCAGAGGTGGCGCTCTCCTCTGTGCACGTGGACCGGAACGAACTGCCGCCCGCCCGCCGCTGGCACAAGCGGGCCGAGGAAGCCCTGCGGACCCGGCCGGACACGCTGATCGGCGTACTGGCAAGCCTCGTGGCAGCCAGGTACAGCCTGGCGGAAGGCCGCGGCCGGGCAGTTCTGGACATCGTGAGCAGAGCCAGGGAGGGCTGGTCACCGCCTGCCTGGATCGATCGCCGGATGCTGCTGCTTGAATCGTGGGCCCATACCGCCGCCGATGACTACCAGTCGGCCATTGAGGTAGCCATGCGCGCGGGCCCGGAATCCTCACTCGGCGCCACGGTCGCGCTCGCGCGCGCACTGCTGGCATCCATGGACCGGCAGGCGGCCGCGCGCGTGCTCGCTGGCGCGCCTTCCGGCATCGAGGCCGCCATCGGGGTGCGTATGGCGGCATGGCTGGTCGACGCGCGGCTGAACTACGGCGCCGGGGACGCCGCGCGCGGCCGCCGGTCCCTGGAGCATGCGCTGCGGCTGGGCGAGCCCGAGTTGTGCCGGCTGCCCTTCGCGATGGAACGTGACTGGCTCCGGCCGGTGCTGCAGCGCGACCCCGAACTGGCTCAGGCCTACCGCCGCGTGCTGGAGCCGGACCTGATCAGGCCCGGCTGGATGGAGGTCAAGCAGCCGGGGAACAGGGAGGCGCCGGTGATCGTAGAGCCGCTGAGCGAGCGCGAGCGCGAGGTGCTTGAACACGTCTCGGCCATGGAGAGCACGGCCGAGATCGCCACCGAGATGTACATCTCGGTGAACACCGTCAAGACACATCTCAAGAGCATCTACCGCAAGCTCGCGGTGACGCACCGCGGCGAAGCCGTCCGCCGGGCGAAGAAACTCGGCCTGCTCTGATCTGGTCCGTCCGCGCGCCGCACGGGCGCCGGCGCGTGGACATGAGTCAGCCTGGCGGACACCTCACAGGGTGCTGCCCAAGGCGGTCTCCGAGCGCAGCACGTCGGGGCCAAGCTCGTTCAAACTGACAATATGCAGTGCAAATTCCTGAAGCCGGTCGATCAGGCCATATAGTTCTGACTCATCGCGCACTGAGGCCATAATGCTGGTCCAGCCCCGGCCGGACTCGACCGCGAACCCGTCCAAGATGCCGGACAGCAACTGCTGGCATTCACCCCGGAGTATGATCCGGTACCGCTGGCGATGGTTCGCGGACCCGCTCATGGCCTGTTCCTCCGATGGCACGAAGTGCAGCGACTGTTTGCCTGCGCTTCCCCCGGGCGTATGAACTTACCCCCTTTCTACACATTGATTGGGTGAGAAAATCCACCCGATCTTGAGTTTCACCCGGGTGATCTGGTGCCTTTAGATTCCCAGCCGTTTGCCACGCGCCACGGCGTCGTGCCGCGAGGAGACGCCGAGCTTGCGGTAGATGGCCTGGGTGTGCGTCTTGACCGTGTTCGCCGACACGTACAGCTCCTGCCCGATCTCCCGAAGCGAGAGCGAGCCGCCGAGCATGTGCAGCACCGCCGTCTCGCGCTCGGTCAGCGGCTCGGCGTTGTCCGCCTCGCGCGAGGGGCGGGCGAGGCGGCGGTCGAGATCGGCCAGGCGTGCCTGAAGCGCGTCGGTGCCGTCCGGCAGGGCGGCCAGCATCTCTCGCGCTTCATCGGCCAGTTCCGCGGCCCCGTCGGCGTCGCCCAGCTGGAACCGGATCCGGGCCAGCAGGAAGGTCGGCACGATCGTGTTCCAGGGCCCGAGGCCGGAGTTCTTCTTGCGCAGGTCGAGGACCGGCTCAAGCTCCCGCCGGGCCTCTTCGAACCGGTCCTCGGCGGCATACACCGCCGCGGTCGCGGCGTAGGCCATGACGGTCTGCGGCAACCTGCCCAGATCGCCCTTGATGGCGAGGTCGCGGGCGGCGTGTGCGCACTCCCGCGCCCTCGGCAGCCTGCCCTGCGCGACCAGGACCATGGCCAGCGTGGCGGCGGCGAACATGCGGATCAACTGCAGGGACGCCTCGCTGTTCACCGCCTCCTCCAGGGACCGTCCGGCGGCCTGGAGGTCCCCGGTCAGGAAATGGGAGAAACCCAGTGCGCTCCTGGCCAGGGCGAAGTACGGCGAGGTGGGGTCTTCCTCGATCGAGGCCGCCGTCTGCGCCGCGTTGAGCATCACCGGCAGGCCGTCGAAGCCGAAGGAGGCCCGCAGCAGCGCCGCGGAGG
>DASXKD010000002.1:0-2354 GCA_036497045.1 Streptosporangiaceae bacterium | reverse complement strand
CTGTTCATCTCCGAACGGACCGTGCACCACCACGTCTCCGCGGTCCTGTCCAAGATCGGTGTCTCGTCCCGGACGGCCGCGGCCCGCGAAGCCGCCCGGCTAGGCATCGCGCCCTGACCACGGCTGGGCTGTTCAGCTGAGGCGGCCTACACTCATCACGTGGAGATTAATGCGGCAGAGGGCTGGTACCGGGATCCTTTCGACATCCATGAAGATCGCTGGATGTCGCAAGGGCAGCCGACCAAGCTGGTCCGTGACGGCGCTACCGAGTCTTACGATCCGCCTCCGGACCTGCCGCTTCCGGCCACGCTCGTGCCGGTCGACAGCGGCACAGCCGCCGGCGGTTCCGGTGAGGCCGGCCAGGAGTCCGGCTACAGTGCCCGGCGGGCCCGCCGGGCGGCTCTTGATGCGATCAGCGGCGGGGCCGTCGTCGATGAGCCCGGAGGCGACTGGTAGCCAGCCGCGAGCCACCTCCCCGGACCGGGGATCCAGGACGCGATCTTGTACGCGCGGGCGATCGTCTCGCAGATCCGGCCCCCGGATGCATCCGCGCTAGCGCCAGTCGTCGATGACGTAGCTGTCGCTGTGGCTGTAGCCCGCGTCGTTCGGCCGGTGCATGGTCACTCCCGTTACTCCCCCTACGCGCCAGGCGTCGCCCTGCGGGCCTGCCTGCGTACCACCCCGTGGAAGCCGCCCTCGCGGAGACGGCGCAGCATGGCCACAAGAGCGATCTATGGTAGTACCTCCGGCCCCGTTCCCGCGGTGCCGCAGGTTCGCGAAACGGCAGGCGAAGGCCTGACCGGGGCAGGAAACGACAAGGCGATGACCAAGCTAGCCGATCGAGAAACATCCTCCATTCGAAATCTGGTTCCAAAATCGCTAGTTATGTGGGCGTAGCATGGACGAACGGATGAGAGACTCAGCGTTCGCCTCCAATATCAGCCCGAGCTGGACCGGGGCCGTGGGCGGCTACTACGGCGGCCCTGACGCCTTCAACGTGTGGGCCCCCGGAGACTGGAAGCAGTTCCACAGAAACCGGAAGCTGCCCATCTGGGTCGGTGGCCTGGACGGCGCCGGCGAGGCTAAGCAGGCCATCGAGGCACTTCGTGATCTGGGCGTTCCCAAGCGGGTCTACACGGTGATCGACATGGAAGGCCGGGTGGACGGCACCTACGTGGACCACTTCGGCCAGGCCCTGCAGGCGGCCGGGTACAAGGTCTGGGTCTATGGGCAGGCGTCCTCGGTGTTCGGCAACCCCCGCCTCAACGGGTACTGGGTGGCCGACTATGCCGACAAGGGCGCGTTCATGTACAACCACACGCACGTGCGGGCCACGCAGTACGCCGAGGGCCAGAACTACGACAGTTCCACGGTGCGGGACTGGACCTACAACTCCGGCCCGTGGTGGGTGTAGGGACGGCCTGTCAGGTCTGCCCGGCTGCGGTACGTGCGATCAGGTCGGCCGATGGGCCGGGGCCGAGCGCCTCGGCCCGCAGGTGATCGAACACTGCCTGGCAGCACCGCACCTCCTCCTCATCTTCCAGGAGGACGCTGCCGGTGAGGTGTTCCAGGTACACCACCGTGGGGTCCGCAGGGTCGGCGAACTCGAATTGGGGCATGATAGACATCAGTACTATCGCGCATAGTACGCACCTAGGGCGAAGGACCGCTCACCACATGGGGAAGCCAGCGCACCAGGCGAGTCCGCCCGGCGACGCCCCTCAGTGGCCGTTTCACTCATTCCTGCCCCTGGGGGCTCTGCCGGGCGCCATTCCGTGTGCCCGGCTGCACACCACGGCCGTGCTCTGGGAATGGGGCATGGAAGCGCTGGCCCAGCCCGCCGAACTGGCCGTATCCGAACTCGTCACGAACGCGGTCCGCGCCTCCACCGACGCCCAGCAGGCCAGGCAGGCACCGGGTGGCCCGATCGGCCTCCCGGTGGTCGCGCTGCGCCTGGCAGGCGACCACAGGCACCTTCTGGTGGAGGTGAGCGACTACGACCCCCGTCCGCCCATCCCGACCGCGGCGGACCCGGAGCACGACGGCGGGCGCGGCCTTGTACTGGTCGCGGCGGTGAGCGAGCGGTGGGGGTACTACTACCCGGCCATCGATCCGGTCTCCGCGCGAGGCCGCGCTCCGGCACCGGATGCGGGCGGGTGGCTCGCGGCCGCGCCCATGCTGCCTGACGGAGAGTCCGGCAAGATCGTCTGGGCGCTCCTGTTCCCACCGTGAGCCACCGGGCCGGCGGGCGCGGCGCCAGGCGGCACCCGCTGCGAGTGGCGTGGCCCGTTGGCGGCGCTAGGAGCAGCCTCCTTGCGCGTTGTAGAAGTCCGGGCCGTTCAGGCCGGGGCCGG
>DASXKD010000001.1:0-3611 GCA_036497045.1 Streptosporangiaceae bacterium | reverse complement strand
CCGGCACCATGGTGGACACCTGGGCCACCGTCGGGTCCTGCGCCCAGATCGGCAGGAATGTGCATCTGTCCGGCGGGGCGGGCATCGGTGGTGTGCTCGAGCCCCCGAGCGCGGTGCCCGTGGTGGTCGAGGATGACGCGTTCATCGGCTCGCGCTCGATGGTGGTGGAGGGGGCCAGGGTCCGGACCGGCGCCAAGCTCGGCGCGGGCACCATCCTGACCGCGACGACCCACGTCATCGACGTCTCGACCGGCCAGGAACTGCCCAGGGGAGAGGCGCCGGCCTGGTCGGTGTGCGTCAGCGGCACGCGGGTCAGGAGCTTCCCTGGCGGGGACTTCGGCATGCCCTGCGTGCTCGTGCTGCGGCGGCTGGCCGAGGGGTCGGGCCACGACCGGCTGGCGCTGAACGAGATTCTCCGCGATCACGGGGTGAGCGGCTGAAATGGCAAGATCATGAGCATGGAACCCGAGTCAGGCCGCAGGGTGCGCCGCCAGGGGCCCGCCATGCTGCGGGGCCGGGCGATCCCGAAGACCACCACCGACCAGCGCCTGCTCGACCGGCGCGGCCCCAGCGACTGGGTGCACACCGATCCCTGGCGGGTGCTGCGGATTCAGGCCGAGTTCGTGGAAGGGTTCGGGCTGCTCGCCGGGATGGGCAAGGCGGTGTCGGTGTTCGGCTCCTCCCGTTCCCAGCCCGGTTCCGCGCAGTATGAGCTCACCACCCAGATCACCGCGGCGCTGGCCGGGGCCGGGTATGCGGTGATCACCGGCGGCGGGCCCGGCATCATGGAGGCGGCCAACAAGGGCGCCGCGAGCGCGCAGGGTATCTCCGTCGGCCTGGGCATCGAGTTGCCGCAGGAACAGGGGCTGAACGAGTTCGTCGACATCGGCCTGGAGTTCAGGTACTTCTTCGTCCGCAAGACCATGTTCGTCAAGTACTCGCAGGCCTTCGTGGTGCTGCCGGGCGGTTTCGGCACGCTGGACGAACTGTTCGAGGCGGTCACGCTGGTGCAGACCGGCAAGATCACCAGGTTCCCCATCGTGCTGGTCGGCAGTCCCTACTGGTCCGGCCTGCTGGCGTGGCTGCGTGACGTGGTATCCGGGGAGGGCAAGGTCTCACCGGCGGACCTGGACCTGGTGAGCATCGCCGACGATCCGGAGGAGGTGGTGCGGATCATCCGCACCGCGCACGGCAACGGGGCCGGGGGTGACCCGTCCGAGCCGGCCTGGCCCGCGGGGTCAGGCCAGGCCCCTGGTGGTGAGCGCGGGTAGCCGCGTGCCCGCGATCGAGCAGGTCATGTCGATGGCCCGGCGGACCGGCAGGACGTGCCTGGTCCGGATGGCCGGAGTCCCGAGCCAGGCAAGCACCGCCGCGGTGGCGATCACGGCGGCGGGGGTCCCTGCCTGGTCGGCGTCCGCCGCGGCGGGCGAGCCGTGCCACAGCCGCAGGCCCGGATGCCGGGCACGCAGCGCCGCCACGTCCTGATCGGTGAGGCCGCTGCCGTCGATCATGTCCGCGCCGGCGGCGATCGCGTGATCCGTTTCGGCCGGTGAGGTGACGGCCGCGACGAGGACGGCGGGCACCGGTTGTGCAGCGCCGACCGGCGTCAGCTGTGCCCCGTCGCCCGGCGCCTGCCGTCGCGGTCTGTGCCCTGTCATCGGCCGAGCATGGCACGATTCTTACTGTGCCGGTGATTCTTGTGCTCGCGGTCGCGGCGATCCTCGCCTGCGTGGTGCTGGCTGCCCTCGGGCGGGCCGGGGAGATGGCCGCATTCCCCAGCGACTTCGCGCCGCTGCGCCTGGACGAACTGACCGCGGCCGACGTGGCCCTGCTGCGCCCGCCGCTTGCCCTGTGGGGTTACAACGTGTCCGCGACTGAGGAGGCTCTCGGCGTGATCGCCCGGTCGGTCACCGCGCGTGACGTGGAGATCGCCACGTTGCGCCGGGAACTTGACGAGCTGCGGGCCCGGTGGGAGCCACGGCAGTGACCGAGCCCCTCGGTGGTGCCGCGCCCGGTCCTGACGGCCTGCTGCGCTGTCCCTGGGCACTGGGGACCGCGGACTACCGCACCTACCACGACCAGGAGTGGGGCCAGCCGGTGCGCAGCGACGCGGGCATCTTCGAGCGCCTGTCCCTCGAGGCTTTCCAGTCCGGGCTCTCCTGGCTCACGATCTTGCGCAAGCGGGAGAACTTCCGTGCCGCCTTCGGCGGGTTCGATCCGGAAACGGTCGCCGGGTTCGGCCCGGCGGACGAGGCGCGCCTGCTGGCCGACGCCGGGATCGTGCGCAACCGGGCGAAGATCCGCGCGGTGATCGGCAACGCGCGGGCCGCCCTGGCGGTGCCCGGCGGGCTCGCGGCGCTGGTGTGGCGGTACGCGGACCCGCAGTCGGCGCCTCCTGTCACCCTGGCGGATGTGCCCGCCCAGACGCCTGCCTCCCAGGCGTGCGCGCGCGAACTGCGGAAACTGGGATTCTCCTTCGTAGGCCCGGTCACGGTCTATGCCGCCCTGCAAGCCTGCGGCGTGGTGGACGACCACCTCGCCGGATGCTTCCGCCGTGGCGCCGGCCAGGAAATCCCGCCCATGTGAGTAACCGGAGGTACCGTGACCGCTAAGCCCACGGTGGAGGAACTGGGCGTTGACGTGGCCGCCCAGCACTGGCAGCGGTCCGGGGAGGGCGACGGCACGATCGAGGTGGCCATGGTCACCGGGCCGGGGCAGCCCGGCGTGGAGTGGGTACTGATGCGCGTCACCGGCGATCCGGCCGGGCGGGTCTTGGTCTACGACCGCTACGAATGGGAGTGCTTTCTCGATGGTGTGCGAAACGGCGAATTCGATGGTGGTGCGCCCCTGGATGCGCTGGAGTAGGGGGGCAGGGAGTGCCTCCGTGGACCCGGGTCGCGGACCCGGGCCGGTGCCGTGCGAGAAATTAACTTCTGTGATTCACAACTTAGGTAGCTATATACTGAGCACGACCCCCTGTCAAGGAGGCGACCTCCGATGAGCGACGACGCCTACGGCGCTACAGTGGCGAAACGCCGTTTGTCACGGCAGCTCCTGCAACTGCGGGTAAAGAGCGGGTACACCGCCAACCACGTCTGTGACATGCTCAACTGGGGGCGGGGCAAGGTCGGCCGGTTCGAGGCCAATCAGTGGAAACGTCCCGAGATGAGCGATATCAGAGACCTGCTCCGTATTTACGGTGTCGGCCCCGCGGAGCGGGACGAGATCGAGGATCTTGCGATCCGCTCCCGGGCCCGCCCGTGGTGGCGTGATTGCGCCGACATCTTCGAGAATGAGTTTCCCGGGTTCGAGAACGACGCCAGCAGAATTCGCGTGTTCATACCGCTGGTGCTGCCGGGCCTGCTGCAGACGCAGGAATACGCAGAGGCTTTCATGAAGATCGGGCCCAGGCCGCCCGCCTGGCGGCGGGAGGCCCTGGCAACCCGGCTGCGGCGGCAGGAGATCCTGGACCGCACCGACGGGAACGCCCCCGAGTTGATCGCCATCGTCACCGAGGCCTCGCTGCTGTACCAGTGGGGGACCAGGGCCGACCGGCAGGATCAGATCCAGCACCTGATCAAGATCGGCCAGCGCACCAACGTGGACCTGCG